>CALVOS010000108.1 GCA_944350325.1 uncultured Bacilli bacterium | reverse complement strand
AATAATTCTGTATATTGCTCTGGATATCTTATATAAGCATCTACAGGATCTCCACCAACCAATAAAAATCTTTCCACCAAATTAGAAAATTTCTTTGTTAATTGTTCTACTTTTTTACAAACAACATCCAAATCTAATCCTTTTTGATTCCAATCCCATAATTCTGGATTACAACAATCTTTACATCTTGGATTAGCGTCACAACCAGAATTAAATATATCAATCGATTTTGTTGAAATAGAATATTCTACATGAGCAAATTGCAATTTATTATTCATTATTTAATTTCTCCCAATCTTGTAAATTCATAAATTTTTGTGAGGTTATCTTACAAATACATTATTCATAAATGCAAATAAAAACCAGGATTTATACAACGATCGAATAAAAATCCTGGTTGTAACTTTAACTTATACACTCGATCGTTGTATGTTTTAATATATAATTATGTTGTTACAGGAGAATCATCAAAAACATAATATTGTCTATCTTCTGCTTGTCTTGCTTCGCTCCAAGAATTCTTTTTTGTAAGAAATCCTACAACGCGCATATAACGTTCTATATTTATAGATCCACATTCAGGACAAGATTTATGTTTTCCAACAAAAATCTTTTTACAAGCTTCGTTTTGACATTGATTTATTTCATAATTAAAAGCAAAATACTTAACTCCAGATTCAATAATTGCTTTTGCTAAATCTAACATTATTCTTGCGTCAATTTGTCCATCTACAGTAATGTGCATTATACTGCCACCAGAACAATATTTATCCATTTGACTTGATAACATAATTCTATCCAATAAGTTACATCTTTTAGATAATGGAATAAATTGGTTAGCGTACAAATCATAATTTGTATTATATCCAAGAATACGATCTTTATCTGCTAATTTTTTGGCTGTATTTTCTGCTGGTATTCCTTCCATATTACAAGGAATTTTATATTTATTAGCCACTTCATCATTATAAGTTTCCATATCAGCCAAAATAGATTTTGCTACATTTAAACCTTCTTCTGTAACAATATCATAACCAAGAATTTCACAAGCGTTGTATAAACCAACGAACCCAAGTGTACTAAATTGTTTACTTAGATCCATATAACCATTAGTATACAATGGTAAATGACCTTTACTAATACTAGTTTTCAATAGACAACGTTTTGCATAATTAACTTCTTGTGCTAAAATTACTAAATCATGTAATTCTTTCTTAAATTCTTCAACATTATCTTTATGTTTAAATGCTAATTGTGGCAAGTTAATACAAACAACCCCCATACTACCTATTGAATCGCTTGCTCCTCCAAAAGAATTAAAGAATACATTATTTTTATCGGATCTTAATCTACAACAAGAAGATAACGTAGCAGTATCTCCAGCATAAATGTTTATAAATCCAGTTCTTGAATTTTGTTTACAAATATAATCTAAAAATTCCATATCTTGTATCTCATTTTTTCCAGTTTCTGGATTAAATTTACTTGATACACATGCGGTTGTTACAGGAAATGTATGAACAACTCTCTTAGATTCTTCGTTCATAACATCAATATATATTTTTTGTACACGTTGAACAGTTTCCATGTTTGTTCCATAAACTTTATCTCCAATAGCCAAGGTAGTTTCTGGAATAATTGTTTCTAGAAAATATTTATCATAAATGGATACATTGGAAAATAAACTTTGATTACCTCTACATGGTTGATTTAATTTATAGATAAATGATGTTAATTCTTCTTTAAAATACTGCCAACAATCTTCTTCACTATTCAATTGAACATGCGAATCTGTAAATCCTTCATCAATCATTTTTCTCAAGAATACACTAGCTACAACAAGGAGGTTTGATATTCCTGTAGCACCTGCTGTGGCATTACCAGCTATTAACAAATAAGCTTCTATAATGTCAAAATAACTTCTTAAATATTTTGGAGGTTGAGTATCATTTTTACTATCTATGCCAACAAGTCCAAGCATTGCTATACTCAAACAAGAATGGTTATAACAATAACTCATTGGATAAGAAATATAATGCATGTCATTTACATAAAAAGCACCTGTTATTTGACTTTCAACAAACTTGTTTGCAACTTCCAAACTTCTATTCTTTTTTAACCATTTCCATAATCTATAATATGATTGCAATAAGGCTGCTGGTTTTGCAATTTCATGCATAATAGTTATTGCTGTCGTATAACCAGCATTAGCATTAGCATCAATAGATCCATTAGACACTGAGTTTGCATTAGCCATTTTTTTAATAGCTTGATTCATATCTAATTGTTCACCAATACCACTTAAATTAAAAATTTCCAAACCATACTTATCCAACATAGAATCCATGATTTGTTGAAATTCTGGTTGATAAGATTGGGATGCAATATAATTTTTAACTAATTGTGTGTTGTTTAATAACATGGTACAATTCATCTTCTCTCTTCTCCATTATTTTATATGTGTATATACTAAAAATAGAGAGTAAAGTACATAAAAATACATTACTGCTTATTTTATTTTACTTTTCTCTCTAAGTTGCTGGAACTAATATATTCTTTATA
>CALVOS010000107.1 GCA_944350325.1 uncultured Bacilli bacterium | reverse complement strand
ATATGGATAGAACCTGCTTCTCATTGAACTCACAACCAAAGAATTTTTTAAGAAATGCATAATTTTCTCTAAGATCTTTCATTTCGATTCTCTTATTTTTTGATATGATATGTAAGAAACCACTTTTTATAGGAAAGATCTTTTCATATATCGATGGAATTTCTTCTTTAACAAAATTATGAAATTCTTCTAATCGAGTTTTCAATTCATCCAAATTGTAACACTCGATAATTAATTGGCTATTATCATAAAATAAAGATCGTAATAGAAAATATATTATTTTCTTATCATTCATATAAAAAACTTTATCATTTATATCAAATATGATAGAATTGTCCAATATCGAATAAGATTGATTGAGTCGAAAGAAGCTAGATAATATTTTCATTGCACTAGATCAATTTTGATGAATTGGAAAGATCTTACGAGATTAAGATCAAAGTCTTTCAATGGAAAAATTATAAGATCTGAAGAATCTATTATAAATAATTCAAACAAATAATTTTTTATATTTTTAAAAAATCTAAATGATTACACTTAAATTAAAATATCATTCAAGAAATGACATTCAATACAATGTCATCAATGAATATGTTAGGCAATATAGTGTGGCATTTAAATTTTTCTATAATAGAATTGTTGATTCTGATGGGTCTATAGCTGAACCGAATTTAAGAAACCTTTACCCTTCTATTAGAAATATTCCATTAATTGACAATATGAAAGAAAAATAAAGAAGTTTGAAGATAAAAGATTCAATGTTGTTTTCGGTGGAAGAAAGTTATTTGAATCTTTATCTTCATTGAAAAATGAAAATGAAGAATTATTCAATGAAAAGCTTAATATCTTCAAACAAAAGAGATTAAGACCTTTGTATCTTATAGGAGAAGGAAATCAAAAAGGAAATAGAAAAATTCAAATCCTTTATGATGAGGATAATGATAAGTTTTCTTTTCTGTTCAAACCAACTATAAATGATCATTATATATTTGACATTGAAGTTCCTAGAAGATATCATAACATAATGATTCAACTGTTTAGAATCCAATATGAAAAGAAATATGCAATAACTTATAAGATTGATCTCGAATATATTCATGTTTCATTTGATGAATCATTGATCGAAGGATTCAAAATTAATCCTATAAAGAATAGAGTGATAGCCATTGATATGAATCCTAATTATATAGGATATTCAGTTGTCCAGTGGAATTCATCAGGAAATTATGAAGTCATCGACAAAGGGATATTCAGTCTGAAAGATCTTAATTTTCCTAAGAGAAAGAAGAAAAACATGACTAAGCATCAAAGGTTAGCATGGAGAAATTATAAGAAGAAACTAACAAGGAAGAAGGAACATGAATTAAAAGAAATATCTAAACATCTTATTTCTATCGCTATTCACTATAAGTGTGAAACATTTGCTATAGAGAATTTGAAGTTCAAACCAGGAGACAAAGGTCTCGGTTCTTTCTTCAATCTTCTATGCAATCAATCTTGGAATAGAAATGACTTGATAGAATCAATCCAGAAATGGTGCAATATATTCAACATTCATTTCATTAAGGTTTATCCTTTATGGTCATCAATGGTTGGCAACTATGTTTTTAGACATGATAATCATTATCCAGATCCAGTCTTGGCATCAATTGAGATAGGAAGAAGAGGATATGAAGTCAATGCACAAAAGTTAGGAAGGAAAGAAAAAATAGAGAATATAGCTTTTCCTATGACTGAAGATTTTAAAAATGAACATATCAAGTCTATGGAAGAATTTAATATGACATGTCTCCAGTCGATAGAAGAAGGTATAAGATCTTTAAAAAAGTCAGGGAAGATGATCCGACTTTCTCTTGAAGGGTTCCAGATAGAGTTTTCTAGGTGGAAATCACAAAAGAACTTAGTTTCTTTTGCTAACCAATTTAAATTGATATCTTGAATTAATTTAATAAGGTTAATGTTTCCACTACATTATTTTTGTAATACAAATATAACACTTAAACATTATGGAAACATCAAACATTTATTTTAAAGATTTGACAGGTTCTCAATTCCAAGGTTCATATGGAAATGATTTTATTAAAGGATTAGAAGGCCCAGGAAATTATATTCTTCCTGTTGAATATTTTAGCCGAGAAGAAGATTTCCAAACATATGCTTGTGAATGTGAAGTAGTGTCAATAGTTGAAACTCTTAATGACCAAATTGTTTTTGTCAAATTGCCTAATGGAAAATTCGTAGATTTATCTTATCATGGTGATTCAGAATCTTTTGAGAGGCATACGGAGGCAGGAAAGACCTTTTCTCAAGGTTTTTCAATGGATGAAATCGATGAAAAATATTGCCCAAGAGAGTTTAGGCTTATGAAACCTGCTACTAATCTCCAATATAAAAAATGGATTATGAGCTTTCCAAAAATAGATAATTACTATGAAACTTATTGATAAGGAATTCAAAGATAAAGTAATTTTTTCAATTCGAAACTCGAAATCTATAGTTTTAGAAGTCAATGCATTTGCAATTGACATAGAAGATTATGAAAATCGTGAGATCGATCCATGCATAATGTTAGATAAAAATTATAGAGAATATCGATGGAAACCTACAATCGACCTTATCAATGGCAAAATTCTTAATTGGAAATCAAAAATATATTGTCCGGTGCATTTGCATTATAAAATACGAGATGAATTTACAGCTAAGTTAACAATATATCCAAATGCTTCATCCGAGAATAATCTTGAATTATACTATGAAGGTTATGTACCTGATGAGATAATGTGTCCTAATGGAAAAGGATATGGAGATTATGTGAGCCTTATTGTTGAGCCAGATGGTTCAATACAGGATTGGAATTTTGATAATGTAAAAAAATACTTTGAGGACATTGCCAAATATAGTCAAACCATTCTTTTTGGGAATTGGTTATCATATGATTCTAGTAAGAAGACTAAT
>CALVOS010000106.1 GCA_944350325.1 uncultured Bacilli bacterium | reverse complement strand
ATTATGATTTGGTTCATAATTTATATTAAGAGAAGCTGAAGTATCTAAATTCCTAACAGAAAGATAATCAACAGAAAGATTAACAAATTTTCCCCAATGAGCAATGACTGATCCATTAGGTGCCCTTAAAGATGTTTTCAATGAATTTGTTGAAACATCAAAAAGATATTCAAACTCTTTATTAATTTGTTTATTATTAAATCCAATGATAGAAGGAAGTTCTCCTATCATTGTATCTTCTGTTATATTCTTTAAAAAATTGATCATAAAAATAAAGAAATCTTTAAAGACCTTTCAGAAATATTTAAAGTCTATTTTTATAAGAAAGATTTTCTATAAACTTTATAATATTTATAATATATATTATAAATTAATATAATTAATAAAAATAAGAATGAAAAATAAAATCTTATATTTAATTATAGGAATTCTTCTTATAGCATTAAGTTTTTCTATATATTATTCTATAAAACAAAATATAATATCTATAAAAGAACAAATAGAATTTCAAGATAGTCTTTATTTTTATAAAAATAAAATAGATTCTATCTATATAGCTAAAGACCTTGTAGAAGTTGATTTAAATTCTATTAATAAGTATAATAAAGAATTAAAAGAAGAAATCAAAAATCTGAAAGAACATCCTATTATAATAACTAAAATAGAAACTGAATTTAAAGAAGTAGATTTAGAAGCTATAACAGATTCAATAAAGAAAGATCTTAATCAAAAATATATTTTCTATAATTGGCATATCAATCAAAATCCTTATTATCAAATAGAAGGGTCTTCTTATTATTCATGGAGGAATGATTCAATTAGAACTACTATAAACAATATTAGAATCAATTCAGGAATATGGTTAGACCTTATAGAAGATGGATCAAAATTCACAGTGATAGCAAGAAGTGACAATCCTTACATAGATGTTTCTAATATTAATTCTGCTATAATAGATTTGAATTCTTCTAATCTGATAAAAAAGAAATTTGACAAAAAATGGTCTATAGGACCTTATGTTGGAATTGGAATAGGAACATACCAAGAGAAAATAAGACCTGAATTGCAAATAGGAATAGGAATTCAATATTCTCTATGGAAATTTTGAAGCATTAAATAAGATAACCTTTTGAAATTGAAGATTTTAAGATATAATGGCACTTTCTAAGTATATTCAAGTAAACCAACAGATTCTATTGTCTTATGAATATGACAATTTTGCTATAGATACTAGTGAAGTGCTAGACAATGAAGATTATTTCCTTTCTAATCATAATCCTTATGTAATTACTTACAATGATGGAACTTTAGGTTTGATTGATACATATGGAAATAGGATAGAAAAAGATACAGTTTGGCATAATACTCCTACTTATCAAAGATTTCCAGATAAAGACCGATCGAATTTTTATTGGCCAGGATATCTTGTACCTAATACTTCTAATGAAATTTATTCACTAGGGTCATCACAGAATCTTCAAATTTTAGAAAACTTAAAATCCGAAGGGTGGATAAGAAATTACCAAAAATTTGAAACAATTTTTGATTCTTCTGCTGATGTTCCTCAAGTCCTTTATTATGATACTATCAAGATTTATTTAGTTTCTGGATATATTGTGAATAATTATGATGGATTCTCTATTAGAGTAACAGCTGGCCAAACAAAAACCAATGTTGGTGCATCTAGAGTAACACTTCTTGATTTTATTTTCTTCAAAGATCGATTGAAAGACATGATAGAATGGATTCCAAATCCAATATACATGAATTCAAGATTTTATGATAGATACATTCAAATCAAAGTTCCTAGCATATATGCTCTTGCTCGATTAGGATCTAACCAATTGAACATTTCTAGGAACTTAGATCTTTACATAGAGTTTTCTACAATTCAATCAGATTTTGTTTTGCAAGAGGATCCTATGGTTTTAGGAACAGGTTCTTCAGCATTAACTCTTTCTGGGACTTGTTCTTTTAATGAAGATGTGCCTGTTGAAGCTGAAGTCAGGATGAATTCGAATTCTGATTATTTCAATGCTGCCATATATCAAGACCCTGTCACTTATGAAATAATATACTATCCTACTTATGGTTCTATTAAAGAAACTAGAGATCTTGATATCCAAGTTATGGCAGCAATAGAATCTGGGCAAATCTTTCTTTACACACAAGGATTCAATGATGTCAATACAGAAATAGAAAATTATGATGAGCTTTATAGCATTGAATCTTATCAATGGTGTGTCTTGAATGAATTGAATGTGCGATATGTCTACCAAAGATTAAATGAATCTACCCAAGAGATTGAAACTTATGTTAAGTCTGAAAATCAAACAAATTTGATTGAATATACTGGAAAGACTCAACAGGATGGAGAATTCTACAAGACATATTACAATCCTAAGATCCGTGATGTGAATGGTTACCAGATTCATTCAATCATATTCAACTTGATTTGCCATCTAGTCAATAGGATGAATGGTGCTGAGGTGACAAGATCTGTTGCAATGACTGTTACTAATCCTGAAGTATACATGAATCTTGACAAGCTGGACTTGAGGAATCTTGTCACATGGAAGATATTCAACAAAGTTGAGAATCCTAGTGTCATTTATGCTGAAAATAATTCACCATCTCTTACTAATGCAATAAACAAAGTCTTTTATTCGAGTGATGACATAGTCATACAACAGAATAGTTCTTATTTTACACAAGGCCAAGGAACTCTTTATTTGTTCAAAGTTGACCATAATTACCGATTCAATCTTTACCAAGCGAGTCAGACTAATACAAGGATTCCTTATGCATTATCTGGACCTTATGAATATATTCTAGTTCTTCCAGTTGTTGATGGAACTTCAATAGAAATCGCTCCAACATATTCTACTAATATGAACCTAGGGTCAGGTCAAGTTGAATACAAGATCACCGCTGGTCAAGCTAAAAGAGCTATGGCAGTGGCAGAATCAGAAAGATACTTTGCTATCATGTGTAAAAATTCTAATGGAGAAAAGACCAATGTCTACCAAGGAAAATTATCATATTATTGATTTTTATAATTTTATAAACATTTTTATAAATTTCATTAAATAATTAAAATTTGCGATAATTTATAAAAATATGGCATACTGGTTATCATCAAAGGATGCTAGAAAGTACTTAGACATCTCTGGCACTACTTTGAAAAACTGGAAAGATACAGGAAAGATACGAGTGAAAATCTTCTCACCAAAGAAGATTATGTATGATGTAGAATCTCTCAATCTTACAAGAGACAATAAGAGGGTAGTGGTCTATATAAGAATATGGAATAAAGGAGACAAAGATGAATTCCTTAAAAAAGAGACATTTGCTATAAAAGAATATCTTATTTCTCATGGAATAATTGTTGATGACTTGTTCTATGACTTAGTGGATTCTCCTGATGAACGAAAAGAAGGTTTTGAAAATCTTGTCCAATCTATCTTGGAGGAAGATGTAAAAGTAGTTTATCTTTTTTCAAAAGAAAGTATATCATTCCAAGGATTTGACATCTTTGAAACTTTTTGTAAAAAATTGTCGATTGATATAGAGATCCTAGATAAATCAATAAATCTTCTGAATGATGATGAGCAAATTGACTTATTAAGAAATATTGATACAAATCTTGAAGAGTATAAATCATATTTTTCAGGAAAATTCAAAGAAGCATTCCAAGAGCTTCATATGAAAATTAAAGAAATAACAGAATCATAAGAATAAAATGGCTAACAATATAGAAGATGCATTAAAGAATTTTGCAGAAGAAAATGAGAGACCTTCTACTTCTAAAGAGAAAATAATAGTTAATCCTCCATTGGATGATACTCCTGCTCAAAAGAAAAGAACTTCGTTACGAGAGCAAGCAGAAGAGCATGTTGCTTATTTGAATGAGAATCCTTTAGACCAAGCTCAAGGAGAAGCAAGAAAAGAGATTAAAGATGAGATGCAGAATAGAGGAGCAGGTTATATTGAAATCCCTATTGCTTCTCTACCTACTCAAGGTTTGTTCTATCCAGAAGGTTCTAAATTTTATATTAGAGCCGCCTCTGGAGGAGAAATCCGACATTGGTCGATGACTGATGATGATGACTTTTCTGCTATCGATGATGCATTGAATTATGTCTTAGAAAGATGTCTTATTGTAAAGATGCCTGGAATGGCAGCAACATGGAAAGACTGCAAAGAAATAGATAGGTTCTATCTTATCCTTTC
>CALVOS010000105.1 GCA_944350325.1 uncultured Bacilli bacterium | reverse complement strand
GCCGTCCAGGACGTAACCCTCCAAAGTTTTGACTTCACGCGCGGTGACGGTGGTGCCCGGCTCCAGGTCCGTGATGACAACGCGGCCGTTCTCATCGGTGATATATTCGCCGTTGCCGCTGCCCACCACCGCGCCGGAGCTGTCGGTGACCAGGAAGGTCACCCCCTCCAGGGGCGTTGTCGTGCCCTCGATGTATTTTTCAATTACCAGCGTCGTGGTAGGGGTGTTGGTAAAATAGAGGGTCTGGGTGTCGTTGGGATTCACCTGGACCGTCTGGGTCTGCGTGGCCGGGTCGATGGTATAGCCGGGGATGGTCTCCGTCTCCGTCACGACCAGTGTGCCCACCACACCGTCAATCTGGATCTTGCCGTCCCGGTCGGTATAGTAGATCCCGTTGCTGGAGATGTAGCCATCCTCATCAGGGACATACTCTCCAGTGGAAGTGGTCACACGGAAGGCAACTCCCTCCAGCGGCTCTCCTGTCAGGGAATCCCGCTTGTCAATGATCAGGCTGCCGGCCTTAGAGTTGGTGATGACCACCGTCTGGGTGTCTCCGCCTTGGCCGATGACCACATTGACAGAGGGGGAATCCATAACGTACCCCTGGGGCGCCCGGATCTCAGTCACCACATAGGCGCCCGGCGCTAGATTCGAGATGCGGATCTCGCCATTGGCGTCCGTCGTGAAGATCCCGTTTTGGGTCAGGGTGGAGTCGCCAATCACCCCGTCCAGGCCTACCTCGCAGCCGGCGGCTGTGGTCACTCTGAACTCCGCGCCGGGGAGGGGTTGCCCTGTGGCGCTGTCCCGCTTCTGTATGATCAGCTCCCCCTTGGGCTGATTCTTGAAGGTCAGGCTGACTGTCCGGCCCTCCCGGATCTGGATGGTCTGAGACTGGGTGTCGATGAGGAAGCCGTCCGGCGCGCGGGTCTCCGTGACCACCACGCTCTTGCCGGGGGCCAGCCCCTCGACGCGGATCTCACCGTTCTCGTCGGTCCGGTAGACGCCGTTGCTGTCACCGATAAGGGTGCCGTCCGCATATGCGATTTTGAACTCCGCGTTGGGCAGGGTCACACTGGGGTCCGTGGCGCAGACCTTGCGGACCAGGAGGTTCCCGTCCGGCATGTTCTCAAAGCGCACCGTGACGACGCTCTGCTCCCCGCTGTCCGCCAGGAAGATGGTCTCCGAGGACTGGATGACGCTGTAGCCGTCCGCGGGGTCCACCTCCTCGACCACATAGGTTCCAGGCTCCAACCCGGTCCAGATGGCCATACCGTTGGACCCGGTCACCTTCTGGCCGATGACCGTTCCCCCGGTGCCGCTGGTTCCTGCTAGATACCGCAGCTGGAAGATGGCGCCTCCCAGGGCCTCGCCGGTGACGCTGTCGTACTTCTCCACAATGATGGCGTTCTTGGGCACATTCTCAAAGGTGATGGTCTTGCTCTCGCCGCCGGAGATATAGAATTCCTGGGTGGCGGGCTCCTTGATGGTGTACCCCGCCGCCGGCTCCAGCTCCGTCACCTTGTACCAGCCATCCCGGAGCAGCTCCAAAATGAACTGTCCATTCTCGTCAGAGAAGAACGTGCCCAGGCTGTTGAGCTCCCCGGTGGTGGTGTTATTGCTGCCGTACCACACCTCGAATTTGGCTCCCTGGATGGGGCTGCCGGTGACGCTGTCCACTTTGTTGACGGTCAAGGTCGGCTTTTTGTGGTTCTCAAAGTACACCGTATGGGTCCGGTTGGCGTACAAAGTGACCAGCTGGGGTTCCGCGTCCATGAGGTAGGGCGCGGGGACGGACTTCTCGGAGATCTCATACACGCCGGGGAGCAAGTTGGTCAGAACCGCCTTGCCCTCCGCGTCGGTTTTGATCTCATCCACGCTGTGGCCGTCCGCGGCCTCCACCAGAAACACCGTGTTGGGAACAGGCTCTCCGGTATCGGCGTCCCGCTTGTAGACCACGAGGTCGGGGCGGCGCTGGTTCTCGATGGTGATCGTGGATGTTTGGCCGGGGAACAGCTCCACGTGGTACTCTCGCAGGTCAAGGATGTGGTCCGACACGGTGGCGGTCTCCTTCACGGAGTACACGCCCGGCTCCAGGTCGGTGATGTTGATCTCACCGTTCTCGTCGGTAACACGGTCCAGGTAGCGGCTCCCATCCTCGATCCTGGCGATGCGGAAATGCACCCCCGCCAGGGGCGAGCCGTCCGAGCTGACCTTAATGAGCCGCAGGGCCGGCTTGGGGGTGTTGGTGAACACGAAATTGGCGTTTTCATTGGGATCGATCTGTACCACACGGACAGCGTCGTCAATGAGATAGCCGTCCGGGGCCTCCAGCTCCCGGACCTCATAGGCGCCGGGCTCCAATTTGGACAGGTCGATCTCTCCGTTTTCATCGGAGGTGAGCTCCTGCCGGTAGCTCCCGCCCACCAGCTTGAACTCAAAGCGGACGTTGGGGATGGCCTCCATGGTCACGCTGTCCACCTTGATGAGGTGGATACCCGGCTTTCTGTCGTTGAAGAAGACCAGCTGCTTGATCCCATCCCCCGCCTTCAGCTCGATCTCCTGGGGCATGGACTCCACAACATGTTCATCGTCGGAGGCCACCTCCTGGACCAGGTAGGTGCCGGGGTCCAGATCCACCAGCAGGATCTCGCCCAGCTGTCCGGTGGTGAAGTCCCCCAGCAGCTCACCGTCCCGCCAGATCCGGAAGGTCACGCCGGCCATGGCCTCCTGGGTGACCCGGTCATACTTCTCGATCCGCAGGCCGGGCAGCTCCTTGTTGGTGAAGGACACGGTGGAGGTCTGCCCGGTCACCACGGTGACTGTCTGGACAGTCTCCGTGTCCGCGATCCAGCCCTGGATGCCGGCGATCTCCCGGACCTCATAGGCTCCCGGCAGGAGGCCGGTGAACTGGACAGCGCCGCCGGGCTCCGTGGTGCCGCTGTAGGTCCTGCCGCTCTCGATATGCTTGATCTGTACCTGCACACCGGCAAGGCCCTCACCGGTGTCGCTGAATTTCTCCACCCGGAGGTCCCCGTAGGGCTGGTTCTCGAAGGTGACGGTGGCCGTCTCACCCTCCCGGACCGTCACGTTCTGCGTGTCGTTCTCGCTGAGCAGGTGGTCCTTTGGGGGAACCCGCTCATAAATGGTGTAATTGCCCGGAACGGCCTCCGGGATCTGGATCTCGCCGTTGGCGTCGGTGGCGAAGCTCCCGATGGTGTCGCCGTCAGGCCCCACGACCTCAAAGACAGCGCCGCTGAGGGGGATCTCCGTTCCGGCCTCCAGCTTAACGATCCGCAGCCCGCCGGCGGCGGGTTCCTCCGGGGTGCCGGGCTCCTCGGGCTCTTCAGGCGGCGTCGCCCCGCCGTAGGTGCTGTAGGCGTCCGCCTCCATGGGGACCAGGGGGTCTGTGTCGCACATATAGTTCTGGATGTTCCCGTACTGGTCCACCTCCGCGCAGGTGGCGTAGAAGATGGCGTACTTGTAGCTGTCGCAGGTGAAGGTCAGCTGTACGCTGCCGCTCTGCCCCTCAATGGACTCCGCGGGGTAGAGGATCTTGAACTGGCCGGAGAAGCCGCCCTCCGACGCCTCCACGCAGTTGATGCCGGTGATGTCATTGCCGCTCAGTCCCACGATCCGGGTCCCCTCGGGCACAGAACTGGGGTCCGCAAAGGAGATGTAGACCACGCCGCCATCCACCCACGTCTCGCTGGTCACGGTGAAGAGCTGCTGGTAATACTCCTTGCCCTCGAAAGTCACGGGATACGCCTGCTCCTGGTCCGGGACCGCTGTGATCCTGGGGGTCAGGACCTTGTCCCAGTACATGCCGTCTGTGTAGATGAGCTTGGCGGCGGCCAGGACCCGGCTTGCCGCCGCCTGGTCCGCGGCGGGGTTGACCGTGAGGTCCGCGATGTCCCAGTTGGGCAGCAGGTAGCACCAGAGGGCCATCTTTGTGGCGTAGTACGCCTCGTACTCGCTGGCCAGCCCCAGACGCTCCAGGCTGCGGGTGGGGTATCCGCTGGCCACGATTCCCATGATCTTCGGGTCCGTGGCACGCTGGTTGGCCAGGTATTTGATCCCCGTCCCGGCGGGCACCGTCTGGGGTACGCCGGCGGTGTTGGGATTCACGCAGTAGGCCGGGACACGGACCGACTGGCCCTTGGCGTTGATGTAGTTGTAGTAGGTAAACACCTGGGTCCGCACACGGCCGTTGATGGAGAGATAGCTCATCTCCGTCCCGTCGTGGTAGATCTGCACCTCGCCCAGGGCCTCCTCCTCGCTGGACGCCGCCAACGCGACAGTGGGCAGCAGTCCCACCACTAGGAGCAGGGTCAGGAGCAGTGCCGCGATTCGTTTCATATAGCGTTTCCTCCTCATTCTTTTGTTTTGGTAAACAGCGGAGCGCGCGCCCACAATGGGCACGCGCTCCTATGATATGATGATATTTACTTCATTTGAGCAGTCTGGGATAGTCCGTGGCGCCGTTGACGATCCGGTAGATGTACACTGTGTCGTCCTCCACTTTGTAGATCGCCACATAGGTGCGGGTCAACACCAGCTTTCGAAAACTTCCCGCCGCCAGCATGGGGTCCGGATGAGTCTGGCCCATCAACGGAAAATCCCGCAGCTTTCCGATGGTCTGTTGGATGGTCTGGTAGATCTTGCGGGAGGACGCGACGCCAACCTCAGTGATGTGAAATTTGACGATCTCCCGAAGGTCCTGGGCCGCCGGCGCGAGATAGACCAGCTTATACCTCGTAGGCATGGAACAGCTCCTCCATCTCCGCGTCCATCTCCTCCGGTGTATATACCGGCTCACCTCTGAGACGACTCATCTCCGCCTCGTAGATCTTGTCCCGGTGGCGGTACATCTTCTCCCGCTCCTCGAAGGCGGCCATACTCATAAATACTCCGTCATCCTCTCCCTTGTTGGTGATGAAGATGGGTTCACCGGAGACCTTTGCCAGCTCAGATATCGCGGTGTAGTCGTTCCGCAGCGCGGACGAGGGCCTGATCTTCATACTTGATCACTCCTTGCATATCATCTCTTTGATAGTATTATATCAAATTCAAGGTAAAATGCAAGACGTTGGCCTACTTATCTCGCGCGGATGTTGTACTCCGTCCTCTGGAAGATCCCGTCCGCGAACACATCCCAGACTTCCAGGTAGAAGGTCCCTCCCGGCCGGGAGTGGAAAAAGGCTGTGACCTGATCCTCCCGCCAGGGCCAGAAGGGATAGGCGGTGAGATCCTCCGGCATGGTCAGCTCG
Organism: uncultured Bacilli bacterium; assembly: GCA_944350325.1. Classification (GTDB taxonomy): domain Bacteria; phylum Bacillota_I; class Bacilli_A; order RFN20; family CAG-826; genus UBA4951. Next base: position 3,116 of record CALVOS010000105.1, on the reverse strand, counting down.
ATGTGGACCCAGGGCGTTCCGTCCTCCCGGAGCACCGCACTGCCGTTCGCCCAAGTAGCTTCATTCTCTCCCATGGCGTTGTAGAGGGTGTACAGCATGCGCCGGGTCTCATAGAGGTTCCGCAGGAACAGGTAGTCCCCTGCCTCAGTCTGGAATCTTCTGGCCTCCGCCGCCGGGAGCTCCGGCTGGTCGAACTGAGACCAGTCACACGTGGGCTCCGGCAGGGGGCCCAGAGGGCCGTCCGCGAACATGTTGGCGTCATACCGGCTGACGTCCGTGATCGTATAGTCGCTTCCATCGCCGCACCGGATCACATCCCCGACCTGGGGGATGTACCGGGAGTCGTCCTCCGTCTTTTCTTTGTCTTCGGCCGAGGTCTGCAAATCTGGCTGTCCCTCATAGCGCAGCGTACGATAAAGGATCACCGCCAGCTCCCCACGCGTCAGAGCTGTTTTTTGTGCGGTATCCTGGGGAATAAGGCTCAACTCATACGCCGTCTTACAGGCGGTATCGTATTCCGCCGGTGTTCCTGGCAGATCCAGATAGCGAAGAATAATTGTGCAGGCCGCTGCCGGGGTTACAGGGTCTGAGGCTCCGAAAATATCGTCTCCATACCCCACCATAAATCCGTTAAACGCGCAGTATCCCACATAGACGGCTGCCCAGTCCGGCACATCCGCAAACTGGCATTCACCGGCGTAGAACTCACGCTCTGCCGACAGATACTCTTGATTGACTGTCAACCGGCTCAGGATCACTGCCAGCTCCGCCCTGGTGAGGAGAGAATCGAGGCACATGTCTCCATCCTGATTTCCAACCATGATATTCTGATGGAAAAGATATTCCGCGGCGGTCTTCTGCTCATCAAGATTTTCAGCGGCAGCTGATGTACCGGAAATCATAAAGGCCACACACAGGCCAACCAAAGCCAATCGTACGTGACAACGTCTCACTGTATCACGCCCCCTCTCGGAACAGCACGGTGCTGGTGCTCATTTTTATCCGCTGGTATTCCGCGTCATATTGACAGGCCTCAAAGTCTCGGAGTCCCAATAGTTCCAGCTGCTCAGCGATCTCATGTGGGACATCCAGTGTCAGATCAAGGCGAATCCGCACCTCCTTATCGTCCGTCCGCTCTGCTTTTGCCCTCGGGAATTCATATGCCACAGCGATCACCTCTTCCTACAATTTCCTGCCTGGTAATTCCAAAATAGTATAGGATACACGCTGTGTCAAAGCTTTTTTCTATTTCCTTACGTCACAAAAACGAATTCCCATGAAACAGTGCGTTTTTTCCTCCTCTCACATGCATATACGTCAGATTTGGCACGAAAAAATACTTTTGAACTTTTTATGAACGAACCTCTACAGCCTGAACACAGACACGTTTGCTGGGCTGATCCGCAAGACAGGTCGTCAGTGTAACACGGTTGTCCGCGGTAGACTGGAGATAACTCCAGTCAGTGCTGTCGATGATCTCTACAGTCTCTACAGCATAGGTCCGTGTGCCATAAATCGTGGTATATGTGATGGTATCGCCAATGTCCAGGTCCTTGATGCTGCCGATCACATATTTCGCTCCGCGATTATGGCCGCAGACTCCAACGTTTCCATCCCAAGCTGAGGTCGAGGAATAATGCCCCAGCCCCTTCGCCATGCTGGCGTTCGTCTCGCCCTCCCATAATTTCATGGAAATATCAAGCGAGGGGATCTGAATTGTGCCTATGCTGCCGTCTTCACGCTCCATCCCCTCCACGCTGGTATAGGCGGGAGGCTGATATTGCTGATTCTGGAAGTCCGGGAGCACCTCCGGCAGTTCCGGTAACGCGGCGATGCTTTCGGAAATACCATAGGCCCCTCCCGAAATACCATATCCGCCGCCGGATGCCGTACTGACGCTGGCCTGCAGCCCGGGAAGCAGAGCTTTTTCCATGATCCCCGTCTGTGTAGTTGAGAAGGTCCCATACTCCAGTTCCGGGATCTGGTAGTCTACAATATTGGGGCCGCCATAATTATATAGCGAACCATAGATCTCCTCGTACGAGGTCGATGGATAATACTCCGGCGTATCGTCCGTTTCAAAAGTATAGTCCGTTGCGGCACTGGCGATGGATGTCACTGAAAGTGTCACCAAAACGAAGCATAGAAGCTTTCTTATCCGTTTCATTCGCCCTGGTCCTCCTCTCTTTCTTCTTCAAAATCGTCTTCCTGCAGGGTGTCCTGGGCCTCCCGCAGAAGCTTCACCTGTCGGCGTGAACGCCATAGGAGTGTGCCCAAGACCCCTGCTGCCAGGAAGCAAGATCCACCAGCAAGATAGGGCCAAGCGCTTTTGAGCATACTGGCCCAGCCCTCGCCATTCGCTTCGTCTTCATATGAGGGCAAGACCGGCTCGCCAAGGTAGGTCACTGTATAGGTGATGTCTTCGATCCCTTCTCTTCTGATCTCACCGACATATTCGGCGGTTGTCACATACCCATCCGCGGCCGTATAGTACGCTTTCCCGGAATAAGTAGCTACCGCCTGATAGGAGGATGGCGCCAATACCTCTCCGACAAGATCCGTGCCAGTGACCTGCCAGTCAACGTCTGCAAGAGACAATGTCACGCCATTTTTCACTGTTGTAGCAGGGACATAGCTCATATCATTGCGATCCAATTGCCCAATGGTTTTTGTCTCACTGACGGTATAGCTTCTTGTCGAATAGCTTGTCGCCTCCGTGTACAGGCTGGTATGATCCAGTGTCAGCGTGCCATGGTATTGCCCATCATCATATTCAATGGTTGGCATGAGCTTTTCCAGGATGACACTTAAATCATCATCTGTGGTTTCAACCGTTACGACCTCCGTATACCTTTTCGTATCATCGATGAGATTTTCAACTTTTGTGATGTCCTTGAAGGTATACAAGTATCCTTCCAGCTCAAATGGTTCTTCTATTAGTGTCTGGGGATCTTCATCCGGTGCGACAGTAAAGGTCTTGATAACCTGCTGGCTGCCATTTAGGTTCTGCACAACTGTGTCTGTGGGGACCTCCATGGCAAAGGCGCCGGTGGACATGGCAAAAGCCAGCGCCAGCGAAATGAGCGAAACACATTTTTTCATACACTCGTCCTCCT
>CALVOS010000104.1 GCA_944350325.1 uncultured Bacilli bacterium | reverse complement strand
ATTCTTTTTTACTTTGCCAAGAATAGAAGACGCATTCTTCAACTATGAAGACATCAAAGATTTATAAAAAGATTTCTACTTTGTTTTTAATCTTTAATTAAAGAGCTCTTCTATCATAAAAATATTATTTTTTTACTATGCTTGATTTTGATTTCAACCAAGTTAAAAATAACAGAAGACAAAATTTAGGTTTTAATTTCATAGAAGAATTAAAGTCTTTGTCAGATCCTGCATCTGTAAAAATTTCAGATGATGAAATTAGATTCGTATCACCTTATCGTACGGCATTTAGATACACGGACTTGATGACATTTACAAATGGTGGTAACATAAAAAAATTTTTAGATTCTAATCTTATTCGATATTTTAAAAATTATTTCAATATCTATTGCAAACCATATTGTCCATTCTTTTTGTATAATCCAGATGGATGTCGAATTCGCCTAAATCTTATTAAGATCGCAAAAATGATTGATCATTGTTATCTTACTATATCAGCTAGAGAGACACCTTCTGAGTCATTGATTGAAGCATCAAAAGGAAAAGTTTTAATTTATCATCATTATGGACAAAATAATTCCGTAAAAAAGAATCATCCTATTTTAGCAAAATCTAAAGTTTATTATATAGGTTATTCCTTACACTATGATGAAAGGAAAAAATTTAATATAAACAATACCTTAAAACGACTAATATACAATGAGGAATTAAAAGGATGTCAAATCGATTGTGAAAAACTTATTATTCGAATTAAAGACGAATATATAAAATCTAATAATTTATTAATTTCGCTTATTGAATCTCTTTTAGATGCTGGCATCTTCATCAATCCTAATATGAGAATAGGTTTTTGTTCTCATGGTTCATCTTTTCCTAAGTTCTTACAAGAGTATTTTCCAAATTCATTCTTTTTTACTTTTCCTGAAAATGATGATGAATTTTTTGATTATGAAGACATCAAAAATATATAAAAAGATTTCTATATCGATTTAATTAAAGAGCTCTTCTCTCTTAAAATATTATTTTTTGCTATGCTCGATTTTGATTTCAACCAAGTTAAAAATGAAAGAAAACCGGATTTAGGTTTTAATTTTATAGAAGAATTAAGATCTTTGTCAGATCCTAAATCCGTAAAAATTTCAGCTAATGAAATTAGATTCATATCCTCTTATCATAATAAAAGTTTTAGACACACGGATTTGATCACATTTATAAATGACGATAACATAAAAAAATTTTTAGATTTTGATATTATCCGATATTTTAAAAATCATTTCAATATCTATTGCAAACCATATTGTCCATTCTTTTTGCTTAATCCTCATAGAAGTCAAATTCGCCTAAATCTTCTTAAGATTGCAAAAACGATTGATCATTGTTATCTTACTATAAAAGCTCAAGATACAGTTACTAAGTCATTGATTGAAGCATCGAAAGGAAAAGTTTTAATTTATCATTATTACAAACAAAGTATACTCGCAAAAAAGAATGATCCTTTTTTAGCAAAATCTAAAGTCTATTATATAGGTTATTCCATGTGGTATGATGAAAGAAATAAATTTAATATAAATGATACCTTAAACCGAATAATATATGATAAAGAATTAGGAGCATGTCAAATAGATTGTGAAAAACTTATTATTAGAATTAAAGACGAATATAGAAGATCTAATAATTTATTGATTTCACTGATTGACTCTCTTTTAAATTCTGGTAACTTCATCAATCCTAATATGAGAATAGGGTTTTGTTCGCATGGTTCAACTTTTCCTAAGTTCCTACAAAAACATTTTCCAAATTCATTCTTTTTTACTTTTCCTGAAAATGATGATGAATTTTTTGATTATGAAGACATCAAAGATTTATAAAAAGATTTCTATTTTGGTTTTTTAAATCTTTAATTAAAAAGCTCTTTTCTCTTAAAAATATTATTTTTTTACTATGCTCGATTTTGATTTCAACCAAATTAAAAATAACAGAAGACAAAATTTAGGGTTTGATCTTATAGAAGAATTAAGGTCTTTGTCAAATCCAGAATATGTAAAAATTTCAGATAATGAAATTAGATTCATACCTTCTGGCTATCAATCGATTAGACACACTCTCTTAAGCAACTTTACAAATAACTCGGAGGATTTTTTAAAATTTGATGCTATTCGATATCTTAAAAATCATTTCGATCTTTATTGCAAATCAGGTAGCTTTGGTTGCCCATTCATAATGCAATACCTTGATCCTATAAAAAGCCAAATTTGCCTAAATCTTATTAAGATTGCAAAAACAATTGATCATTGTTATTTTACACTAGGAGCCCGAGAAACAGATTCTAAGTTATTGATTGAAGCATCAGGAGGAAAAGTTTTAATTTATCATCATTATAGAGGAAATGGAGAAGAAAGGAATTATCCTATTTTAGCAAAATCTAAAGTCTATTATATAGGTTTTTCTATGTGGTATAATGAAAGGAATAGATTTAATATAAATGATACCTTAAACCGAATAATATATAATAAAGAATTAGGAGCATGCCAAATAGATTGTGAAAAACTTGTTATTAGAATTAAAGATGAATATAGAAGAGCTAATAATCAGTTAATTTCTCTTCTAGAGGACCTTTTAAATTCTGGTAACTTTATCAATCCTAATATGAGAATAGGTTTTTGTTCTCATGGAACAACTTTTCCTAAATTCCTACAAAATCATTTTCCAAATTCATTCTTTTTTACTTTTCCTAAAAATTATGATGAATTCTTCGACTATGAAGATGTCAAAGATCTATAAAAAAGATTTCTATTTTGGTTTAGTTAAAGATCCCTTTTCTCTTAAAAATATTATTTTTTTACTATGCTCGATTTTGATTTCAACCAAGTTAAAAATGAAAGAAGACAAAATTTAGGGTTTGATCTCATAGAAGAATTAAGGTCTTTGTCGAATCCGGAGTATGTAAAGATTTCAGAGGACCAAATCAGATTTATACTTCCTTTTCAAATGCTTAGATGCACGGACTTAAGCAACTTTACGATTAACCCGAAGGATTTTTTAAAATCTAATGTTATTCAATATCTTAAAAATCATTTCAATATATGTTGCAAACCAGGTTATCCATTCATGATGCCATACTATAGTCCTAAAAAAAGCCAAATTTGCCTAAATCTTCTTAAGATTGCAAAAACAATTGATCATTGTTGTCTTGCAATAGGACCTCGAGAGACAGCTTCTAAGTCATTGATTGAAGCATCAAAAGGAAAAGTTTTAATTTATTATCATTATAGAGGGAATAATCTCGAAAAGAATTATCTTATTTTAGCAAAATCTAAAGTCTATTATATAGGTTTTCCCGTAGAGTATGGCGAAAGGAGTAGATTCAATATAAATGATACCTTAAACCGAATAATATACAATGATGAATTAGGAGCATGCCGAATAGATTGTGAAAAACTTATCATTCGTATTAAAGATGGATATAGAAAAACTGATAATCAGTTAATTTCTCTTCTTGAGGACCTTTTAAATTCTAGTAAGTTTATCAATCCTAATATGAGAATAGGTTTTTGTTCACATGGAACAACTTTTCCTAAGTTCTTACAAGAATATTTTTCAAATTCATTCTTTTTTACTTTGCCGAGGAAAGATGACGAATTCTTCGACTATGATGACATCAAAGATTTATA
>CALVOS010000103.1 GCA_944350325.1 uncultured Bacilli bacterium | reverse complement strand
TTTTTTTACATTTTGATAATTGTATGTAGAATCCATAAGGATTAATTGTCCAAATTATTTGATTATTTTTTAATCTTTTTATTTTTATAAAGAAAATATAAAATAGTCTAAAAAATAGAAGAGTTTTTTTTAGATCTTATCTAAAAAAATTAATTTTTATATATAAAAAAGCTTTTATATAAAACAAGATTTTATAGAAAAATTTAATTAATTTTTATATTCCTATAAAAAACTAATAAATCGATTGAAATAATTTTATTTTAGATAATTTAATTTTAAAAAGTTTATTTTATATTTTTAAAAAAGAAGAATATAAAAATATTTTTTTAAAAAAAGAATAAATTTCTTAAAAGAGAAAAGAAAATATTCTACTTTCGTAAAAAGAATTATTTTCATTGTCTAAAGAAAAAAGGTTTCCTCACTTTAAGAAAGAAAATATCTTCTTTAAAAGAAAAAAGAGAAAAGAGAAAAAGGTTTTTCTTTAAAGAAGAAAAAGAAAATCTATTTTTTAAATAGTTGGAAAAATCCTCAAACATTTAGGAATTCAAAGAACAAAACACAAAAAAAATTTTATTGAACTATCATCTAATCATTCTGCTAATCAAAAAACGATTTAGAAGAAGCATGTTGAAGTTTTATCATTCCTGATATGAAATTATCAGATTTAAATTTAAAATCGTTTAGGCTTTATCTAAAGGACCTCTAGCTCCATTCTAAAAGACCACTCATGATGTCCAAATCGGAATTAAAAAATAAAGAAGGATTTAGTCTCTACTAAAAGACCCTTCAAAAAACATCAATAATATAAACCGAAATGTTTTATTTTTTCTTTAAAATCTAAAAATTCCATTTAAAAAAATCAAATTTATATAAAAAATATAATTAAACTAATGATAATAAAATTAATATAAATAATAAGATAAAATTATATAAAGATGAATTTAAGTAGAAATGATAATTGATATAACAGATGATAATAGATTTTTAATAGTTAAAGGAGCTTCTCAATATGAATTAGATCAAATAAGAATATCATTTACAAAAGAACTTCCTAATTCATTTGTTCTTAAAAAAATGAATTTAGGACTTGATACCCATAAGTGTTTTTTATCTTCTTTTGGATTGATTCCTTCTGGTCTTTATTTAGAATTATTCAAAGTTCTTAAGAAATACTTATTAGCTTATGAATTAACACCAAAATTCCAAGAGTATCTTAAAAGTTTCAATGAATTATCAAAAGAAGAATTCTATGAATGGGCAAACGATTTGTTTGAAGATGCTTTTAATGAAGAAGGAAATCCATTTAAGCCTTATGATTATCAAATAGAAGCTGCTTGGAAATTATTAAGATATAAGAAATCATCTGTTGAAATTTCTACTGGAGGAGGAAAGACCTTAATAAGTTATATCATATTTAGATGGACTATAGAACACAAAGAAAATTCTAAAGTCCTCTATATAGTTCCATCTGTTGATCTTTCTAAGCAAACTGAAGAAAAATATATTGAGTATGAATCTTATCTAAAACCTGAAAAAAGAATAGATTGGACTTCATCTATTCTTAAAGGAGGATTAAGAAAGAAAGAACTAGAACAAGTTCCTAAATCTACTATTCTGATAGGAACATATCAATCTTTAAGGAAATACTCATCGGATTTTTTTGGAAAATACCAGACATGTATTTGTGATGAATGCTTAGTAGGTTCTACTAAAGTCCTGAAAGCTGATTGGTCTTTTTGTGAAATTAAAAATATAAATATTGGTGATAAAGTTATAACATATAATACTAAAACAAAAACAAAAGAAATTCATCAAGTTGAATACAAATATAAGAATTTAAGTGCAAAAGAAAATTTATATAAAATTAAATTAATTCTAAATAAAGACAAGAAAGAAAATAAATTTCAATTTGAAGATGAAATTAAAATAACAGGAAACCATAAAGTATATCTAAAGAATGGTGAATGGAAACGTGCTGATGAATTGCAAATAGGAGATATAATAGAAAGTTTATATGAAGAAGGAGTTATAGTTAAATCAATACAAAAGTTGAGTGAAAAAGAGGAAGTATATAACTTAAGAATAAATTCAGAAAACGAATTCAATCATAATTATTTTGCCAATAATATTTTAGTAAGTAATTGTCATCATTCAACTGCTAAGTCTATTAGGAATATTCTTCAAAAATGTAAGAATCTTGAATATTGTTTTGGGATGACAGGAACTTTTCCTGTAGAGGATTCTTATGATTCCTTTCTTATTCAGAGCTTAATTGGCCCTATTGTTTATAGATTTTCTTCATATTCCTTAATCAATGAAGAGAAGAAAGGGACTCCACTCTATATCATATTCGAATTGATGGCATATGCATCAAAAGAAGATAGATTGGAACTTTATAAGCAAAGATTAAAAAAACTTGAAAGGCCAGAGGATATTACGGTAGGGTTAAAATGCCTGAACAGTGAGCAAAAATATATTAATGACAATCATTCTAGAATGGAGTATATAGCTAAACTCGCAACTAAGACAAAGAAAAATACTCTTATTCTTTTTGGAGAAGTTGGTTCGGGCTATGGAAAAGAAATTTATAATTACATCAATGAGCATGCTCCTTCTAAAGTAGTCTATTATTGCGATGGTGGGACTGATTCTAAAGTTCGTGATAATTATAAAGCAATGATGGAGAAAGATACATCAGGAAACACTATTCTTGTAGCATCCATTGGGACAATGGGTGAAGGGATAGACATAAAAAATCTTTGGAACATATTTTTAGTGAACACTGCTAAATCGGAAAGGTTAGTTAGGCAAATTTGTGGTCGAGGTCTAAGGCAATATCCAGGAAAAGACAAAGTGGTCTTGTTTGATTTTGTTGATGACTTAAGATACTATGAAAAAGGAGGAGAGGGTTTCCGAGAAAATTATATGTGGAAACACTATAAAGAAAGAGAGAAAATCTATAAAGAACAAAAGTTCCCTATATTCAAGCAAAAAGTAGCTTTTTAATCGTTAGGCCTTCAGATTAGAATTTGCTGTTATGTGTTTAAATATAACAAAATGAGGGTTTTTAGATAACCTCTTCTATTGAATTAATTCTAATCATATATGGCGACAATTAATTTGACATCTCCTATCAAAGTGATAGAAGCTTCTTCTGTCGACATCACTGTTCCATTGGAGCAGCTTGACAAAGGGCAAATAGCTATCTTCAATTA
>CALVOS010000102.1 GCA_944350325.1 uncultured Bacilli bacterium | reverse complement strand
TAACCTCGCTTTTTTGCTAATTCTTCTGATTTTCTTCTTTTAGTTTCTTTTGATTTTGCAATAAATTCAGGATCTATCCTTTGGTGTTCATTGACACATTCCCTAGAACAATATGTTTGAAATCCATTATTGAAATGTCTTAATCTATTAGGTTTCCCACATATCGGACACAAAGGAATTCTTTCTATTCCATTCAGCAAACAATATATAGTTTCACGAAAATAATTTTTATCTATCTTATCTTTTAATGATGGGATATGTCTAAAAACTGATGTCTTGACAATCTTTCGGCTTTTCAATTCTCCATCTACATAGGCAAGGTCTTTCAATTTTTGAATCTCCTCATTGGTGAAATTTTTCAAATCAAAATCAATTCTTTTCATAGTTCAATCTCCATCAGTAAATTCCCACAATCATATACTCGATAAGCACCTCTTTCTTCCATTATTTGAACCTCGGTCTTTTTAGGATCATAACCATCTTTAACTAATTTTTTCTTCATGAATTTCACTCTATTATATCTTACGCCATCTAAAACCCAATAATATCCAGATTGAGTAACTTTTATTTTCTTAAAACCTACTTTTTCATAACTAGACCTATTAATCAGTGACCAATCTAAATCTACATAAGATTTGATATGAGAAATGCCAATCTTTTTTAAATGGGACAATAATTTTGAGAATCCTCCAACAATTTCTAAACCTTTTTTAGAACAAAATCGCAATAATTCATATTCTTCTTCATTAATTTTTGCTTGTGCATTCAATGATATTCCTTTCCTTAATGATCCTAATCCCATGACTGCAACTAATTCATCTTTATATCTCAATCCTATTTTTATAGATGAAGAGTAATCTCCTTGTAGATGAAAAAAAAAAAAAAAATTTCTATATGATGAACCATCTAATTCTATTATTTTACATTGCCTAGCATATATTTTTTCAGATTTTCCCAATAAAGATTTTAAACGAGAAATGATAATTTCTTTCTTGATAGGAATTTTCCATTGGTCCTCCCATATAGTTATCATCCGGATTCCTTGCTTCTCTAACTCTTTTTTTCTTTTGAATGATTCATTCGGATAATAGCAATAAGACTCTCTAGAAGAAATCTGATTATATTGAATGGCAATACGAGGCTCATTAAGAATATAAATCAATCCATCAGAGAGGTATATACTTTTATCTAGAAAAATATTTTTTATCTCATCGATAAATTCATCTAGGGTTACATTATCATAAAAGACAGGTGCAGATTTTCGATCTTTCTTCTTTATCTCTTTTTGTTTTATTGGTCGACCATTGAATGCTAATATTCCTTTGTATCTCTCCTCAAAAGTTTTCCGTCTTTTTTGTTGAGATTCTTTTCTATTTCGTTTAAGAGATAGTGCTCCTAAAGCCTTCGATTTCGATAGACAGCTAGGAGACCCACATGTTGACATCAAACCAGCATTGATATTTTTGAATGTTCTTCTTTTCTGGCCACAAAATGGGCATAGATCTAAGTTTTCTTTCCTATTGAAAAAGTACCATAAACGTTCTTTTGTTTCTCCATGGCAATTATCTAAATAAGGTGTGGCTTGATATAATTTAGAACGCAATATATCATCTTTTTCAATCAATCGTATTGTTTTTGTTGGACCAATCGAATCCATTAGATTCTTTATTTCTTGATATAAAGATTCCATATCTTTTTATTTTTAATTATAAAAAATATTAGGAAAAGTCTAATAAAATGGTTTCCATCTGCTCCAAATAACTTTAGACTCATGTTAGATATATAAATATAAAAACTGTCGAAAGACTTTTTTAGTTTATTAATAAATTAATATATCGATTTTTAGATTCAAATGGATTTTAATTTTAATGATATAAAATCTAATAAAAAGAATAATCTCTCTGACCTTTTTATCGATAAAGAGGCTATTCAACGTTTGTTTTTAGCATTCACTATATGCCCACCTGATGTTTATAAATTTTCATCAGATTATTCTCAATGCATATTCGGAAAAGATGAAAGAATTGCAATCTATATCAATGAGTCTAATCCATATTTGAAAAATTCTAAAGAATTCTTTAAAGACCTTAAAGAATTAGAACATGCTAATATGGAAATCAAAGGTGGCATTTTTAATCCTCGAATGAACATGCATTTTGAAATCTCGCATAATTTTATTATCAACTTTTTAAATGCGTTCAAGAAAATTGATTGCCTATCTTCATATTTTATTCAATGTTGCGCTAAAAATAATATAAATGATTTTTCTAATGTTTTGCAAAAATGTAGAACTGTTGAATTAGATTCTACCTCCGGAGGTTGTACTATATGGCCATTCCAAATTTATTCAGAATATTGTTTAGTGAATTTCACTTATTTATCTCATGTTTTTAATGTTGATACTTCTAATTTTGGAATAGGATCTAAATACATACTTATTAATCTTCGTACTATTTCTTCAGATGGGATATTTGGTGATATCGATACTTACAAAAAATATATTGATTGGGTTCTTAAATTTACTATAAATCCTCAAGCTGAAATAATACTTAAACACCCTATAATGAATAAAGAAACTGCAATATGGCTTAATGAATATATTGACAGATTATCTAAAAAAGGTTGGAACATTAAGCTTTCTGAAAAATAACTAAAAAATAAATTTTTAGAGTAAACTCAATTATTTTTGTTCTTATGAATTTCGATTTTTAATTCTATATCCAACAAAAAAGCCTGCCACTCTGAATTTATCAGAAGCTTTCATAGATAAAGAATTTGTCAAATTAGGTTTAAAATTTCTCTTTCAGAAACTATTTGAATAGAATAGAGAAAAACTATAAATCCTGTTGATAGTGTTGGTTTAATCGGCGAAGTAAAAATTGATAAAATTCTAAGATGGGAGAAATCCACTATATTGGAATTCATTAAAAATTTACAATCTTGCAATTTTTATATTCGGTGGAACATTATGGCTGTCGACACTGGCTCTAGATCCTGTCAAGACCACCAGTGATAAATTAAGATGGTTTTCTAAAATTTTTAATGCATTCGAAGCCATCAAGATATTTGAAATAGAAGACTTTTTACCACATGTTATCTAAAAATGATTTATTTTTCGATGATTTCGAATTGTTATAAAAATAAAATAAAATGATATAAAAGAAAAAACATGGATTTTAATTTTAATGATATAAAATCTGGTAAAAAGAAAAATCTTTCTGGCCTTTTTATCGATAAAGAGGCTATCCATCGATTGTTTTCTGCATTTTTTCATGTTGATACTGAGATGTTCAGATTTTCATCAGATTATTCTCGATGCATATTGCCAAATGCAATTCGTACTTCGATATGGATAGCAAGAACTAATTACTTAAGTTTGCAAGAAAGATGCTTAGTCTTCAGCTAAGCATATGAATTGCAAATTCATTTCTTCTTTCCTTGATTCTTTATATATTTTAATATGTCTTTTTCTGATGAGACTCCAACAGTTGAGCAGAAATAACCACCAGTCCAGATGATGTCTTTCTTCCAATAGAATCTTGAAAGATAATCTTTGATACTGGGAATTTTATATAAGTAGCTTGTTGATATAGACTTCATCCTCTTTACGATGCTAGATATGCTATATGATGGGCTGAATGTAATCATGAGATGAATATGATCTTGGTCTAGATTCATTTCTAAAATTCTAAAATGTGATATTGATTCTGTATGTTTGAATGCATTAAACACTTCATCTTTAATTGGTTCTAAAATCTTCTTTCTATATTTTGTACTGAAAATCACATGATACCTCAAGTGAGTTCTAGCATGATTGTATGTCTTATATTCAAATTTGAAGCTCATGTTAAATAGTAAAGAATATTTAAATTTTTTATGAAAAATTACTAAAGTTGTTCAAGGCTCTAGTTAAATAGATCAGATGAGCAAGAATTCTAACATATCAGAATCATACAGAAACACTCTTCAGAAAAGAAGAGGACAAGTCTGTGTAGTTAGAAGTCTGAAGATTTCAGAGATGAATGACAGACAAGCTGAATGGATTAAGATGTGTTTTGTTGAAGCGAAATGGTGCTACAACTGGATTCTTGGTCAGATAGAAAATAATAAAATTGACATATTCAGCTTTGACTACAAGCTTCTTGATACGATAACACATAAAGACAAAGATGGCAATGATATTGAGGTTAAAATCTCATATTTAAGTGCTCAAGTCAAGCAAAAGTTAGTTGACAGTATGAAGTCTTCAATCAAGACACTGTCAACACTCAAGAAAAAAGGAAAGAAAGTTGGAGCATTAAAGTTTAAGTCTGACTGGTCTTCATTGGACTTCAAACAATACCTTGTGACCTGGAGATTTGATGGCAAGAACAAAATCAAGTTCCAAGGTTGCAAGAAAGCATTTAGAATTTTAGGTGACAGACAGTTAGACAAATATAAATCAATTGAATATGCCAATGCAAAGCTCGTCAAGAAACCTTCAGGTTACTATATCAATATAACTTGTTTCATTGACAAAGATGAATGGTGGGCATTACAAAAAAGAAACTATAAGAACAAGACCATAGGCATCGATTTTGGATGCCAGACTACACTCACTTTTTCTGATGGCACAAAGCTTAATGCTTCTGTTGAAGAACCTGGTCGCTTGAAGCATCTTCAAAGACTACTTAGGAAGAAGCAGAAAGGATCAAACAACAGATGCAAGCTTCGTGCAAAGATCAGAAAAGAATATGAGAAGCTGTCAAATAAGAAAGACAATCTTGCTAATCA
>CALVOS010000101.1 GCA_944350325.1 uncultured Bacilli bacterium | reverse complement strand
CCTCCGCTCGAGCTCCTTGTAGGAGGGGGGCAGGACGAAGATGCTGAGAGGCGGGTCCTCCTTCAGCTTTCGCATCACCTGCATCGCCCCGTTCACCTCGATCTCGAGGAGGACGTTCTTCCCTTCGGCCCGAAGGCGCTCGACGTAGTCCCTCGGGGTGCCGTAGCTATGCTTCACGAAGCGCGTGTACTCGAGGAGGTTCCCTTCCGCGACCTGGCGGTCGAACTCCTCCTCGCTTACGAAGAAGTAGTCCACCCCGTCCTTCTCCCCTTCCCTGGGCGAGCGCGTGGTGAGGGAGACGCTATAGCAAAGCCCGAGGTCCGGCTGCTTCATGATCTCCTGCCGGAGGGTCCCTTTCCCGACCCCGGAAGGACCGGAAAGGATGATGAGAAGTCCTCTCTTTCCCATGTAATTCGTGAATTATAGGAAATCCCGGGCATTCCATCAACGCGGGGAGCGCGCGGACGACGGATGGTCTATCATCTTCCCCATGGCGTTGAAGGCGGCGGAAATCCGGCTTCTCGGGGAGGCCCTCGGGGAGCGGCTTGGCGGGAGGAGGATCCTCAGGGTCTCCCTCTACGGTGAGCGCGCGCTTTTCCTCGACCTCCAGGGGAAGGGGGAGGGAAGGCTTGCCCTCGTCCTCGACAACCAGGAGCCCCGGGCCTACCTCGCCGACCCCCTCCCTCGGTTCAAGGGGGTCGAGGGGCATTTCGCCGACATCATGCGGAAGGAGCTGACCAACGCCCGGATCCTTTCCGTCTCCTCCCTCAACGAGGACAGGATCCTCGTCTTCTCCCTGAGGGTGACCAACGCGGTCTTCAAGGAGGAAAGGCGCTCCTTGGTCTTCGAGATGATCCCCCGCCAGGCGAACCTCGTCCTCCTCGGCGAGGACGGGCGCATCCTCGTGAGCCATCGGCCCGGCACCCTTCAGGAGGAGAGGCCGCTTCTGAGGGGAATGCAGTACGTCCCGCCAAGGAAACCGGAGACTTGCCTCCCGAACGACGTGGATTTCGACGTCGAATCCTACTTTGACCATTGCCTAGGACTTGAGGAAGACCTCCGCAAGAGGCGGAAGAAGGACATGTTCGGCTCCCTCATCAAGGGCGTCGAGCGGAAGATCCGCCAGCTGGAAAGGAAGGAAGAGAGGCTCGAGGAGGACAGGAGGAAGGCCCTCGAGCATAGCGGAGACGGAATGCTCGGCGAGCTCATCTACACCTACTGGGACGAGATCCCCGAGGGGACGACGCTGTTCCAGAAGGACGGGGTCGAGATTCCCCTTGATCCCCGCAAGAGCCTTTCCCAGAACGCCGAGTCCTTCTACAGGAGGGCGAAGAAGGCAAAGGAGACGGCCCGCTACAGCGAGCGCTTCCTGGAGGAGGCGAGGAAGGAGAAGGAGGAACTGGCGCTTGCCCTTGCCCAGCTCGAGGCAAGCGACGAGGCCGGGCTCGAGGCGATGGCGAAGGAGCTAGGGATCCTCGCCGCTCCTAGGCCGGGGAGGAAGGAGAGGCCCGCCCTCGGGAGCGCGACCCTCCCCTATCTCGTCTCCTATAAGGGCGCTTCCTACCTTTTCGGGAAGAACGCAAGGCAGAACGACTGCCTCACCTTCCTCTACTGCACGGCGAGGAACCACCTCTGGTTCCACGTCATGGGGGATTCGGGCTCCCACCTGATCCTCAAGAAGGACGGGGCGAGCGAGGAGGAGAAGGCCTTCGCCGCCGAGCTCGTCCTCCTGGCGTCGAAGAAGGAGGAGGGCGACGTCATGTGCGCCTTCCGCAAGGCGGTCACCAAGGGATCCGTCCCCGGGGAAGCGAAGGTCAGGGAGTTCGAGACCATCCACGTCAAACGGATCAGCCCAGAGGCGAGGGAAGCCTTCGAGGGGGCGACCAGATGGATACCGAATCGCTCCTGAGGGAGGCCCTCCCCATCGAAGGAGGCCTTTCGAACCGGACATACCACCTGCCAGACGGGAGGATCCTCCGCCTGAAAGTAGAAAGCGACCCTGCCTTCTATCAGCCGGGACAGGAGGCCGAGTCACTGAAGAAGGCTGAAAGGGCAGGGCTCTCCCCCAAGATCTACGAATTCGCGGAGAACGGGGACCTCCTCATGGAGGAAGCGCCGGGAGCCCACCCCTTCCGCCTTGCCAAGGACAAGGGACGTCTTCCGGAAATCGCGTCATTGATCTGCAATCTGCATGGTTTAGCGAGGCAAAACCATGATTTCGACGCAAAACGCCGACTTCTCTTCTATTCCGGCGGGAAACTGAGCGAAACCTCTTTCTCTCTCCTAGATGGCTATGAGAAGGCGACCCGCCCCCTTCCCCTCGTCTTTTCCCATAACGACTTCGTCCCCGGGAACCTCCTCATGGGAGAGACGAGGAACTGGCTCATCGACTTCGAGTTCGCAGGCGCGAACCACCCCTATTTCGACATCGCCTCCTTCCTTAGCGAGGGAGAGCCGGGGCTCCGCCTCCTGAAGGACCCGTTCCTGGAACTCGTCCTTGGGAGGAGTCCATCCCAAAGGGAAAGGGACCTCCTTGCCCTCACGATCGCCTTCGAGGACCTCCTCTGGTCTTCCTGGGCGAGATGGCGCCACGGGGTCACGCACAGGGAGGAATTCCTCCTGATCGCAAGGGAGAAGGAGCGCTTCCTCCGGCAAGAGGAGAAGGATTGGCGCCTCGCCCTCAGGAGGTTGGGTTAAACTTCCTCTATGAAGAAGGCGCTCTTGTCCCTGTTTCTCTTGATCCCCTTCCTCGCGAGCCTTTCCTCGTGCTCCGGAGACTGGAGGCCCTACATTTACTCAAGGCCCGCCCTCGCATACGCGGAAGCGACCTACGAGGATGTCTGCATCGAGGTGAGCGGGGAGGAGATCGTCGAGATGGCCAGCGAAGGGAGGGCGTTCCTCCTCATCGTCACGAGCGAGACCTGCTCCAGCTGCGCCCGCTTCGAGCAGGATTTCTCGGAGACGATCATCGAGACGGGCGCGGAGTGCTACATGGTCATGCGCCACGAGGATGACCCCAGCTCCTTCGATGACGACCTGGAGGCCATCCGCCGGCACTACGGGGTGGACGAAGATAATGTCGGCCCCACGCCGATCGTCTACCTCTCCTCCGGCAATCAGCTAATCACCCTGGCCTACGGGGCGGTCGAGAAGGCGGATCTGAGGCGGGCGATCCACGGGAACGTCAGCATCAGTGGGAACGGGATGCTCCTCGCCACGGACGCCGAGGTGCTCCTGAAGCGAGACGAAATCAACCCCGAGGACGGCGAGTCGGTGCTCTACATGGGCGACGTGCTAGAGGAGGACTACATGTTCCTTAGCGAGAGGCTCCGCGCCTCCCGCGGGCAGATGCCGGTCTACCTCGTCCCCTCCGGGAACGGGGCGGCCCTGTCGATCTACGGCCTTGAGTATTCCGGCATCGAGACGCTCCTCTATGCCGGGGACGGGAGGCTATATACCGACCAGAAGTACGGGGAGGACCTGATCCAGGAGCTCCTGAACCGCTACCTGATGGACGGGAAGTTCCCCGACGTCGCCGACGGGACGATGCGCTAGTCTCTCGCCCTCTCGCGAACGAAGCGGTCGAAGGCGATCCCCTCCTCGTAGGTCTTGAACTTCGCGTAGTAGTACTCGTCCCCCATCGCGAGGGCGAGGTGCTCGGGATAGCGTCCCATCATCGTTATGTTCTGGTTGTAGCGCGCCATGATCTCGCCTTGGGTGCGGGCGTAGCGGATGACGTCCTTCCGGGAGCAGGCGAAGGCGTAGTACTTCTCCTTCCCCATGTCTTGGCGGTTCTCGTCGTAAGCGACGAGGTCGGCGTAGATCTCGTAGCAGGAGACGCTGTGGGCGAAGTCGATGAGGTCCGGCGTGTATCCGCCTGGCGTCCTCATGTTGCACTCGAGCCCGACGAACTCCCCGGCCCTGGCAAGGCCCGGCCGATCCTTCGAAAGCAGGAAGAACTCGATGTGGAAGGGACGGGTCTTGATTCCGAAGGCCTTGACGACCCCCCTGCCGACGCGGTCGAACTCCTCCCTGTCCACGTCGTGGAAGGGGAGGGAGAAGGGGTTCGTGTAGTACATGTCGTCCACGTTCTCGTTGACGACGTCGGCGACGGGGACCGGGAAATGGTCGCTCGTCCGGAAGGCGACCTCGCCCTTCGAGTCGCAGAAGCCGTCGTAGCTCACGATCGTCCCCTCGATGTACTCCTCCATGATGTAGGTCTCGGAAAGGGGATCCTTCAGGAAGGAGGCGACCGCCTCCTCGTCCTTGAGGGAGAAGGAGTCGGAGGCCCCGACGCCGACGTTCGGCTTCACGAAGACGGGGAAGCCGACCTCCCGGGCGAAGGAAAGCGCCTTCCCGATGTCCTCCGGGCCGTTCACCAGGAGGAAGCGCATCGTCTTCGCGCCCCCTCTCCGGAAGCACTCCTTCATCTCGCTCTTGGCCTTGATGCGGTCCATGTCCTCGGGCCAGAAGCCGGTCGTGACGCCCAAGTCCTTCCTGAGCCGCGCGTCAAGGGTGAGCCACCACTCGTTGTTGCTCTCGATATAGTGGATCTTCCCGTACTTCCTCTCGAAGTAGCGGCATCCCTCCAGCACCTTCCCGTAGTCGGAAAGGTCCGGGACGAAGTAGTACTCCCGCGCGGCGTTCCTTAGCCGCGGGTGAAGGTCCCAGTGGGGCGAGTCCCCGATGGCGAGCACGTTGATCCCGTGGCCCTTGAGCGCCTCGACCCACTTGAAGTTCCGGATCGGGAAGTTCGGCGATATGAAGATGAAGTTCATGGTCCCTTTCCTCCGGGCGGATTATACAGGCGCGTCCCGCGCCCAATCAGGAAAGAAGGCGAAACGAAGGGGAAGAAAGGGTCAGCCCCTCGGGATCCATGAGGAGCATTCCTCCCGAAGAAAGGTAGGAAAGCTCATGGTCCTCCAAGGCAAGGGTCACCCTTCCCCCTTTCCGGAGGGAGCCAAGGTAGGTGTCGTGGTTCGGATAGATGCCGACGGGGCCGGTGGAGGTCTCCACGAGCGCGTAGAGGGCCTCCCCCTCGAAGAGGATCCCCTCGGGGGTGAGGAGGCGGACCGGGAGACGGTCCCTCATCCCTCGATCTCCTTCGCCTTCCGCTCGACGTCCTCGATGGCCCCGCAGTAGAGGAAGGCGCTCTCGGGATAGGAGTCGTACTTCCCAGAGAGAAGCGCCTCGAAGGAGCCGACCGTCTCCTCGCGGGGGACGTAGACGCCCTTCATGCCGTTGAAGGACTCCGCGACGTGGAAGGGCTGCGAGAGGAAGTTCCGGATCCTTCGAGCGCGGGCGACGGTCCTCCTATCCTCCTCGTTCAGCTCGTCGAGGCCGAGGATGGCGATGATGTCCTGGAGCTCATGGAAGCGCTCGAGGATGCGCTGGACCTCGCGGGCGACATGGTAGTGACGCTCCCCCACGACCTTCGGATCGAGGATCGAGGAGGTGCTCTCGAGAGGGTCGACCGCAGGATAGATCCCAAGGGCGGCCGTGTTCCGGTCCAGAAGCGTCCGCGAGTCAAGGTGGGAGAAGGTCGTCGCCGGGGCGGGATCGGTGAAGTCGTCCGCGGGGACGTAGATGGCCTGGACGGAGGTGATCGAGCCCTCCTTCGTCGAGGTGATCCTCTCCTGGAGCTGGCCCATCTCGGTGGCGAGGGTCGGCTGATAGCCGACCGCGGAGGGCATGCGCCCGAGGAGGGCGCTCACCTCGCTCCCCGCCTGGGTGAAGCGGTAGATGTTGTCGATGAAGAGGAGGACGTCCTTCTTCTCGCTGTCGCGGAAGTGCTCCGCCATCGTGAGGGCCGAGAGGGCGGCCCTCATCCTCGCGCCGGGGGGCTCGTTCATCTGCCCGAAGACGAGCGCGGTGCTCTTGAGTACGCCGCTATGCCTCATCTCGCCGTAGAGGTCGTTTCCCTCCCGGGAACGCTCGCCGACGCCAGCGAAGACGGAGATGCCCTTGTGCTCGCTTGCGATGTTCGAGATGAGCTCCTGGATCAGGACCGTCTTCCCGACCCCCGCGCCTCCGAAGAGGCCGACCTTCCCACCCTTGCGGTAGGGGCAGAGGAGGTCGATGACCTTGATCCCGGTCTCGAGGATCTCCTTCCCGACGACCTGGTCCTGGAAGGAAGGCGCCTTCCGATGGATGGGCGCGCGCTCCCCCTGGACGGGACCGAGCCCGTCGATCGGCTCGCCGAGGACGTTGAACATCCGTCCGAGCGTCCCTTCCCCGACGGGGACGGAGATGGGCCCGCCCGTATCCACGACGGAAAGGCCCCTCTGGAGCCCGTCGGTCGGGCCGAGGGCGACCGCGCGGACGATGTCGTCCCCGACGTGCTGCATCGTCTCAAGGGCGAGGGTCCCTCCCTCAGGAAGCTCGACCAGGAGCTCCGTCAGGATCGGGGGCAGGTGCTTGAAAGGGAAGCGGACGTCCACGACGGGGCCGACGGCCCGCACGAGGGTTCCCTTGGCAACTTCCTTCTCTCTCATATCTCTCCTCCTTACTCCATCGATCCCGAGACGACCTCGGTGATCTCCTGGGTGATGGCGTTCTGCCTTTCCTTGTTGTAGCTGAGGGTCAGCTCGTCGAGGAGCTCCTCGACGTTGTCGTTGGCCTCCTCCATCGCCCTTCTCCGGGAGATGTTTTCCGCCAGGGAGGAGAGGCGCGCGAGGTAATGGATCAGGGAGGCTAGGTAGGAAGGAAGAAGTTCCCTCATGAGGCGCTTGGGGTCCTCGTCCATGAGAGGAGGCCTTTCCTTGGCCCAGGAGAGCCCCTCCTCCCCGAGGTCCGAAAGAGGAAGGAGCCTCGCCGTCTTGAAGTTGAATATTAGGGAATTGATGGGGTTTCCATAGAGGAAATCGATGCTGGAGTACTTTCCTTCCTCAAACCAGGAAAGAAGCGCCTCGGCCAGAAGGGCCGCCCCTTCCCCGTCCAGGGGATTCCACTCGGGCGGAGCCTCGAGGAGCATGATCCCTTCCTCGCGGATCCTTGGAGGAAGCCTTGTCCCGAAGGCCATGGCCTCAGCCCTCTCCCCTTCCTTCCGGAGGGCCTCCAGCGCCTTCGAGGGATAGCCTCCCGAAAGACCGAGGGATGGCCCGGCGATGAGGATCAGCCTGCCTCCCTCCCTCTCCCTCTCCTCTTCCTCCGGGATCTTCTCCTTCAGAAGGACGAGCGCCTTCCGGTAGAGGGCGACCGCCTCCCCCTCGCCCCGGAGCTCGCGCTCAAGACGCCGGCACCTCGCCCCGGCGATGAGCTCCATCGCCCTGGTGAGCTTGCCGGTGCTCCGGATCGAGCGGATCCTCGCGCGAATTCTCGGGAGGGAAGAGGCCATCTTCTAGCGGTCCTCCTCCCGGGCAAGGAGGGAGAGGATCTCTCCCCTCATCTCCTCCTCCATCCCCTTGTCGAAGTCGCCCTTCGCGAGAAGGGAATCCATGAGGGAGGGATGCTTCCGATGGAACTCCCCGATCATTTCCTGGAGGAAGGGACGGACCCTTTCCTTGGGAAGCGAGTCGAGATGCCCTTCCTGGAGGGCGAAGAGGACGAGGACCTCCTCCGGCTCGGAAAGAGGCTCCCCGTTCACCTGGCGGAGCGCCTCCATCGCCCGGTCCCCGTGGAGGAGGATCTTCTTCGTCGACTCGTCCAGATCGCTTCCGAACTGCGCGAAGCTGAGGTTCTCGCGGTAGGTCGCGATCGTCATCTTGAGGCTCCGCGAAACCTTCTTCATCGCCGCGTGCTGGGCGCTCGAGCCGACGCGGGAGACGGAAAGCCCTGCGTCGATCGCCGGGCGCTGGCCCGCGGCAAACCCCGAGGAGTCAAGGAAGATTTGCCCGTCGGTGATCGAGATGATGTTCGTCGGGATATAGGCGCTGATGTCGCCCGCCTGGGTCTCGACGATCGGAAGCGCGGTGATGGAGCCGCCCCCATGCGCCTCGTCCAGCCGGCAGGCGCGCTCCAGTAGGCGCGAGTGGAGATAGAAGATGTCGCCAGGATAGGCCTCCCGTCCGGGCGCCCTCCTGAGGAGGAGGGAAAGCGCGCGGTAGCTCACCGCGTGCTTGGAAAGGTCGTCGAAGACGATGAGGACGTCCTCTCCCTTCTCGAGCCACTCCTCCGCCATCGCCATCCCGGCGAAGGGAGCGATGTAGAGGATGGGCGCGCTCTTGGAGGCAGGGGCGTCCACGACGAGGGTGTACTCCATCGCCCCCTCCTGGCGGAGGGTGTCGACGAGGTCGGCGACGCTGCTGTCCTTCTGCCCGATCGCGACGTAGATGCACTTCACCCCCTGGCCCTTCTGGGAAAGGATCGCGTCGATCGCGATGGCCGTCTTTCCCGTCTGGCGGTCGCCGATGATGAGCTCGCGCTGGCCCCGTCCGATCGGAATCATCGAGTCGATCGAGGTGATGCCGGTATGAAGGGGGGTGTCCACGGACTTGCGCGTCATGACCCCGGGAGCAATCCTCTCGACGGGGCGCATTCTCTCCGTCCTGATCCTCGCCCCTCCGTCCAGGGGTTCCCCGAGGGGGGTGACGACCCTCCCGAGGAGCGCGTCCCCGACGGGAACCTCGATGATGCGCCTCGTCCTTCTTGCCGCGTCCCCTTCGCGGACGCCATCGCCTTCGGTGAGGAGGGCGATCCCTAGCTCCTCCTCGTCGAGATTCATCACAAGGCCCTCCGCTCCGCTGGAGAAATGGATCAGCTCCCCGAGCATCGCCTCGCCGAGGCCGTAGACGCGGGCGATCCCGTCGCCGACGGAAATGACCGTCCCTTCCTCGCTGGATTCGACCTTCCCTTCGTATTCCTCGATCTCGCGCCGGAGGATCTCGGCGATGTTCTCTTTCTTCGCCATTCCTATGCTCCCTTCATCAAAGCCTCGCGGAGAGAGCGTGCCCTCCCCTTGAGGGAACCGTCGTAGCGCCTATCTCCCAAG
>CALVOS010000100.1 GCA_944350325.1 uncultured Bacilli bacterium | reverse complement strand
CGTGGATGAAGACCCGGTGTTCCCCAAGGCGGGCGAAAGAGCTTAAAAAGCGCCTGGGGTGGGACCTTTTGGAAGCGGGGGAGGAACAAACACGAAGGAGGTCTCCATGGAAGAGATCAAAGAGACGCCGGTCGCCGCCGAGCCCAAGTCGATGGACGAGGTGTACCGCGACCACGACGCGCCGGTGATGACCGTGCGCAAGCTCCTCGAGGCGGGGGTCCAGTTCGGCCACCAGACGAGGAGATGGAACCCGAAGATGCAGGACCTCATTTACGGGGCGAGGAACAACATCCACATCATCGACCTCATCAAGACCTGCGAGGCCGTGGAGGTCGCCTACAAGAAGCTCTACGAGATCGCCAAGAGCGGCGGCAAGGTGCTCTTCGTCGGCACCAAGCCCTCGAGCAAGCAGCCCGTCATCGACGAGGCGGTCCGGAGCGGCTCCTTCTACATGACCAACCGCTGGCTCGGCGGCACCCTCACCAACTTCCGCACCATCCTCACGAGGATCAAGAAGCTCAAGGAGCTCGAGCAGATGGAGGCCGAGGGGAAGCTCGACGAGCTTTCCAAGAAGGAGCAGGCCGCGACGCGGAAGCTCATGGAGAAGCTTTCCAAGAACCTTGGCGGCATCAAGGAGATGCGCCGCATCCCGCAGGCGATCGTGGTCACTGACCCGACCGTCGAGCATAACGCGGTCAAGGAGGCGAACGCCCTCGGGATTCCCGTCTTCGCCCTCTGCGACACGAACGACGACCCGAGCAAGGTCACCTACGCGATCGGCGCCAACAACGACGGCGCCAATTCCGTCCGCCTCCTCGTCGCGACCCTCGCGGACGCGATCGCCGAGGCCAAGGACGGGGTCACCGAGATCGCCTACACCAAGGACGAGCAACCGGAGGCCACCATGAAGGACGCCATCCGCGCCGCCGACATCGCCAACGAGCAGAGGAAGGCCATGATCCGCCAGCAGCGCAAGGAGCGCGAGGAGAGGATGGCCCGCCTCCAGGCGGAGCGCGCCGCCCGCTGGGCCGCCAAGAAGGCCGAGCGCGAGGCCGCCGCCAAGGCCGCCCAGGGCGAGACCGCCGCCGAGGGCAAGAAGGAGGACTAGCATGGCCGAGAAGAACGTCATCGAGCTCATCAAGCAGCTCCGCGAGCGCACCGGCGCCGGCATGATGGACTGCAAGCACGCCCTCGAGGAGAACGGGCTTGACATCGAGAAGGCCATCGACTGGCTCCGCGAGAAGGGGATCGCCAAGAGCGCCAAGCGCGCCGGGCGGACCGCCTCGGAGGGCCTTGCCGCCCTCAAGGCCTGCCCCCAGTGCGGGAAGGCCGTCATCTGCGAGGTCAACTGCGAGACCGACTTCGTGAGCGCCTCCGACAAGTTCCACGCGCTCGTCGACGCGGTCGTCTCCTACCTCATGGAGAACGAGCCCCAGAGCATCGAGGAGGCCCGGGAGGGAACCTTCCAGGCGTTTCAGGACGCCGGGATCGCCCTCGGGGAGAAGCTCGACTTCCGCCGCTTCCAGATCGTGAGGCTCCAGGAGGGGCAGGGCTTCGGGACCTATGTCCACATGAAGGGCAAGATCGCCACGCTCCTCGTCCTCAAGAAGGACGACCCGGAGCTTGGCTACGGGCTGGCGATGCACGTCTGCGCGAACGCCCCCCTCTACCTCACCCTCGCCGACGTCCCTGCCGATGAGCGCGAGCGCGAGCTCGCCATCGCCCGGACCGAGGTCAGCGAGGATCCGAAGCTCCAGGGGAAGCCGGACGCCGTCAAGGCGCAGATCGTCGAGCGGAAGGCCGACAAGGTCCTCTCCGCCTCCTGCCTCCTCCTCCAGGAATACCTCCTCGAAAGCGGCAAGAAGGTCGGCGACCTCCTCAAGGAGCACGGGAACGAGATCGTCTCCTTCGTCCGCTACCAGGTGGGCGAGGGCATCCAGAAGAGCGCCGAGTAGCGTTCCCAATGTCCCTAAGGGGCCCGATGCGGGCCCCTTTTCCTTTCTCTTCCCTTAGAATGGCCCTATGGACAGGTGTTTCTTCGAGACCATGGAGGGGGAGCTTCCCCTTCAGGAAATCCGCCCCGACTGCGGCTTCCTTTCGATCTTCCGCAAGGTCGGGGTCGTCGGGGACTCCCTTTCTTCCGGGGAGTTCGAGTCGAAAGACGAGGAGGGAAGGATCTCCTACCATGACATGTACGAGTATTCCTGGCCCTCCATCCTTGCCAGGATCACAGGGGCCGAGTGGCATAACTACTCGCGGGGCGGGATGTCCGCCAGGGAGTTCCTGGGGGGCTACGCGGAGAAGAGGGGCTACTTCGAGAAGAGGCAGTGCCTTATCGTCGCGCTCGGGACGAACGACCTTTTCGTCTACGGCCACCCCATGGGGAGCGCCGAGGACGTCCATCCTCTCGCTCCTCAGGAGAACCCGGACACCTTCCTCGGGAACATCGGGAGGATCGTGAGCCGCTATAAGGCCCTGGAGCCTGAGCTCCGTTTCTTCCTGATCGGACCGATGAAGGACGGGTCCTCCCTGCTTCATGACTCTCTCGTGGAGAAGGCGACGGAGGAGCTCGGGAAGATCGCGAGGCTTTTCTCGCATGGCTATCTCCTCGACATGGCGCGCTACGGGACCATATGGGACGAGGGGATGAGGGCCCGCTACGGGCTCGGCTATCACCCGAACCCAATGGGCTACCATGCCTACGCCCTCATGGTTGGGAACTACATCGACTACCTCATCCGCGCGAACATGGAGGACTTCCGGGAAGTTCCCTTCATCGGGACCGGGCTTTCCTATGGGAGGGAATGAGTTCCTCGCCCTCCCTTGCCCGGGCGATGGGGCGTGCGTGTATAATCCTTAGCGGATGGAACCAAAGTACAAGACCGTAATCCTCAAGGTTTCGGGCGAGTCCTTGGCCGACGAGGGCGACAAGACGATCCTCGACAGCGGGAAGCTCGCCTCGATCGCCTCCTCGATCAAGGAGGCGCATGACCTCGGGGTTCGGATCGGGCTGGTCGTCGGGGCCGGGAACATTTGGCGCGGGAAGCTCGCGCAGAAGGTCGGCATCGAGCAGGCGACCGGGGACTACATGGGGATGCTCGGGACGATCGTGAACGCGCTCGCCCTCCAGAGCGCCCTCGAGGACCTCGGCCTTTCGACCAGGGTCATGTCTTCCCTGAACGTCCCCCAGGTGAGCGAGCCCTATATCCGCAGGAAGGCGCTCTCGCACCTTGAGAAGGGAAGGGTCGTCATCTTCGCCGGAGGAACGGGGAACCCCTTCTTCACGACGGACACCACCGCCTCCCTGCGCGCTCTCGAGATGAAGGCGGACGCGATCATCATGGGGAAGAACGGGGTCGAGGGGGTCTACGACAGCGACCCGCGCCTGAACCCGGACGCGAAGCTCCTTCAGGAACTCACCTACAAGGAGGTCCTCGACAGGAACCTCGGGGTCATGGACCTCACCGCGGTGACGATGCTCAAGGACAAGGGCATCGTGATCCGCGTGTTCAACATGGACGACTTCGGCTCCCTCGTGGGAGTCATCCAAGGGAACATGATGGGAAGCACCATCCACGACTAGGAGGCGAAGCATGGAAATCGTGGTCAAGAACGCGGAAGCGAAATGCGAAGGGGCGCTCGAGTCGCTCGGAAGAGGACTCGGGAAGCTCCGTTCCGGACGGGCGAACCCCGCGATGCTGAACGGGGTCACCTGCGACTACTACGGGGAGAGGATGGAGATCACCTCCCTCGCCGGGATCTCGATGCCGGAGCCCCGGCAGCTTCTCGTGAAGCCCTATAGCAGGGAGGACATCAAGGCGATCGCGGCGGGGATCGTCGCGGCGAACCTCGGAATCAACCCCCAGGTCGAGGCGGACGCCATCCGCATCATCATCCCGCCCCTGACCGAGGACGTGAGGAAGCAGCTCGCCAAGCAGGCGAAGTCCCTGAGCGAGGAGGCGAAGGTCGCGATCCGGAACATCCGGAACGAGGCCCGGGACGCCATCAAGAAGGACGAGACGATGTCCGACGACTACAAGGAGAGGGTCGAGGCGGACCTTCAGAAGGTCATCGACGCCGCGATGAAGAAGGTCGACGAGACCCTGGCCGCGAAGCAGAAGGACATCATGACCATCTAGCCCGGAGGGCATTAAAAGAGGGGGCGCCATTGGTCGCCCCCTTTTTTAGCAAATCCCGCCTGGATTCTTAGATTTCGAGAATCCCGTCCGTGCATTCGATCGCGGAGATGGAGGACCCCTCCGCCCAGTCGGAGGCCTTCTTGACGAGGCTCCAGGCGGTTTTCGTGCCCTCGTAGGCGATGCTGGTGAGGCCGCTTCCGGCGAAGGCCCTGCTTCCGATATCCTCGATCCCGACCGGGAAGGACATCTCCATCAAGGAAGCGCACCCTAGGAAGGCCTCGCTTCCGACGCTGACGAGCGAGTTCGGGAGGGAGATCTCCTCGAGCGCAGAGTTCCGGAAGGCGCCCTCTCCGATGGAAAGACCCGCTCCGAGCCTCCCTTCGCTCAGGCGGAGGGACTCGACGGGAGCTTCCTCGAAAGCCCTCTCGGCGATATCCGAGAGAGGGGCCTCGAAGTAGATCTCGCGTAGAGTGGTGTCCTGATCTAGAAGTGGCTCTCCGTCCCCGACCAGGGCAACCCTGGCAAGGGCGCCGGAGTGGTACTCGAAACGCGGGGAGATAAGGACTTGGGATCCCTCTGGAGCAACCAGTTCGTCGATCCGGTAGTAGCCCTCTTCCTCCTGGAAGGAGAGCGCGATCGTCCCCGAAGGAACGCCATCCTCCTCGATCCGGAGCATCTCGCTGTCGTAGAAGCCTGCCCTCCCGTCCTCATAGTGGGCGGGGGTCTCTCCTGTCTCGGGAGTAGAGGAGAGTCCGATCGCCCCCACGACGATGGCGGCAATCATCAGGCCAAGGAGAATCGTTCCGGTCGCCCCGGCGACGATATAGGTGATCATCGCCTTCTTGCGGACTGCTTCCTGGCTTTGGCTTGGCGAGGGGGCCTCGCTCTTCTTGATCGGGGTCCTGACGCGGGGTTCCACGGTCTTCTTCTCTTCTTCGTCCATGGCTAGGGATGATAGACGATTCCCATCGGTTGCGCACCTAGGCTAGGGGGCATTGGAGGCGCTATAATTTTCAAGATGCGGAAGGACGCCAGCTCGCTTAAGATCCCCCGCCACGTCGCCTTCATCATGGACGGGAACGGCCGATGGGCGAAGAGGCGGGGCCTTCCTCGTTCCGCCGGCCATAAACGGGCGTGCGAGAGGCTCGGAGACGTTTTCGAGGCGTGCAAGGAGCTGGGAATCCGCTGCGCGAGCCTCTACGCCTTCTCCACGGAGAACTGGAATCGGCCTCAGGAGGAGATCGAACTTCTGATGGGGTATCTCGTGGACTTTTGCAAGAAGGAGTTCCCGAGGCTCAGGGAGGAGGGCGTGCGCCTCCTCCATTCCGGAAGGAGGGACCGCCTTTCCCCTGAGGTCCTTGAAGCCCTGGACGAGGCGGTGGAGTCGAGCAAGGATAACGATTCCCTCCTCGTCAACGTCTGCCTCGACTACGGAGGACGCGAGGAGATCGCAGAGGCGGCCCGGAGATTCGCCCATGAAGTCAGGGGAGGGCAGGATCCGGACTCTCTTGACGAGACATCCTTCCGCAAGTATCTCTACCACCCCGAGCTTCCTGACGTTGATTTGCTGATTAGGACGTCCGGGGAGGAGAGGATTTCCAATTTCCTCTTATTTGAGCTGGCTTATGCGGAGTTTTACTTCACCCCAACCTGCTGGCCGGATTTCGGGAGAAAGGAATTGGAGTTGGCTCTGAAGGAATATTCCCGCAGGGACCGGCGCTTTGGGAGGATAGAGGGATGAACCTGCAGGAAGAGTTCCGCATGAACAAGCCTGGGGAAGGCTACAGGGCGTCCTTGAGGAGCCGGGTGATCGTCGCGATCATCCTCATCCTCATCCTCGTACCGATGATCTTCCTTGGGTCCTGGTACTTCTTCGTGGTTATGGGGCTATTTCTCGCCATCGGGGTCTACGAGATCATGAGGGCCCCGGGAAAGAAATATGGATGGTGGGTGTGGGCGATCACCTACATCTCCACGTTCCTTTACGTCTACTGGTTCGTTCTGAAGACGAACCTTGGGGCGTGGCTCGCCGATCCGGACGGCTATGTCTTTTCCCTCGAGGAGCATTACGGAGGCCTCACGATCTCGATCATCGGGATCGCGACCACATTGGCCTCCTACTTCCTCATCGCGCTTCTGGACAAGGGTTTCGATTTCGGCGACGTCGCCTACTTCTTCCTCATGACCTTCATGGTGGGCATCGGCTTCCAAAGCCTTTTCTTCCTTCGTTACTACCCGTTCTACCTTGCCGGGGAGATGCCTGGCTACCAGTGGTACGAGGGGCTTGGGGGGTCCTTGCTTGTGGGGAATGCGAACTTCCGCTACTTGCTTTCCTCCTCCCTCTTCTTCCTCATGGCGTCCGGGACCATCATCAACGACACCTGCGCCTATTTCGGCGGCATCTACTTCGGGAAGCATAAACTCACGCGCATCTCGCCGAAGAAGACGTGGGAAGGGTTCGTCTTCGGCGTTCTTGGATCCTTCATCGCCAACTGCGTGCTTCTCTTCACCATGGCAGGGACTGGCTATCCCGTCCTTCCCACCCTCGACCTCGATCATTGGTACTGGATCCTGCTCGTCGCGATCGCCATCCCCCTCATCGCCGTCCTCGGGGACCTTTCCCTCTCTCTTATCAAGAGGTATTTCTCCATCAAGGACTTCGGCACCGTGCTTCGCGGGCACGGGGGAGTGCTCGATCGGGCGGACAGCATCATGTTCGTCTCGATTGGCCTTTCCATCCTCATGATCTTCATCGGACACGGCTGGAACTTCTTCATCTGATGAAACGGGTGCTCCTCCTAGGCGCCTCCGGGAACATCGGCTCCCAGGCGCTGGACGTCCTTAGGAATAGCCGGGCCTCCTATGTCCTCGAGGGTATCAGCGTAGGCAGGAATTCCAAGGTTATCCCGGGGATTCTTAGGGATTTTCCATCGATTCGGACCATCTATCTCATGGATGGGGAGGAGGCCCTCCGTCTTCAGGAGAGATATCCCTCGGTCCTTTTCCTTTCTGGCGAGGAAGGCCTGGGGGCGATCGTCGACGCCTTCGAGGGAGAGATCGTCCTGAACGCCATCCTCGGCTTCGCGGGGCTCCTTCCTAGCCTCCGCGCCTTGGAAAGGGGGAAGACGCTCGGCCTTGCCAACAAGGAGAGCCTCGTCGTCGGGGGAGCGCTCATTCCCCCTCTCCTCCAGCGATTCGGGGGTTCCATCGTTCCGATCGACTCGGAGCATGTCGCCTTCCGGAAGTGCCTGAACAAGGCCGGGGGAAGGCCGTGGAGGAAGTTCCTCATCACCGCATCGGGGGGCGCCTTCCGCGATCTGGGCCGGGAGGAGGCGAGAAGCCTTCCTGCGGAACGGGCGCTCCTTCACCCTACATGGAGGATGGGCAGGAAGATCACCATCGACAGCGCGACGATGTTCAACAAGGGCTTCGAGATCATCGAGGCGATGCGCCTCTTCTCCATCCGGAGCGAGGATATCGAGGTCGTCATGCATCGGGAGTCGCTCGTCCATAGCGCGCTACTTCTTGAGGACGGGAACTATCTCGCGGACGTCGGCAGGCCTGACATGAGGGAGGCGATCCGCTTCGCCCTGGAGGGAGGGGGCTCTTCCGAAGGGGTGGTCGAGGTGGCTTCCCTCAAGGATATTCCCGGAGCGAGCTTCTCCCCGTTTTCGCCCGAGCGCTTCCCCGCGGTCTCGATCGCGCTTTCGGCGGAAAGGATGGGCGGGGACAGGACCGCCGTCCTCAACGGGGCGGACGAGGAGGCAGTGGCCCGCTATCTGAGGGGAGAGATCGGTATTCTAGGAATTGAGAAAGCGGTGGCGCTTGCGCTCCGCGAGGTGCCTTCATGCCCCGGCTTGTCGTATGATGACCTCTGCGCGTCCGACCGGAACGCCCGCTCGTTCGTGCGCGACATTCCTGCGAGTGCCTTGAACTGATGAACACCTTTATCACGATCCTCATCCTTATCCTGATGCTTGGCATCCTTCTTGCCACCCATGAGCTCGGGCATCTTCTTCTGGCGAAGGGGTTCAACGTCTTTTGCCTTGAGTATTCGATCGGGTTCGGCCCCCGGCTCCTCAAGTTCCGAAGGAGGGGAGGCGAGACGGACTACTCCCTGCGTCTTCTTCCCCTGGGAGGCTACGTGTCGATGTACGCGGAAGGGGTGGAGCTCGAGGACGGGCAGAACGTCCCTGCGGAGCGTTCCATCGAGGGAATCAGCGCGGGGAAGCGCGCCCTGGTGATGCTCGGCGGCATCGCGATGAACCTCCTCTTCTCCCTGATCTTCACCTTCATCTACGCGATCGCCTTCCCCAATTCCTACCAGGCCCAGGCGATCTACGTCGACACGGGCCTATCGACGTCCCTTCGGAGCGCGAGCGCCCTCTGGGGCGAGGGAGAGCTCGAAGGGGAGAGCTTCGACTACGAGCACCAAAGGATTTATAGCCCCGAGATCCCGATGGACGCCAATTTGAACCAGAGGGGCTACCTCATCGACTCCGAGGTCGTGATCGGCGAGGAAAGCTACGCGGCCGTCTTCCTGCCTTCCTCCCTTTCCGGGTCGAGGCTCCTCGATGGGCTCACCTTCTATCCGATCGACAATGGGAAGGCCGTCACCGCGGAGGACCGCGCGCTTGGGATATACGGGCGTCCGGACTTCATGGAGAATCCTTATTCCTTCTCGGGCGGGGAGGTCTTCCGGCTGGACCTCATGGTCATTTCCGCCGAGTCTTCGGAAGCGCGCCCCGACCTTACCCCGGAATCCCTTTCCGAAGCGGTCGGAAACCCTGTCTCGGTCGAGGTGAGGGCGGTGGAGGAAGGAGGCTCGGTCCTGCTTTCCGGGACCGACTTCCATCTGGCGACCCTGGAGGCCTATGCGCCCCTTGGGGAGCGCTTCCAGACAGGGTGCGAGTACTTCGCGAACTTCTTCGTGGCGATCGGCCAGGGCCTTGGCGCCCTCTTCACCTTCGATTTCAGCCAGCTTGGCTCAGTGGTGGCGATGGGAAGCGTGCTCTCGCAGTCTTCCGCCGCGATGGGGTGGGGAAGGACATTCTTCTTCTACGGGGGATACTTGGCGCTGAACCTCGCGATCCTGAACCTCCTTCCCATTCCCGGGCTTGACGGCTGGCAGCTTCTCGTCACGGGCGTCGAGAAGGTGTTCCGCAGGAAGATTCCGGAGAAGATCAAGAACATCGTCTCCTACGTCGGGCTGGGGCTTCTCCTGCTCCTTGGCGTAGGTATCATCGTGAAGGATGTCATCGGCTTGTTCTGAGGTCCTTGGATGAGGGATATCACCGCGCGGTTTCTTCGTTCGATCGGCGTTCCTGAGGGGTCGCTGGACGTCGAGCTCGTCTCCGCGAGGAGGGTTTCGGGGAACGTCCTTTCCCTTACCCTGCGGAAGGAAAGCCCGTGGAGGGCGGAGGAGCTAGAGTCCTTCATCGAGGGGCTCGGGACGATCGATTACGCGTACGAGATTTCCTACGTCTACGGGAGAAGGCCCTCCCAAGGGGATCTTCTTTCCTTGTTCAACGACTGGTTCTTCTTGCACGAGAGATGCGGGGCGCACGAGCTTGTCTTCCCGGGGGAAGGCGGGGTTCTGATCGTCCCGGCGGGAGGGGAGGAGCTGGAGGCCCTCCGGATGAAGGCGAGCCGCTTCGAGGACCTCCTCCGGAACATCTGCTATCCCGCCGAGTTCCTTGGGATCGGCATCCTCGAGAAAAAGGAGGAACCTTCCGGGGAAAAGGACGCACCCGATCCCGTTCAGGACGAGAAGGTGGATTCCTCAAGCGAAGCCCAGGAAGATTCGGATGATGCGGACTGGGAGAGGGAACGAGCCGAGGAAGAGGCCAGGGAACGGGAGCT
>CALVOS010000099.1 GCA_944350325.1 uncultured Bacilli bacterium | reverse complement strand
CCCCTCAAGGAAGAGGAGAGGGAAAGGATCCTCCTCGCCGCGACGCTCGTCCCGAGCGCGATGAACAAGAGGCCCCTCCGGACCTATCTTCTCGAGGACCGCGGACTCATCAAGAGGATCCTCGAGGAGAAGGGCCAGCCCGCGATCGGGGACTGCTCCGCCCTCCTCCTCGTCTACGGGGACCCGGACGTGCAGCCGTACCGCCCCTTCCTCGACCAGGAGGCGGGCGCGCTCGCGGAGAACGTCATGCCCATGGCGGCGTCCCTGGGCCTAGGCACGGTCTGGCTCGGGGTCCACGAAGGGGCGCCCTTCGAGCAAAGGCTCCTCGCCCTCCGGAAGACGGCCGGCGTGGAGGAAAGGTGCCTGCCCCTTGCCGCCGTCGCGATCGGCGAGGCGCTCTAGAAACCTAGGAAAAGACATCCTTTTTCAGGGCTTCCCATCGAAAAAGGGGCGCGAAGCCCCTTTTTGGCGTCAGCCTTTATTCGTAGACGAAGCGGAGCCTCATCTCCCCGACGTTCACGAGAGGGACGTCGGCCTCCATCTCGTAGACGTCGCCGTCGGGAGCGCCGCCCTTGCCCTTGAGGGGGAAGGCATGGGGATCCTTCGGGAGGACCTTGATCGGGAGCACCTGCCCGTCCCCGGGGTCGTAGCAGTAGACGACCTTCCTTCCCCTGGGGGCGTGGACGCGGAAGACGTAGTGCCTCGCCTTGATGAAGCGCGGGCCGTCGAAGGTTCCCTTGGGGACCTCGAAGGCGAGCTCGTCGACGTCGTCGTTCAGGCGGTAGAGGCGGAAGCCCGTGGTCCTGAACTTCCCCTCCCGGTAGTCGAGGGTCTCCCCGTCGTCCTCGTAGAGGTCGAGCCTCCCCATCCCGGACCTCTCGCCCGGGAAGAGCTCGAGGGCGAGGCGGTCCCAGCCCATCTTTGTAGCATTCCGGTGGTCCGGGAGGAGGGGGACGATCCCCCACTCGGCGACGTGGAAGGGGATCTCGAGCGAGGGGTACTTCTTCTTGAAGGAGCGCCCCCCTCTCCTCCTCTTCCCGGAGAAGAGGTCGATCCAGGTCCTGCCCCTCGGAAGGTAGCTCCCGGCGATGTCCTCCTTCTCCTCGACTGGCCGGAGGGCGAGGCGGAGCCCCGCGCCTCCCCCGTCCTGGAAGTACTCGATCCGGATGTGGTGGCTCTCCTTCCCCTCGAGGGTGAGGACCTCGTCGTAGGCGAAGCCCCGATTCCCCCAGGAGTCGTCGAGGAGGATGCCGTCCACAGTGACGCGGATCCCGTCGTCGGAGCCGATGAGGAGGACGTTCTTCCCCGGAAGGGGCGAGAGGAAGTCGAACTCGAAGACGGCGCTCCACTTCTCAAGGCCGTGCCCGGGGATCGGGCACCTCCTCGACCAGTCGAAGGAAAGGACGCCTTCCTTTGTCCGGTGGACGGGCTCGCCCTTGGGCTCAGTCCCGTCGTAGTAGAGGGCGTCGATCCCGCCGGGGAAGCAATCTGAGGAAGGCTCGTAGTAGCGGTCCTCGTGCGGGACGAGCCCGAAGGCGAGGTCATGCCCGAGGAGGGCGACGTCCTCCCTTCTCGCGGCAGGGGAGGGATCCTCGAAGGAAAGGCTCCGGAGGAGCGGCATCCCCGTCTCGTAGGCCTCGTGGGCGAGGGCGTAGTAGAGGGGCATAAGGCGGTAGCGGAGCGCGCCGTACTCCTTGGCGACCCTCATCCCTTCCTCCCCGTAGTTCCAGGGCTGGCGGTAACGCTTGTTCCCGCAGGTCGAGTGGAAGCGGTAGATGGGCGAGAGGGCGCCGAACTCGACCCAGCGGGCGTAGAGCCTCGAGGATCCGTCCCCGATGTGGCCGGTGAGGTCGCTCGAGCAGTAGGGGATCATGTCCCTTCCCGCCCGGAGCATGTTCCGGAACTCCGCCTTGAGGGAGCGGCAGCTCATCCAGTTGTCCCCCGTCCACTGGACCCCGTAGCGGTGGCTGGCGCTATTCCCGATGCCCTTCCACTCGCCGTTGGTGACCTCGTCGACGTTCCCCATCATGAGGCTCCGGAGGACCTTCCCCTTGGAATCGGGGTTCTCCTCGTGGAAGCGCTCGGTCACGTCCTGGTACAGGTAGAAGCCCCAGGTCTCGGGACGGATCTCCTTGACGGGCGCCTTCAGGCGGGTCCACCAGTTCCGGTCGTACCACCAGGAGTCGAGCCCGAGGGAAAGGTAGTGGAGGAGGTTCTCGGCGCGGTACTTGCTCTCCTCGGGGTCCATGAGGCTCCTGGCCCCCTCGACGGGCTCCGGATGGTCGTTGAACATCGCCCGGATCCCCCTTTCGTGGAGCCAGGAGAAGGTAGCGGGAAGGTCGGGGAAGTCCTTTACGTTCAGCGTATAGCCCGCGCCTTTCTTGGCGCCGGACTCCCGCCAGTCGGTGTCGATGACGAAGTAGTCGAGAGGAAGCCCTTCCTTCTCGTAGCGGAGGACCTCCTCCTTCACCGTCTCGTCGGTGTACTCGTAGTAGCGGGAGTCCCAGCAGCCGAGCGCCCCGAGGGGGAGCATCGGCGGCCGTCCCGTCAGGGAAAGGTACTGCCTCCGGAGGAGCCGCGGGTCCTTGTGGGCGAGGAGGATGTAGAGGGCGTAGCAGTCCCGCCTCGCCTTGAAGCCGCCGTCCAGCCTCTCCGAGGTCCCGTAGCGGTCCTTCGAGAGGGTCACCATCGGGTAGTCCACGAGGAGGAAGGCCTCGGGGGTGAGGGAAGGGTCGGGCAGGGTGCCGGAGTTCCGGAGCACAAGCGGATTCTGGACAAGGAGAAGACCCCTAGGCCCCTCCAGGGCGAGGGAGCGCTCCCCCGTCCCCTGGACGGTGATGCGGTACTCCCCGTCCCCGGGGATCCGGAAGAGGAAGCGCCCTTCCCCTTCCTCGATGACTTCGCCTTCCGCGCCCCTGAGTGAGCTCGCCCCGGGGACGAGGAAGGTGTCCCCCTCGGGGAACTCCCCGCGGAGGAGGACCGTGAGGCGGAGGATCCCACCCTTGAGGATCTCGGCCCTGTAGCGGGCCTTCCTCTCTTTCCTCCCGGGGTCGTCGACTACGATCCTGCCTTTTTTCGCCATGGATGCTCCTCCATTCTTTTTCTATCCATGATTGTATGGCTTCCCTCTCCTTCCTTGGAAGAAGGAAGGGAGAATTCCTTTGCAGAACCTCCCTCTCCAGGACGAAAAGAAGGCCCCGGAGGGCCTCCTGGAAGATGTATGGCTATCTTTAGCGGTAGAACATCAGGGGGTCGCCGGCGTCCGAGTAGAGCATGAGGGAGACAGGGTCGAGGTAATCCACGTAGCTGAGGGAGTAGCCCTCTCCCCCGATGGTCCCGGACCACTCGTACGTGTAGCCGGTATCGGCGAAGGCCCCATCCGAGAGAACGCCGTCCAGGCTCACCGTCCCGTCTGCGTTCACGACGAGGGTGTGGCTCCCGTCGTTCGTCTTCCATTCCCCGAGGATCTCGGAAGGGAAGACATCGGAGGTCACGGGGTCGTCTCCCCCGTCCTCCTGGAGGGTGAGGACGACGTCAACGAGGTAGTTGTCGTCGAAGAGGCGGATGTAGGCCGCCCCGTCCGTCGGATCCATGTAGTTAAGGGTGTAGAGGACCCCGTCGATCGTCCCTTTCGCGGTGGTCATGAAGAGGGAGGACTTGAACTCGAGGGGCTCGTCGAAGGCTTCCCCGTCGAAGGTCGCAGTGCCGTCCTCATTAATGACGAGGACGTGCTCGGTCCCCGCATCGTCGGTGCCCTTCCAGGTCCCGACGTACTTGGGATCGAGGGCGGGAGTCTCCGCGCCTTCCCTTTCGAGCTCGACGTAGACGGACATGTCGTCCGTGCTGAGGGTGAGGATGTCGTCCTTGATGCTGTAGGAGAGGGTCAGCTCAAGCCCTTCGTGGGTGAAGGTGGCCTTGTAGCCCTTGAGGGACTCGGTCCACTCGCTGGTCTCGACGTTCTCGCCGTTGAGGGTGACCCCGTCCTCGGAGACGACGACCGTGTACTCTCCCCCGATCCAGGTGCCGTGGACCTCCTCGGGGATTCCGAGGGGGACGTAGGGATTGAGGACGACGTAGACATACCCATAGTCGTCCCCGAAGGTGATCTGGGCTTCCAAGGAACTGGTCGCGGGATTATAGGTGAAATCATAGGAGTTCCCACCAAAGGTGAGGGTGCCATCCAGGTTGCCCCATTTGTCTTCGGAAACGCCGGAGAGGGTGGCCTCCTCGCCGTTCACGAGAATCTGGTCCTCGGTGACGGTCATCGTGTAGGGCTCCTGGGTGTAGATGTCCTTCCCGGACCACTCGCCCAGCATTCCCGCAGGGATCTCTACCTCGGGAAGGACGAACTCGTAGGGGATGGTGGCCTTGTCCATGTCCTTGATGTCGACGGAGGTCCTCTCGTGATAGAAGCCGCCGGAGTAGTTCATCATGAGGGCCGTGTAGGAGAAGTTCTGGACGTTCCCGTCCTCCCCGATCGTGATGGTGAGGTCGCTGGCCCCGCCGTAGTAGTAGAGGTAGCTCGCGACCTCTCCGTCCTCGAGGAAGGAGCAGACGGCGTCGAGGAGGCTCCCC
>CALVOS010000098.1 GCA_944350325.1 uncultured Bacilli bacterium | reverse complement strand
ACGGTGTCCACCCGCCCGTTGATCAGGCTCTCGTCCACGAGGCAGTAGTAGTCCTCCGAATGGGCGTCCCCCGTGACAAGGGAGTAGGGCTTCCCGATGGAAGGCATTCCGTCATGGACGGCAAGGTAGGCGTTCTTCCCGTTCGCAGTCCCGAAGAACTCATAGCGCCCGTCCAGCTCTCCCCTCTCCCCGAGGATCGTCCGGATGGCCTCCTCTTCCTCCTCCTCGTGCCGGGCGCTCGTGAGGAAGAGATCGGCGCAGTTGCCGGACTCATAGGCGCGCTCCGTCTGGTATTCGAAGGTCGCGGCGTTCGACAAAAGCCCCACGAAGAGGGTGACGGCGATCGCCCCGATGAGGAAGATCGCGAGGAACTGCGCCCAGGAGCGGCGCACCTCCCGCATCCCCATCCGGGCAAGGAGCAGGAAGGAAGATGTCCTCTTCACCACTCGATCTCCTCAGGAAGGCGCGGGCGCTCGTTCCGGACGTCCTCCTCCACCTTCCCGTCCCTGAGGCGGATAAGATGCTCCGCGCATTCGGCGATCACGGAGTTATGGGTCACGACGACCACGGTCTTCCCGAACTCATGCGCGACCTTGACGAGGAGGGAGAGGATCTGTCCGCCCGTCCGGGAGTCAAGGGCCCCCGTGGGCTCGTCGGCGAGGAGGAACTTCGGGTTCTTGACGATCGCGCGGGCGATCGCGACCCTTTGCTGCTCCCCTCCCGAAAGCTCGCTCGGGAAGTTCCTCGCGCGCTTGGAAAGCCCGACGTTAGCGAGGACGTCCTTCGCCTGGAGAGGGTTCTTCGCGACGGAGGCGGAAAGCTCGACGTTCTCCAGGGCAGTCAGCTTCTCCATGAGGTTATAGAACTGGAAGACGAAGCCGATGTCCTCCCTCCGGTAGAGGGACAGGC
Organism: uncultured Bacilli bacterium; assembly: GCA_944350325.1. Classification (GTDB taxonomy): domain Bacteria; phylum Bacillota_I; class Bacilli_A; order RFN20; family CAG-826; genus UBA4951. Next base: position 35,847 of record CALVOS010000098.1, on the reverse strand, counting down.
GCCTCTCGTCATAGGAGGCGATGTCCTCCTCCCCGAGGAGAAGGCCTCCCGAGGTGGCCTTGTCCATCCCGCCCAGGATGTTGAGGAGGGTGCTCTTCCCTGCCCCCGAGGCTCCGAGGACGACGTTGAAGGACCCCTCGTCGAGCGAGAAGCTCACCTCGTCGAGGGCGCGGACCTCGTTTTCCCTGCCTTCGTTATAGATGCGGGAGAGACGATCGGCGATCAGATGTTCCATAGGGCGATTCTACAAGAAAAAGGAGCGGAATCCCGCTCCTTCATGGTGTTCCTGTCCCCTAGTCCGCGAGAGTGCCCATCGGATCCCAGGGATTGAGGTGGGTCATCTCGCCTTCCGCAGCCTTCCTCTCCTCTTCGGTAAGGAGGTTCCGCGAGACGACCGCCTGGTAGACGAACTTGGAGAACCAGCTCGCGGACATCACGTAGTAGCCGGCGATCCCGTTGTCGGTGCCCCAGGAGTTCTCGATCTTCCACTTGAGGGGCTTCCCCTCCTCGTCGAGGTCGACCCCGACGATGAGCATCGCGTGGTTCATCGCGCTCTGGGCGAAGTCGAGCATCCCGCCCTTCTCGAACTCGATGGGGAAGCCGAAGGGAGTCTCGTAGTCGAACGCCTTGTCGTTCCAGCAGTAGGAGGCGCGGTCGCGGTAGAAGGAGACGTCGGACCCGAACCAGACAGGCTCGCCCTTCCGGAGAGACTCGACGATAAGGGACTCGATCCTCTCCATCGGAAGGTTCAGGTGGTTGATGGGACGTCCCTCGAGGACGTTCCCAAGCCAGTCGACCGTGTAGTTCCTGAGATAGGGCTTGTCCTTGGTCGGGCTGTTGATGAGGGACTGGAGGGAAAGGAGGTACTCCCTCCCGATGTGCCTTTCGAAGAACTCGAGAGGGGTCCCTTCCTCCCGATGGACGTCCTTCTTGCGATCGGTGTACTGGAAGGAGAACCTCTTCGGCGGGATTCCGAAGGCGTTGAGGAAGAGATGGTAGATCTTCCCCATCGTCTCCTCCTTGAGGGCGCGGGCCTCTTCCTTCTTTCCTTCCGCAAGGAGCCCATGGGCAAGATAGCCGAAGCGACGGATCGCGGCGTTCACGAGCACGTCCGTCTCCCGGGTGTTCGAGCTCTGGTAGGTCTCGGGGAAACTTTCCGAGGGCATGAGCCCATACTTGAGGACGAGGTTCACGAACATGTCCCACTGGCCTCCGTCGCTGACGGGGCTCGCCAGGAGGAAGCGAAGGAGCCTGTCCTCCATCGGGTCCCTGTCCGCCAGGGCGAGGATGGACTCCAGCGCGTAGTTGGCCTTCTCGATCTTGTCGTAGAGGGCGAGATAGTTCTGCGAGAGCTCGAACTTATCGAGGTCCAGCTCCTTGGCGATCTTCTCGCGGAGGAGGTTCAGCCCCGCGAAGATCCAGCAGCGTCCGGACGCCTTCTGGTTGCACGCGCCCATCGTCCTGACTTCGATCGAGAAATGAGGCTGGAGGTCGTGGATCGATTCCGGGACATAGCTGACCCCGGCGACCGAATGGCGGGAAAGCGCGTGATGGACGAGGCGGTTCCTCGTGGCGAGGGGCTCCGTCCCGTAGTCATGGAGGATTTCCTCCGTCCGTTCCGCGGTAAGCGCGCCGATCTTGCTGTTCTTGTCCATAAGAGACCCTCCTGCTGGCGGGACTATATCCCCTTATGGGTCGAGTGCAAGCGGGACGAGGGCGGAAGTGCTAGGATGCGGAGGCCAGGAAAGGATATCGACAATGGAAAAATACGTGGAAAAGGCCCTGGAACGGTTCCTCCGCTACGTGAGGATCGACACCCAGAGCGATGAGGGAAGCGAAGGAACGCCTTCCGCAAAAAAGGAGCTGGACCTCCTCCTTCTTCTTCAAAAAGAACTAAAGGAGATGGGGATTGACGGGGAAATCGACGAATTTGGAAGGCTATACGCTCATATCCCCGGAGAGAAGGGGCTCCCCCGGATCGGGCTTAACAGCCATGTGGACACCGCCTCCGAGCTAAGCGGGGCGAACGTCTCCCCGCGGATCATCGAGAACTACGACGGGGGGAGGATCGCCCTTGGGGAGGCGAGCATGTCCCCTGAGGAGTTCCCCTCCCTTAGGAACCGGGAGGGAGACACCCTTGTCGTGACCGACGGGGCGACGCTCCTGGGAGGGGACGACAAGGCCGGCGTCGCCCTCATCATGGGGACGATCGAGAGGATCCTCGAGGAGAAGATCCCCCATCACCCCCTCTCCATCCTCTTTACGCCGGACGAGGAGATCGGCCGGGGCGCGGAGCACTTCGACGCAAAGAAGTTCGGCGCCGACTGGGCCTATACGGTCGACGGGGACGACCCTCTCGCGATCGACTGGGAGAACTTCAACGCCGCCTCCGCGAAGATCCGGATCGAAGGGGTCGCGATCCATCCCGGCGAGGCGAAGGGAAGGCTCGTGAACGCCCTCCGGCTCGCCCATGAGGTGGACGCCTTGCTCCCGGAAGGGATGCGTCCCGAGAGGACGGAGGGAAGGGAAGGCTTCTTCCATCCCCTCGCGCTGGAGGGAAGCGCCGCCTCCTGCACGCTTTCCTACATCATCCGCAACCATGACGGGAAGGAGTTCCAGGAGCAGAAAAGGATGCTGGAAGAGGCCGTCAGGGCTGTTCAGGAGGCCAATCCCGCCGCTAAGCTCTCCCTGGAGATCAAGGACCAGTACCGCAACATGGCCGAGGTGATCAAGAGGGACCCCCGTTCCCTCGAGCATGCCAGAAAGGCGTTCCGCTCCCTTGGGCTCGAGCCGAGGAGCAACCCCATCCGCGGGGGGACGGACGGGGCGACCTTCTCCTTCCTAGGGTGCCCCTGCCCGAACCTAGGAACAGGCAGCTACAACCACCACGGGCGCTACGAGTTCCTCTCGCTCCGGGACTTCGGGACGATGATGGACGTGCTTCTCCAGATCGTCCGGGCTTGATCCAATCGGCGGGAGGGACAGGCTTCTCCCCCTCATCCGAGCATGAAAAAAGCCTATAGCGCCCGGCTATAGGCTTCTGTCCTGAGTGGCTGGCGGGGCTGGGATCGGACCAGCGCATCTTGGATTCATAGTCCAAGGCCTTACCACTGGACTACACCCCAAGCGGAGCGGATTATACCAACGGAAGCCTTCCCATCAAGGGGCAAATGCGGGCATTTCCGGTCCTCATGCGAGAAATCGGAACTTTTCCTTAGAAATTCTTAGGAAAAATGGGTGGCATCAAAACCATTTTCGTTATACTTTTCTATAAAGATGGGCAAGAGGGTGGTCATCGCGATCGCCGGAGGCTCCGGATCAGGCAAGACGCTTCTGTCCGAGCGGCTCCGGCAAGAGCTCGGCAACGTGGCCTTGCTCCCTTTGGACGCCTTCTATCGCGACCAGAGCGGGCTCACCCGCGAGGAACGGGCGAAGGTCAACTACGACGACCCCTCCTCCATCGACTTCGAGGAATATCGCTCCGCCCTCCACGCGCTCCGGGAGGGAGCCGAGGAGATCGAGATCCCCTCCTATGACTTCGCCGACCACGTGAGAAGGGCGCCCCGGAGGCTGAGGGGCGCGCCCGTCATCATCACCGAGGGGACCCTCGTCCTCACCCCGGGCCCCCACCGGAAGGAGATGGACTTCGCGATCTTCGTGAAGACGAGCGGCGACATCCGCCTTCTCCGCCGCATCAGGAGGGACGTCGCCGAGCGCGGTCGCTCCGTCTCCTCCGTCCTGGACCAGTACCTCGCCACCGTCCGACCCATGCACCGGAAATGGATATCCCCCTCGGAGAGGGAGGCGGACTTCCTGTTCCGGAACGACGGGATGGAGGGCCTTGAAGAAGGCGAGGTGGAGAATCTCTTGGAAGAGATAAGGAGGAAGATCTCATGAGCAAGATCATCGACTGCCACATGCACATCGGCTCCTGGCCGACCCTCAGGAAATGCGGGAACATGATCCTGCGCCTGATGGAGGCGAAGGGGATTTCCTACGGGCTCATCTCGAACGCGGACTGCACGGAGTACCCCAAGAAGATCCGCGAGGACTGGGAGCCCGTCCACGTGAGCCAGGAGGAAGGGCTTGAGGCGGCGCTTCGCTTCGCGAGGAGAAACGAGGACAAAATCGGCGTCCTCGCCTGGGTCAACCCGAACAAGGAGACGCTGAGCAAGAAACTCATCTCCCTCATCGCGGAGAACCGCGACATCATCTACGGGCTCAAGATCCACCCCTGGGAGAGCCGCATCAAGCTGACGCACGAGAAGGTCGAGCCCTATATCGAGCTCGCGCGCGACATGAGGCTTCCGGTCCTCGTCCACACGGCGAAGGACAAATACAGCGACGCTCGCTACCTCGGCTACATGGCGAAGGACTACCCCGACGTCCGCTTCATCGCCGCGCACATGCAGCTGAACGGGCGCTATGAGGACGTCATCCAGATCATGAAGAACTACCCGAACGTCTACGCCGACACCGCCTGGGTCAAGATGGAAGTCGCCAAGAAGGCGATGGAAGAGGTCGGGCCCGAGCGCGTCCTCTTCGGCACCGACATGCCGATCGACGGGGAGGACTCCCTCGAGCACCCGATCTACCGGGAATACTTCGCAAACGCCGCCGGGCTCGACGAGGAAAGCTACGAGATGCTGATGGGGAAGAACGCGAAGTCGCTCTTCCGCCTCCACGTGAAGTAAGGACGTTGTCCTCATCCCAAGGCCAGGGTCACCTCCTCCCTGGCCTTTTTCCATAAGAAAAAAGGCCCGGAGGCCTTGGGGAAGGGCTACTTCTCTCCCCCTTCGATCCTGTGGGAGGTCGCGTCGATGACCTCGACCCCGGGGCCCTCGGCCCGCGCGGAGAGGTCCTCCCCCTCCGTAGGATTGGTCGCGACATCCTGGAACGGCTGGACCTCTCCCCCGCCTTCCTGGATCTCGTAGTCGTCCCCCTTCCCCTCGAAGTCCTGGGGAAAGGGAGAGGACGCCGCCTTGAGGAAGTACATCCGGACGAGGCGGGTCAGGAGCATCCCGAGCTCAAGGAACACCGCGAGCCACAGGATCCCGTAGACGTAGGGCCCGCCCCAGAGGTAGCCCTCCGAGTAGGAGCTGAGGATCCCGCCGATCGAGCCAAGCCCAAGCGCCGTCCCGAGGAAAAGGGTCCCGTGCACAACGAGCGAGGCGATGTCGGAGGCCTTCTGGAGGAAGGGAATCCTCTCTCCGCCGAAAAGGGACACCGCAAGAAGGAACAGCGCGATGAACGCGCCAAGGGAGACGAGGACGAGAGAGGAGAGGGGAAGCCCCCACTCCGCGCCCACGAGGTAGGCCTGGCTGAAGAGGATGGAGGAGGCGACCCCGCAGACGATGGACCAGACGAGGAGCGTTCCTCTCGTGTAGACGCGGAACCTAGTCTCGGCTCCACGCACGAAATCTTCCATAGGCATGGCGCGATTATACCGGTGCTCCGGCACTTTCAAGGAAAACTACGCGAGAAACCCGGGCGGAAGGAACGCCGGCACGAGAAGGGCGAGGATGGCGAGTATGAGGAAGGGCAGGAAGAAGGCAAGCTTGATCCCGCGCGAGCGGCCGGGCAAGGCAAGCGCGAGGGTCCCACTTATGCCAAGCGCCGTCCCGAGGGAAAGGGCGAGGAAGGAACGGGCCCACTCCTCGGCGCTCGAAAGCGCGGCCGGGTAGAGGAGAAGCTGCGCGAAGAGGAAGGGAACGAGAACCAGGATCCCCGCGAGAAGGAAGTTCCTGGACCTTTTCTTTCCCTTGCTCCGGGAATTGAGGCCGAAGAAAAGGACGAGGAAGGAAAGGGCGAAGGCGAGATAGAAGAAGACTCCCACGCGCTGCTGGATCTCATCCTCAGGCGCGCGCTCAAGGAAGAGATAGAGGAGGAGGGAGCCAAGGATGGCAAGCATCCCCGAGGCCACCGCGGACCCGGACTGGGCGAACGTCGCAAGGCGGTCTCCCTTGGTGAGGGGGACCTCCCGCTCCGCCTCCTCGTCCAGCACCCGGAGGAGCCGCTCCGCCTTCCGGCTCTTCTTCCTTGCCAGGCGCGCCTTCTTCCTCTCGGAGACCCTGGATCCGGAGACCTCCTTCCCGCCTCCCTCGCTGAGGAACTGAAGCCTAGCCTTGAGACCCTTCTCCGGGAGGTCGAGGACCTCGAGCGCGTCCCTCAATGGCCGGAAGGAGCCGGTCTGATAGGCGCGTTTTGAATAAAAGGAGGCGATTTTGCGAAGGTAATGGGACCTTCCCTTATCAGAACGGGCAATTTCGACCCTCTTGTAGAGAAGGAGGGCGTTCCCCTCTCCCCCGATCGAGCAGGCCTCGTCCGAGCTCAGGTCCTTCTTCGTCCGGGCAAGGGCCTCGTAGCAGTTGCACCTGCTGTTGGCGAGGAGCAGGAGGCAGGAGAGCCGGTTCTTGTCCCTTGTCGTCATCGCGACCTTCCGCGGAAGGAAGCGAAGCACCTTCCCCGCCTCCTCGAAGGAGCGCTTCGCGATGAGATGGCTCGCGAACTCGAAGGAGCGCTCGAGGAAGGCGTAGCTCCCCAGCCCATCCCAGTCGGCGGCGTAGGGGACGATCTCCCCGAGCTCAAGGAAGCGGCTCACGGCCTTCTTCCGGCGGAAGGAGCATCCGATCGCCGCGAGATTGAGCGCGTCGAAGGCCTGCTGGAGATGGTTCCTCGTCCCGCCTTCGCAAAGGAGGTAGCCGCCCTCGATCATCTTCGAGAGGAGAGGAATGATCTTCTTGTCCCAGAGGAAGTCGGGGCGCGAGAAGAAGGCGCTCGCGAAATGGCGCGTCCAAAGCGCGTCGGGGTCGTTCTTCCTCAGGGGCACCTTGTCCCCAAGGAAGCCCCCGCCCTCAAGAACAAGGGAGGCAAGCTCCCCGGCGAGGCGCTTCCTCTCGGGGTGAGCGCGGCTTTCCTCGAGGAGGCGCCCGGCGATCCCGTCGATCCGGGAGATCGCCTCGTCCCTTCCCAGATGGGTGATATGCGGGTAGATGATGCGGAGGAGCTCCCGCACCTTCCCCGTATCCTTGGGGAGGGGGTAGGCCATGAGGCGGGCCCAGGTCGCCTCGGCGCACTTGAAGTAGGGCCCTTCCTTGTACTTCCCCTCCTCCTCGGGCACCATCCCGGGCATCGTGCCGATATAGTCGAGGAAGAGGATCTCCCCTTCCCAGGAAAGATCCTTCGGGACGGGGATCCCCAGGTGGGTCCCAGCGTCGCGGTTCGTCTTCCCCGGGGCGAAGTAGCCAAGGGTCTCCTGGAGGAGAAGGCCGTAGGGGGTCCTCCGGTCCGCGCTTCCTCCCGACTCCGCGTAGGCGATCCTCGCCATCCTGTCGAAGCAGGAAATCGTCTCCTTCGACCAGCCGTTCAGGAGGTACTCGGCCCGGAAGCGGAGCTCGCTCCCCTCGAGCGAGAGTTTCTCCGAAGGGATGTGGAGGAGCGCCGAGCGGGCGCTTTCGACGTAGCGCCTCCAGGAGGAAGACCCCTTCTCCTGCTTCGCGGCAAGGTCGAGGTTCGTCCGCGCGCGGTCGACCGCGTTCCTCTCGCGCTCGTCCCCTTCCTCGTGGCGGTCCAGCTCGAACTTCTTCCCCGCGGCGATGGAGATGACGTCGAGCGCCTTCTCCTCGCCAAGCGCCACGCGCCGGACCTCCCTCCTGGGCATCCTTCCCCAGTCGAGGGACTCGACCGAACGGACGACGGACTCGAGCCAGCCGGCGTTCCCTTCCGTCCTAATGGCCTGGATCGCCTGGCGGAGCCTCCCATGGAGCTCCTCCACGCCGAAGCCCTTCCCCAGGACGGGGATGAGGAGGAGGGAGGGATCCTTCTCCACCTCGCGCCGGTGGAGGAAGCGCCTCCACTCGTTATAGATCCAGCGGCCCTCGCTTCCGTTATACCATCCGGGCTTCCCCGCGCAGACGAGGATGAAGACCCGGGCGCTGAAGAGCGCCTGGAAGATGAAGGCGTTGAAGCTCTCCCCGCCCCGCTGGATCTTCGCGGAGGGATCGCTCCAGAAGACGGAGTAGCCTTTGGCGCGTAGGCGCTCGAAGATGGCCTTGGCGATCGAGTGCCCCTCGGCATTCTCCGGGTCCGCCTTGTAGGAGATGAAGACGTCGAACCTCGTCCCGGGGCGGGAGGAGACCTCCTCGCACTCGCGGACGAGCCCGTCGATGAGGGAGGCCTCGTGGAGATAGAACTCCCGGAGCTGCGGCTCTTCCTCCTCCTCGACGATCCGGAGGGCCTCCTGGTAGGAGGCGTTCTTGCTGAAGGGCCTGGTCGCCTTCGTCGCGAGGGTCGGGACCTCGAGGCGCTCGACCTCCTCCTTTCCCTCGACGATGCTCCCGGCATCCACGTGCGAGACGCAGTACTGGCAAAGCGCAAGCTGGTAGAGGAAGCGCGAGAGGAGGAGGCGAAGCCTCTTCCTCTTCTCCCCCTCGCTCTCCCTCACGGCCTCGCGGAGGTCGGGCAGCTCGTTCTCGATCGTCGCCTCGGCGAGCCAGAAGTCGTAGTTGTTCCTCTCGAAGATCGCTTCCTGGAGCTTCTGGCCCCAGCGCCCTCCGGGATCGGAGCCCGCGATGGAGAAGCTCTCCTTGCAGTAAAGGCAGCGCGCGTGCTTCCCGTCCGGGTCAAGCTCTACCGCGCCCCCGCAGTGGGGGCACTTCGCCTCGTGGAAGGCCTCCTCGCCGAAAAAAGGATAGAAGTCCATCCCCTTCCTCATCCCTGGAGCCCCTCGTCGATGTCGGAGAGCGAGAAGCCGCCCCACTGGGCGTAGCGGGCGGGGCTCGTCTCCTCCTTGCTTCTTCCCCCGTGGGCGGCGCGGAGGGACTGGAGGACCTCGTCCATGCGGATCCTTCCATCCCCCTGCCCGTGGATCTTGCGGTGGGCGGCGTCCCTGGCCGCCTGGTCGAGCGCGGAGCGGATGTCCCCGCCTCCGAGCCCCTTGCTCTCGTCGATGAGGGCGTCGATGCTGAAGCCGTCGGAAAGCCCGTTCCGGTTCGCGTTGAGGAAGCGCTCGATCATCTCCTTCCGGGCGGAGTAGTTCGGAAGGCCGACATAGACCTTGACGTCGATCCTCCCTCCGCGGAGGACCGCGGGGTCAAGCGCCCAGGGGACGTTCGTCGCGGCGAGGAAGAAGAGGTCCTCCTTCCTTCCCGAGAAGCCGTCCAGCTGCTGGAGGAACTCGCCCATCAGCTTCTCGTCGTGGGGCGAGGAGCCGTCCCGGGCGCGGAGGAGACCCTCGCAGTCGTCCATGTAGATGAGCGCAGGGCCGGGTTCGTTCGCGGCCTCGAAGAGGGAGGCGAGGTTCTTCTCGGAGTCCCCGACCCACTTCGAGAGGAGGTCGCTCGGACGCACGTAGTAGAAGCGCGCGTCGATCTCGTGGGCGACCGCCTTGGCGAGCGTCGTCTTCCCCGTCCCCGGAGGCCCGTAGAGGAGAAGCCCCTTCCCGCCCTTGAGCCCGTAGGAGCGGAACACCTCGGGGTGGCGGATGGGGTCGATGAAGTTCTGGAAGATCTCGCGCTTGGCGTGCTCGAGGCCGATCACATCGTCGAAGGTGACGTCGGGCTTCTTCGCGGAAACCCATTCCTTTCCGCCCTCGTTCTGCTCATTGGAACCGGAATTCCCGGCAGATCCCCCGTTTCCGTTCTCATTTCCCCCGTTCCTGGGGCGACGGGGGGCGGGCGGGTGGTCCTTGAGGTAGTCGCGCTGCTTCTTCGCCCACTCCTCGACAAGGCGGGCGTGCTCGAGGATGGCGGCCGCCCTTCCCTGCTGGGCCTTGGATAGCTCCGTCCCCTTGTTTCTCTCCGCGAGCTTCGCCATCTGCTGGGCGGCGAGGAGATAGGCCTTGCGGGCGCTAATGAAATCGCCCTTCGCCTCAAGGTCCTGCGCCTGCTCGTAGAAGCTCCGGAAGGAGAGCTCCAGCATCTGGACGTCGTTCATTTCCCTTCCTGCCCGCCGTTGTCGGCGAGGGCGTCCTTGGCCATCTCGCCCTCGATGCGCCTCATGAGGCTGTCGAGCGACTCCTCGCTCTCCCCGCCCTCCTCGATCGCGGACCCGGCGTCGAGGAGACGGACGATCTCCTCGTCCTTTACCTCGCTCAGGCGGGCGCTTTCCGAGCGGAAGGCGTCCTCGGAACGGGAAAGGAAGTCGTTGATGCGGTCCTCCTGCTTCTCGTTCGCGGCGATCGCGGCGTCGAACTCCCTCACGGCGACGGCGTACTCCTTGTCGTCGGCAAGCTTCACCATGTCGCGGCTGATTCCGCGCATCGTCTGGAGGAAGCTCCTCGTCGTCCGCAGGGTCTGCCAGTTCTGGTACATGATCTCGACGTTCAGCTTGTAGGAGCGAATCCTCGTCTGCTGGGCGATCGCTGTCTTCATGCCGGCAAGGGCGAGGGAAAGCTGCTCCTTGATCCGGTGGCGGAGCGCCTCCTTGGCAAGATCCATGTAGCGCTTCCTTGAGTCATCGAGCTCGGCGATGGCCTTGTCCATCTCGCGGACGGACCGCCGGACGGAATCGCGGAGCTCGCGCTCCTTGTCGGCCTGTGACTTGAAGAGCCCCATATGCTACTCCCCCTCCTTGTTCCCGCCCGTAGGTCCGTTCGAGACGGGCATCGCGGGATTCTCGATGATCTCCCCGCCCTCGAGGCTGGCGCGGATCGAGTCGCGCCTGGGCCGGGGGTTCCTTCTCCTGTCCTCGCTCCTCCTGTCGACGCTCTCCTGGACGGTGCTGATCGCGGCCTCGGTGCTCTCGGCATGGGAGGAGATGAGGGCGTCCGTGCTCGCGAGGAAGGAGCGAAGCTTCTTCACGTTCAGGATCACGTTCTTGAGGGAGTTCGGGTCCCCGGAAGGCTCCACGAGCGCCCGGTTGCTGTACTGGTCGTAGGCGAGCGAGGTGATGTGGAGCGTGTTCTGCATGATGGTGATCGCTTCCTTCACGCTCTCGATGTGGTCCGCGAGGATCTCGAGCTCCCCGGCCGCCATGTCCTTCTCCGAAGGATCGGGGTTCTTCCTCGCCTCCTGGAAGAGGACGTTGTAGCGCTCGTTCGAGGAACGGAGCTCCGCCTTCAGCTCCTCAAGCCTGGCGTTCCCCCGCCCCATCTCCTCCTGGAAGTCCTTCGGATCGAAGTCCGTGATGTCGGTCCTTCGGAAAAGCCTCCGGAAGAACGCCTTGATGCCGCCTTTCTTTGCCATGGCATCTCCTTTCTGCCCATCCTTGAGGGAGGAGCGCGTCTCGACGAGCCGGAGGGCTTCCTGGACTTCGAGGAGGAACACCTTCCCGAAGGCCTCTCTCCCTAGGAGAGGAGCAAGCTCCCTCACATGCGACGCTATCTTACCATCGAGTTCGAGGGCGCGCGTATAGCGCGAAGGAAATAAGCCCTCCACCGAATCGAGGAGCCTCCTCACAGAATCCTTCTCCGGCACCCCCTCCTTTTCCAGGAGCAGGCGGAGCTCGCTGACGATCCCCTCGAGGACCTCCTTGTCCCTCAAAAGGGTCAGATCCTCATTCCGCGATGGCATTTTTCTTCCTTTCCACTCGGGATTCGCTAGGTTTTTGCTCTTCTTGCTGATGGTTTTCGGTGGGAATCGCCCTCTCCTTCAGGAGGATTCCGCAGGAGGGACAGTGGGCGCTTTCCCCGAGGAGGATGGCGCCGCAATGGGAGCAGCGGGCGATCTCTTTCCCGCAGGAGGGGCATCTCCCTTCCCGCGAAGGGAGAATCGTCCCGCATTCGGGACAGCAGCCGTTCCTGCTCCTGGCCCCCTCCAAGGCGGCCCTCTCCTCAGGAGGAAGGGAGACCTTCTCCACGGCGAAGGAAAGGATCGCTAGCCCGTAGTCGTCCTCAAAGCGGCGTTCCAGGGCGCGCTTGCATTCCTCAGAGAGGAGAGGAAGGGCTCCCTCCGGGGCAAGGAGGTCCAGGCGTCCATCCCCTACAAAGAGAAGGACCTTCTCGCCGATCACGGGGAGAAAGAGGGAAAGGACGAGGTCCTGGACGTCCTCGGCCCGGTAGCTCCGGAGGGAGGAGCATGCCCTTTGGTAGAAGCGCCGCGCGTTCCTGATTCCGATCTCGAGGACCCCATGCGCCCCGCAGGGGACGACCCTTCCGGGAAAGGCCGCGTGGAGACCGTTCCTCGTCCCCCAGGGAACCCTCATGCGTCCCTTTTCGTTCAGGAAGATTGCCTCGACGACCTCGGGGTTCCTCCGATGGGCGAAATAGCCGGAATTAAGAAAGACGGGGGCGCTTCCTCCGCCCGAAAGGGGATCCTGCTCGATTCCGTCCCTCACGAAGAAGGCGAGGACGCCGGGAGGGACGACGAGGGTGGTCCTCCGGTCCATCCCGGTGAAGTCCACTTTCTCCAGGAGGACCCCCTCCCGAGGCTGGAAGCGATAGATCCTCTTCTTCACGAGGGGAATGATACCACCCCGGGCCCTAGAGCCAGAGGAAGGAATAGCCTAGCGCGAGGGCCCCGATCGCCTGGAAGAGGAAGACGAGACCCTTTTCCTTCCAGCGCGTCCTGTCCTTGAGAAGGTAGAGCGGCCCGAGCCCCGCGTTCATGGCAAGGCCCGCAAGGAGGGCTCCGAAAGGAAGGCCTCCCGCCACGTAGAGGGTGCTGAGGAGGACGGAGGAGGCGCAGTTGGGGATGAGCCCGACGAGAAGGGCGAGCAGGGGCGTCAGGGCCCTCTGCCCCTCCAGGAAGGAAAGGATGCTCTCTTCGCCGATATAGAAGACGAGCGTCCCGAAGAGGAAGGAGACGAGGAGGCTGTAGAGGAAGATCTTGAGGCTGTGGAGGAAGGGATGGAGGAGATGCTCCTTGAGGAAGCTCCTCCCTCCCTCGATCTCATGGCCGCAGCAGCCGATATGGGAGGAAGGGGCCCCCTCGCAGGAGCGAAGGTGCATGTCGACCTCCCTCCCTTTCTCCCGGAGGACAAGGTCGAGGAGGTAGCCGAGGGCCGCCCCTCCGACGATCTTGATGAGAAGGAGGAGGAAGGCCATCCACCAGTCCCCCTCGAAGTTCCCGAGGAGAATGGGGAAGGCCTCGTCGCTGCAGGAGAGGAAGATGGCTAGGAGCGTCCCGGCGGTGAGATGCCCCTTGAGGAAGAGGTCGCTTCCGACGACCGGGATCCCGCACTGGGGGATCGCCCCCGCGAGGGCCCCCATCGCCGGGGCGTAGCGCCTCTTGCTTTCCAAAAGCCGCGCGAGCTTCCCTTCGAAGAAGGAAAGGAGGAAGTAGACGAGAAAGGAAAGGCCGAGCACCTTGGCCGAGTCGATGAGCGAATCCAGGAACACCTCAAGCACGGGGCAATGATAGCCTCGCGGTCAAGGTCTATAATCCGCGCGGGTATATTTTCGGAAAGAAAGGAACGCGCCATGCCAGAGGAATGCAACCACCACTGCGAGGGCTGCAGCGTAGAGAACTGCGGCTCCCGCATCGAGAGGCTCAAGCCTCACGAGGGGACGAGGATCGGGAAGACGATCGCCGTCTGCTCCGGCAAGGGAGGGGTCGGGAAGTCCCTGGTGACCTCCCTCCTCGCCGTCAGCCTCATGAACGAGGGGAAGAAGGTCGCCATCCTCGACGCCGACGTCACCGGCCCCTCGATCCCCCAGGCCTTCGGCTTCAAGGGCTACGTCGCCTCGGGGACGGAGGAAGGGATCTTCCCCGCGATGAGCAAGAGGGGCGCCGCCATCATGAGCGCCAACCTCCTCGTCGACGACCCCGCGACGCCGATCATCTGGAGAGGATCGCTCCTCTCCTCCTTCGTGGGGCAGCTCTACACGGACGTCATGTACGGGAACGTCGACGTCCTTCTGATCGACATGCCGCCGGGAACCGGCGACATCCCCCTCACCATCTTCCAGCAGATCCCGATGGACGGGGTCATCGTCGTCTCCACGCCCCAGGACCTCGTCTCCCTCATCGTGGAGAAGGCCGTCAACATGGCCAGGATGATGGAGATCCCCCTCCTCGGCCTCGTGGAGAACATGTCCTATGTGAAGTGCCCCGGATGCGGGGAGAAGGTCTACCCCTTCGGCAAGGGCAAGAGCGAGGATGCCGCTAGGAAATACGGCCTTCCTCTCCTCGCCGAGCTCCCGATCGAGGAGAAGACCCGCATCCTCGTCGACGAGGGCAGGATCGAGGAATACCAGGGAGACGACCTGAAAGGCGTCCTCGAGGCGATCGCGAAGCTCGGATAACGGGCTGAAACCGCTTACAGAAGGCAAGCCGAAACCAAGGCTTGCCTTTTCCTTAACTCCTGTTATTAGTTAACGAGGGTTAGGTAAATCTATGGGTTGGAAAGAAGTTGACGAGGCCGTCTTCCGAATCGCGGCCTTGGACGAGGTGAAGGGGCTCGCGCGCTCTCTTGAGCGGCTGAACCACGGGAACTACCGCGTCATGGACATCCTTTACGAGGATGCCCCCCTTACGGCGGGGGATCTTGCCGCGCGGGCCGGCGTCACCGGCGCGAGGATCGCGGTGATCATCCGCAGGCTCCTCATCCTCGGCCTTGCCAGGACGAGACGCGACAAGAACGACCAGCGGAAGGTTCTCGTCTCCCTCACAAAGAAGGGGGAGGAGGAGATCGAGGGCGCGAGGGACTGGCTCCACAAGTCGATCCGCTCGCTCTTCAATCCCCTGGACAAGGAGGAGCGGGAATGGGCGCTCCGCATCGCGAACAAGGTCGGGAGGAAGAAAAATGCTTGAGCTCAGGAATTTGAAGAAGGACTACCGCGTCGGAGGGGACGTCGGCGACGTCCACGCCCTCAAGGGCATCGATCTGAAGTTCCGCGACACCGAGTTCGTCTCGATCCTCGGCCCTTCCGGCTGCGGAAAGACGACCCTCCTCAACATCATCGGCGGACTCGACCACGCGACCGACGGGGACCTCGTCGTCGACGGAATCGATACGAAGGACTTCAAGGACTCCGACTGGGACAGCTATAGGAACCACCGGATCGGCTTCGTTTTCCAAAGCTACAACCTCATCCCCCACCAGACGGTGTACCAGAACGTGGAGCTCGCCCTTACCATCCGCGGGGTCGAGCGCGAGAAGAGAAGGGACCGCGTCATGGAGGCCCTCCGCATGGTCGGCCTCGAGGGCGAGGAAGGGAAGCGTCCGAACCAGCTTTCGGGAGGCCAGTGCCAGAGGGTGGCGATCGCCCGCGCGATCGTAGGGGATCCGGAGATCCTTCTCGCCGACGAGCCCACCGGCGCCCTGGACACCGAGACCTCGGTCCAGATCATGGAAATCATCAAGCGCATCTCCAAGGACCGCCTCGTCATCATGGTCACCCACAATCCAGAGCTCGCGGAGCGCTATAGCACGCGCATCGTCCGCCTTCTGGACGGGAAGGTGCAGGAAGATAGCGATCCTTTTGATGGAAATTCTTCAATAGAGGTGACGTCTGCGGAGGAAAAGCAAGGAAGAAGCAAGCTTTCCTTCCTTTCCGCCTTCCGCCTTTCGGGCCAGAACCTCTATAGCAAGAGGAAGAGGACGTCCCTTGTCGCGATCGCAGCCTCCATCGGCATCATCGGGGTCAGCTCCGTCCTCGCCATCTCCAGCGGCGTCACCGGCTACATCGATACGATGGAGGCGGACATGCTCTCCGGAAACCCGCTCACCGTCGAGGCGCAGGGCATCGACCTTTCCTCCCTCATGAACCTTGCCGGGAACCTTGGTCAGATCGGCGCGGTCGTCGACGGGACGGAGGAAGGCTACGTCAACGTGAACGAGACCATCACCGCCCTCGTGAACTCCTCGGGCGAGGTGAACGAGTTCATGTTCTCCAACGAGATCACCCCCGAGTACCTGGAGTACGTGAAGGCGATGGACGAGGAGTTCTACACCGGGATCGTCTTCGACTACGGGATCGACGTCTCCACGAACATCTACGTCGAGAGCAATCTCGAAGGCCTTCCCTACGAGATGCCCGGCTACGTCACCTCCCTCGCCGCGATCCGCACCGTCTACCGCTCGATCCTCGCCCAAACCGAGTTCACCGACTATGCCGACTACGTCAACATGCTCCCCAAGCCCTTCTCCCTCCTTCCCGATAGCGACAGGCTCATCCTCTCCCAGTACGACATCCTCGATACGGGCGGGGAGGACCGCCTGCCCCAAGCGGAGGACGAGATCGCGATCGTCATCGGAAACGACGCGCTGAGCGACCTCACGCTCGCCGAGACGGGCTACCTCAGCCAGGAGCAGTTCCTCAACAACGTCTACCAGGCGATCGGAAGCGAGCTCTACGATCCCGAGCTCGAGAAGAACCGCTTCTCCTACGAGGAGCTCATGGGGAAGGAGTTCCTCTACTACCCCAACGACTCCGTCTTCACGCGCTATGACGCCTCCGGCTCCTCCTACGAGACGGTCCCGAGCTTCATCTACTCCCCCAATAAGGACAGCAAGAGGGAGGAGGAAGCCCTCTCGCTCAAGGTGACCGCGATCCTTCGGAAGAAGGAAGGGGTGAGCTATGGCTGCCTCAATAGCGGCCTCTACTACACCTCGGCCTTCCAGGACCGGCTCAGGGAGGACGCCGCGGAGTCGGAGGTGGTCCAATACGTCGAGGAGCAGGGCCAGGGCGGGCTCACCTCGAAGGACCCGGCGATCTATCCCTACCAGTACACCTTCGAGGGAGAGCTCCTCTCCTCGATCGGCTACCTCCAGTCCTTCACCGAGCAGACGATGCTCGAGGGAGCCACAGGCGCCTTCGAGAACATGGTGCTCGTCTCCCTGAACGCCCTGGGGGGAGGGGACACTCCCCTCGCGATCGAAATCTATCCCGACCAGATCGAGGGGATGGACAAGGTCAAGGAGTACCTCGACGTCTGGAACGGGGAGGGCACCATCCTCGTCGGAGGAAAGGAGCTTACCGCCGAGGAAAGGCCGGAGATCCGCTACACGGACTCCCTCTCCATCGTCCTCGCCATGGTGAACAACCTCATCGACCTCATCACGACCGCCCTCATCATCTTCACCGCCCTCTCCCTCGTCGTCAGCACGGTGATGATCGCCGTCATCACCTACGTCTCCGTCATCGAGCGCGTGAAGGAAATCGGCGTCATCCGCTCGCTAGGCGGGCGGAGGAAGGACGTCAAGCGCCTCTTCAACGCCGAGACCTTCATCACGGGGCTTCTCGCCGGAATGATCGGCATCCTCGTGACCTACCTCCTCCAGATCATCCTCAACCTCATCGTCGGCGGGCTCACGGGCATCTATACGATCGCCGCCCTCCCCTGGTGGGAGGCGCTGGTCATGGTGCTCCTCTCCGTCGGGCTCACCCTCCTCTCGGGGCTCGTGCCGGCGAGCCTCGCGGCGAAGAAGGACCCGGTCGTCGCCCTCAGGAGCGAGTAGCCAGCGATAAGGAAAGGGGAGGCGTGGAGCCTCCCCTTTTTCCATGTGGGCCCTCAGGCCTGCTTCCAGACGATCGAGAAGGAGCCGTCCTCCCCGAACTCCGTCACGTCCTCGGATTTGTTCCAGATCTCGCCCTCGGGGACCCCGTCCTCGACGAAGGAGGTCGCTCCCTCCTCCGGGAGCATCGTCGCCTCAGGATTCCAGCGCTGGACGAGAAGCCCGTCGACCGCCTCGTCCACGGCGATGGCGATCGCGTTCTCCTCCTTCAGCGGCTCCCCCTCGTAATAGACGGCATCCATTCCCTCGCCCCAGGCCCACACCATGAAGACGGGGTCGTCGGTGAAGGCATCCCAGTCGCTAGGAAAGGTGCCACAGAGGGTCTTCGTCCCCTCCTCGGGAAGGGAGGAGGACTCGCTTCCGATAGAGGCGCTCGCGGATTCCTCCGAGGAGGAAGGGAGGGAGGTGACGTCTCCCTGGCCGCACCCCGCGAGGATGAGCGCGCCGGCGGCAAGGAGGACAAGGCTAGCTTTCTTCATTTCCATAGCGCGAATGATAGCCTTTCCTGAGGAAAGGGCAACTTCCTCCCCTCGGTGGTATCCTCACCGCATGAACGAGAAGATCGAGGTACGGGGCGCCCGCGTCCATAACCTGAAGGGGATCGACGTCGACATCCCCCTCCGGAAGATCGTCGGGATTGCCGGCGTCTCAGGCTCCGGGAAGAGCTCGCTCGCCCTCGGGGTGCTCTTCCGCGAGGGATCGCGCCGCTACCTGGAGTCCCTTTCGACCTACACGAGGCGGAGGATGACCGGGGAAGGGAGGGCCGAGGTCGACGAGGTCCGCCATGTTCCCGCCGCCCTCGCGCTCCACCAGCGGCCGCCCGTCCCGGGGATCCGCTCGACGTTCGGCACGATGAGCGAGCTCCTGAACTCCCTCCGCCTCATGTACTCGCGCCTCGCCTCCCACAGGTGCCCGAACGGACACATGGTCCCGCCGACGCTTTCCGTCGCCCTGGGAAAGGAGATCCGCTGCCCCGCCTGCGGGGTTTCCTTCGAGGCCCCTTCCGCCGAGGCCCTTTCCTTCAATCCCGAGGGTGCCTGCCCGGAATGCCAGGGCACCGGAATCGTCCGGGAGGTGGACGAGAGGACGCTCGTCCCGGACGAGGGCCTTTCGATCGAGGAGGGCGCCGTCGCCCCCTGGAAGTCCCTCATGTGGTCGCTTATGACGGACGTATGCCGGGCGATGGGGGTGAGGACGGACGTCCCCTATCGGGAGCTGACTGAGCAAGAGAAAAGGATCGTCATCGACGGGCCGATGGAGAAGAGGCACATCCTCTATCGCCCGAAGGGAGGGACGGAGCAGCTTGCGGAGCTGGACTTCACCTACTACTCCGCGAAAAGGACCGTCCTGAACGCGCTTAGCAAGGTGAAGGACGAGACCTCCATGAAAAGGGTGGAGCGCTTCCTGAAGGAAGGGACATGCCCCCGCTGCCGCGGGACGAGGCTTTCCGAGAAGGCGCGGGAGCCTATCCTCCATGGGCTCCACCTCGACGAGGCATGCTCCCTTCCGCTTGAAAGGCTCCTTCCCTGGGCGGAGGAGGTGCCAGGCACTCTCCCCGAGGAGATGCGCCCCATGGGAGAGGCGATCCTGGAAAGCCTGCTCGTGCCTGCGAGGCGCCTGATGTCCCTCGGGCTCAGCTACCTTTCTCTTGATCGTGCGGGAGCCACCCTTTCGACCGGAGAACGGCAGAGGGTGATCCTGGCCAGGGCGGTCAGGAACCGCACGACCGGCGTCCTCTACGTCCTGGACGAGCCCTCGATCGGGCTCCATCCCTCGAACGAGGAAGGCCTCCTCCAGGTCATGAGGGACCTGAAGGAGGACGGGAACACGGTCCTTCTGGTCGACCATGACCTGCGGATCCTTCTTTCGGCGGACTACTTGATCGAGATGGGCCCTGGCTCCGGCGAGGAGGGAGGGGAGGTCATCGCGGAAGGAGCCCTGGAGGAAGTGATGGGGAACCCCCATAGCCAGGTAACACCCTATCTCAGAGGACCAATGGGCCTCGTGCGGAAGAGGGCCAGCGTCGAAGAGATGTTCCAGAACGGGGAAATCCTCCTTAGGACAGGGCCTCTCCATACGGTCCGGGCCCTGGAGGTGAGGATTCCCAAGGGACGGCTCGTCGCGGTGACCGGCGTCTCGGGATCCGGCAAGACCACGATGGTACTCGAGAGCCTTGTCGCCGGGATGGAGAGCTCCCTCCGAAACGAGCCTCTTCCCCCTCATGTCCTGGGAATCCAGCACGAAGGAATCCGGAGGGTCCGCCTCGTGGACGCCACGCCCATCGGCGCGAACGTCCGTTCCACGGTAGCGACATATGCGAATATCCATGACGAACTCCGCATGAAATTCGCAAAATCGCCGTCAGCAAAGGAAGACGGCCTCCATGCTGGCGATTTCTCCTACAACACAGGCTCCCTCCGCTGCCCGGAGTGCGACGGGACCGGGACCATCAGCCTTGACGTGCAGTTTCTGCCCGACGTCGAGATCCCATGCCCTCGCTGCCATGGGGGAAGGTATTCGGATAAGGCGCTCCGATACAAGATTCCGTGCGCAGAGGGAAGGGAACTTTCCCTTCCCGAAATCATGCAGGAGACCGTTTCCCGGGCACGCATCCTTCTCAAGGACTATCCAAGCATCGCGCGGAAGCTCTCGGTCCTCGAGGAACTCGGGCTTGGCTACCTGACGCTTGGGGAAAGCACGCCCGCCTTGTCCGGAGGCGAGGCCCAGAGGCTCAAGCTAGCCGAGGAGCTGGGAAAAGAGCAGCAGGACAGCCTCTTCGTCTTTGACGAACCGACGATCGGCCTTCATCCGAAGGACGTCGAAACCCTCCTTCATGTGCTTGACGGGCTGGTGAGGAAAGGGGCGACGCTCCTTGTCATCGAGCATGACGTCGATTTCATCCGGAATGCGGACTGGGTCATCGACATGGGTCCGGGCGGAGGCGATGAAGGCGGGCGGATCGTCGCAGAAGGAACCCCTGAGGATATCAAGGCCTCCCCGGAAAGCCTGACGGGACGCTACCTATAGGGAGAATAGGGGCTACTTCTTCCCTTCCTCCCGATAGCTCGTCTTGTACCCAGGGTTTTCCCCAGGACGAAGGGCGTTGGGGTAAAGGATGTCGGACTTGATGTCGTTGGCGATTCCCTGGAGCCGCGAGTAAAGGAACTGCGGGTCCTCAAGATCCTCCAGCACGGCGGTCTCCTTCCCCGCGACGATATAGATGTCCCCCACCTTGCAAAGCTTCTCGATGATGCCGACGCGGAGGTTCACGGAGGTAAGGTCGCTATAGAGGATGCTCTGGACCCTCGCCCCGACCATTCCCTTCCGGATGATGATCCGGCGGTCGGTAAAGGCGTATTCCTCCATCTTGTGGCGCCTTCCGGCGGTGACCATGGAATAGATCCAAAGCCAGACGGGGATTAGGTGGAAGAGGAAGAAGACCCCGATGACGATGTAGAGGAACCATGGCATCCCGGGGAAGGATGCGAACATGCCGATGGCGAACCCATCAAAGAGAAGCCAGAGGATGGCGATCCCCATGAACTTCAGGGCGCTGTTCCAGACAAAGGCCTTCTTAAGAGGCTTCCCCCGCCAGAGGATGTTCTCGCCCTCGGCAAGAACGGCGTCGATATCCTCAGTCGCCGGCTCATCCGGCTTGCGGATGAAGTAGCGCTCATCGACCTTCTTCATGAGCCAAGGATAACGTATCAGGAGGAGGAATGGTTAGATGGCACATCCAAATAAAGAAGAGTGGCTGAACTGCGTATACCTCAGGAAAGAGGCGATGACATCCTGCTTCTATCTTCCTTTTTAGGCAAAGAGAAAGCGGAAGCGGACGAATTCGCCCCACTCGTTCCTGACTGGGCCAAGGTCCTCGAAGGAAAGCCTTCCGTAGAAATGAAGAGCCCCTTCGTTCACGGGGTGGACCAGGATTCCCACTCCCGGGGCGGCTTGGCCGGCGAGTTCCTTCAGGACCTCTTCGACCAGATAGCGGCCCCCTCCCATCCTTCGGAAGTCTCTTGCTACCATAAGGCGGGAGAAGGTCATGAGCCCCGGGTCATCGAAGACCCCTTCGCCGAACTCTTCGTCGGCCTTCCCAATCGATACATAGCCAGCGATACGATCCCCGGACACCAGCAGGCGTGCGCACCCTCCTTCGATATCCTCATGGAAGAGGGATTCCGAGGGATATTCATCATCCCAAATGAATAGCCCTTCTGCCTTGAGGCCGTCGATGACCTCCTTCCGGAGAGCAAGAACGCCGGGGAGGTCCCCAAGAACAGCCTTGCGATAAAGGAAACTCATGGGCGGATTCTACCCTTTTCCAGGTTCGGTCTGGTGAATCGAGGAGTGCAATCGCGCGAAGGTCCCGCAAGAAGAGTGTCCTTAGGCCTCAGAGAATTTCCCGATTTGCGAAAATGTCTGCGCTTCCTGGCCCTCTACGAAAGAAATGGAAGACTTAGAGATATCGATTCGCCCTCCTTTGTACAATGCTTCCATGCAAGAAAGGGCGTCATCTACCCATATTCCTAACGCCATCCTCGAGAGGCCGATCGCCCTGAACGGAGCGACAGGAGGGATCGGGGGCGCCCTTGCCGAGCGCCTTGCGAAGGAGGGCGCCGAGCTGCTTCTCCTGGTAAGGGACCTAGCCAAGGGCGAGGCCCTGGCAAGGAAACTCGAGGAAGAGCACGGGGTCCGCGCGAAGGCGATCCCCTTTGATCTCGATCGTCCGGAGACGCTCCCTTCCTCCTTGGAGGAAATCCAAACCTCCGGGTGCGGACTCTTCTTCCATGTCGCCGGAATCTACCATCAGGAACCAGACCTGTCCTCGGGCCTGGAGAGGACATACCTTGTCAACTATGTCCAGCCCGTCTGCTTCATTGAGGCACTACTCGAGAAGGTTCCGGGAATCCGGATCGTCGCGGTGTCATCGCTGACTGCAGTCCTTGGGAAGGTCAGAAAGGCACGGGAATCCATCGACTGGGAGAATCCTTCAAAGACCTTGAACCATGCAGGAGGAAGAACGATGAGCTACGCCCTTTCCAAGAGCCTCATGATGTCCGCCCTCATGGCGATGCAGGAGGAAGGCGCGGACATCCGCTTCGCCCACCCCGGGGTTAGCTGCACCAATCTCTTCGACCCCAAGAACAAGGCCTACCCTTCCTGGTTCTACAAGGTCGCCCCTCCGATCATGAGGAAGATCTTCATGTCGCCCAGCAAGGCTTGCCTCTCGGTCCTGGAGGCGGGGATCCGGGACTTTGATGCAAAGGAGAGATGGATCGGTCCGCGCGGACTCTTCCACGCCTGGGGGAAGCCAGGGGAAGCGAGGCTCCCCCGATGGCTGGAAGAGCACTCCAGGGACACCCTTTCCTTCGCTCTTTGCTGGGAGCCAAGATGAAGGGCGGGAAGGCGCTTCTCCTCTACTTCTCAGGGACGGGCCATACAAAAGCTCTCGTAGAGGTTTTGAAGAGAAGGCTTGAGAATGAGCTGGATTTTTCGGTTCTCCTTCATTCGATCGAGGACAAGGGCCCCGACCCAGACCTAGGGCAGTTCGATCTCGTGGTGTTCAGCTACCCCATCCACGCGTTCAACATGCCGCTCAATTACGAAAGATACCTCAGGAAGCTCAATCTCAAAAAAGGAAAGGCCTACGCGATCCTCAAGCAGAGCGGCGAGCCCCACTTCCTGAACGACGCCTCCTCCAGGACCTTGCTCCGCAGGATCCGGAAATCCGGGAAGCCCTTCTACGGGGAATGGCATCTCCTCATGCCCTACAACATCCACTTCCGCTACCCCGACGCCCTGGTCAAGCGCCTCCTTTCTGGGGACAGGATGCTCCTGGACGCGTTCCTGAAGCGTCTGGAACGTGGGGTTCTTGTCCCCGCGAAGGAGAACGTCCTCCTCTCTCCCATAGGATGGCTCTTCCGAATCGAGCGCCTGGCGGGACCTCTCGCCGCCCCTGGCTTTGAAGCGGACGAGAAGAAGTGCATCTCCTGCCTCCGGTGCGTCCGTTCCTGCCCGCGAGGGAATATCCGCCAGGAGGAAGGGAGGATCCGCTTTGGGAGAGACTGCCTCCTATGCATGCGCTGCGCCTTCCATTGCCCGACCGACGCCATCCGCATGGGGCTCTTCGATCGCTGGAAGGTGAACGGCCCCTACCCTCTCGCGAAGATTGAGGGCTCTTCCCCGGAGGAGGACGAGCGCTTCCTCCAGGAGCACTGCTGGTTCCTCTCGCTGTTCCCAAAGTGGGAAAGATACGCGGAAACTGCGAGGGAAACCGCATTCTCCGGGACGATTTCCAAGGAGTAGACGCGAATAGCGGGGCATTTCCCTTCCTTTTTGTCCACAATATGGGGGATTGAAGAAGGGAGAGCCCATGTACAAGCTCATCGAAGTAAGGAGCAGGAAGGAAATCCGCGATTTCATAAACTTCCCGCTCCGCCTTTATAAAGGAAACCCATATTTCGTCCCTCCTCTATATGGCGACGAGAAGAAGCTATTCCGGAAGGACGACTACCATCTAAAGGACAACGAGGTCGCCTTCTACTCCGTGTATGACGGAAAAAGGATCGTAGGGCGCGTCCAGGCCATCCTTTCCCGAACCTCGAACGAGAGAAGAGGACAGAAGAGGGTCCGCTTCACGAGGTTCGACGCGATCGACGACCAGGAGGTCGCCCATCTCCTCCTCTCCAAGGTCGAGGAATTCGCCCGGGAGCGAGGGATGGACGAGGTTTGCGGGCCGCTTGGCTATAGCGACCTCGACCGGGAGGGCCTCCTCATCGAGGGCTTCGACCAGCTCTCCACCTTCGAGGAGCAATATAACTTCGACTACTACCAGCGCCTCATCGAGACGGAGGGCTATCGGAAGGAGGTCGACTGGGTCGAGCGCAAGATCTTCGCCCCCAAGGAGATCGACCCGAAGATCGGGCGCATCGTCGAGCGGACGATGGAACGAGCGAGGCTCCATGTCGTGCGCGGGATGTCCACGAGGCAGATCGTGAAGCGGTATGGCGACGCATTCTTCGACCTGATCGACGAGGCCTACAAGGACCTCTACCAGACGGTCCCCTTCTCGAAGGGCGAGAGGGAGGAGCTCATCAAGACCTTCAAGCTCGTCATCTCCTCCCGCTGGCTCCGGATCATCGTCGACGAGAACGACAAGGTCGTCTGCGTCGGCCTCTGCTTCCCCGCGATCGGGGAGGCCCTCCAGAAGTCGGGAGGAAGGCTCACCCCCCTTACGCTCATCCGTCTCCTGAGGGTCGTCAGGAAGCCCAAGGTGCTCGACCTCGGCCTCATCGCGATCGACAGGAGATACCAGAACACCGGCGTGGCCTGGGCGATCTTCCATGAGCTCCAGCTCATGCTCAAGGACGGGAACATCGAGCACTGCGAGACGAACCTGAACCTCGAGGAGAACGAGAACATCCAGAACAACTGGGCGCGATTCGAGACGGTCCTCCATAAAAGAAGGCGGGCGTTCCTCAAGAAGATCCGCTAGGACAGGGCGGCTCGATCGGGCCGCCCTTTTTCATGAGAAAATCCATTGAAAACAAGAGCCACGGATGCGGATCCCAAGGAAACCCAACGATGAAACCGCATACATAAGATTACGAAAAACATTCGATGGTGACTGAATATTCATAAATGGATTAAAGGGGAAACGCTTACAGAAACGGCTTTCACGTCCGCTAGGCTTGAAGAGCCCTCGAGAGGCACTATATTGAAGGCGTCCCGAGGGGAGGAATCACCCGGGACAACGGGAAAGGAGGACAAGAACTCTATGGACAAGAACGTTGTCAAGCCGATTCTTACTGACGTGGAGCAGGGCGCCCTCTACAGCCTCAGGCTCGAGGAGATCGCCGCCCAGGGACCGCTGTTCTCTGACGAAGAGGACTACATCCCGGAACCCGAGCTCCAGTAAGGGCTAAGGAAAGGCAATCGAGGCCGGCTCCGAAAGGGCCGGCCTTTTCTTCACCGTCCGATCGCGTATTCCTTCCGTTCCTCTTCCCCGAGCGTGAGGTCGCGCTTCCGGAGAATCCCGTTCCCGATCTCGTGGACGAGGAGCATGAGGATCCCGAAGAAGAGAGGGACGACGGGAAGCAGGAGATACCCCTCCTCCCCGATCGCTTCCGCGACGAGCCCGAAGAGAGGCGACAGGACGAGGTTCCCCATGTAGGCGACCGCCATCTGGAGGGACATCGCGACTTGGCTGATCCTCCTTGAGAAGCGATAGGGCGTCAGGAGGATGATGGCGGGATAGATCGGCGCGCACCCAAGGCCAATCAGGCCGATCCCGACGGAAGAAAGGACGAAGTCGTGGCCCGGGGTCCCAAGAAGAGCGAGGAGGGAGCCGAGGATGATGAGCGCCTCCCCGCCACGGATCAGGTTCTTCGGTGAGATGCGGAAGGAAAGGAGGCCGGAAAGGAAGCGTCCGGCCGTGATCCCAAGGTAGAAGCAGGACCCGAGGGTCGCGGAGAGGGAAGAGTCCACCCCCATCCCGTTATAGAGGAAGCTAGGGGTCCAGAAGCCGGTCGTCGTCTCCATCGCGCAGTAGGAGAAGAAGCCAATGGCGCATAAATAGAAGAGCGGGCTCTTCAGAAGCCTCCGGTGGTCCCCCTTCCGGACGGGCATCTCCTCCTCGGGGGCCTTCTCCCCCTCCCTCATCCTCTTCCTCGCGACCTTGTCCCAGAGAGGAATCCCCAGGAAGAGAAGGAGGGCGATGAGGCACTGGATGAAGCCGATGGTCCTCACCCCCCACTCCCAGCCTTGGTTCGTCATCGGGTCGATGAAGCTCCCGACCAGGAGGGGGCCGAGGCTTGCCCCCACCCCCCAGCTGCAGTGGAGCCAGTTCATGTGCACGGCTTTGTAGTGGAGGGCGACGTAGTTGTTGAGCGCGGCGTCCACTCCCCCGGCCCCGAAGCCCATCAGGATGGCGATCGGGAAGAAGGCCCACCAGTAGAGAGGGGTGACGAGGGAGAAGAGGATGAGCCCAATCGCGGTAAGAAGGACGGAGAGGAACACGTAGACCGAGGTCTTCATCCTCTGGAGGAAGAAGCTCGAGAGGAAGGAGGAGAGGATCGTGAAGAGGGAGACGATCATCCCGATGTAGCCGGCGTAGTCCCCGGGAAGGTCGAGCGCCCCGGAGATCGCAGGGAAGCTGCTTCCGAGGACCGTGTCCGGGAGTCCGAGCCCCACGAAAGTCAAATAGATGAGGAAGAGAAGCGCGATTGCCATGGGGGGAATTATGCCAACTTCGGCAAAAAGAGGGAGTTCATGCGATAATTCTTGGGAAGGAGACCGCCATGAACCTTGATTACTTCGACAAAGTCGCCCGCCTCGTCCACGTGAACAACATCCGCGTCACGAAAGGCGGCGAGCTCGTCGCCTCCAAGGACTACGAGGACCCGCTCAGGAGGAACATCTACTCCGCGACGAAGTCCGTGACGAGCCTCGCCACGGGGATCGCCGTGGAGGAAGGGCTCCTCTCCCTGGAGGAGAGGATCGTCGACCTTTTCCCGGAGGAGATTCCTACGCATGACCTCGGCCACCTCCCGGAATGCCGGGTGCGCGACCTCCTCACGATGGGGCTCGGGCAGGAGCGCCCCTGGCTCATGGGCGCGGACCGCGCGAAGCTTCCCGCGGAGGCGGACTGGGTGAAGGAAGCCTTCCGCTTCCCCGCCATCCATCGCCCAGGCGAGAACTTCCTATATAGCAACGTCGGCCCCTTCCTCATGGGGATCCTGATCGAACGAAGGTCCGGGATGAGCCTCCTCGACTACCTCATGCCCCGCCTCTTCTCGCCCCTCGGGATCCCTAGGCCCACCTGGGAGACGGACCCCAAGGGACGCTTCTTCGGCGCGGGCGGCCTCTTCCTTTCAATCGACGAGTTCCACCGCCTCGGCCTCCTTGCCCTCCAGGAGGGGAAATGGAAGGGGAAGCAGGTCGTCCCCTCCTCGTGGATCCATGAGTGCCGGAAGAAGCAGATCGAGGGAGGGCCCTACTCCTATCTCTACTGGCTTGGCCCGAACGGCTCCTTCCGGATGGACGGGAAGTACGGCCAGGTCTCCGCGATATTCCCGGGGAAGGAGGCGGTCATCACCGTCCAGTCCGACTGCCGCGGCGAGGACCACGCGGTCCTGATGGACGCGATCTTCCATAACCTCTACGACCAGCTATAAGGCGGAGCCTCGGACGATAAAAAAAGAAGGCCCTCGAGGCCTTCTTTCATTTCCCTTCCGGCATCAGCGCGTCCATGACCTTCATCCGGGTCACGATCCCGATGAAGACCCCCTGGTCGTCCACGACGGGCGCGAAGTTCTGCCCGAGGATCGTCCGGAAGAGGGCAGGAACGGACTCCGAGACCGGGACCGCGCGGATGTCGCGCGAGGGAGGGATGCTCGCAAGAGGCCTCCTCTCGAGCTCGGGGAAGGAAAGGTGGCGCTCGGCGAGGTAGTAGAGGAAGTCCCCTTCCCGGAGGGAGTAGAGGTACTTCCCCGTCTCGCGGGAGATGACGGGGATCATGCTGTAGCGCTTCTCCTTCATCTTCTCGATCGCCTGGCGGACGGTGAAGTCATCGAAGAGATACTCCACCTGCGCCTTCGGGGTGAGGAGAAGGAGGATGTTCGTTCCCTTGTCGTTCATCGGGGATAGTCTAGCCTAGATTCTGATTCCGTGCGCGTTCTACAGGGGATTTCCTCATTTTCCCTTGCGATAGTGGATGAGATAGCGGGCCGCGCGGACCGTCTCCTCGACGAGGGTGAAGAGGGCTCCCCCCGAGACCAGGACCACGAAGAGGAGCCAGTCCACGAACTCGGCGATGAGGACGAGGAGCGAGAAGAGGAAGATCGCCAGGGCGATGAGGGCGAGGATCGGGCAGAGGATGAGGCGCACGATCGCGCTCGTGGGGCTCATCCGTAGCTTTCTTTGCCTCGCCTCCTGGACGACTCCGGTCTTGGGATCCACGCTCGTGATTCCGGCGTCCAGCCCGTCTGGCATCAGCTCCTCGGGAGTGGTCCCGAGCGCCTCCGCGATCCTGAGGTATTCCTCCGCGCTCGGCGAGGACTCGTTCGACTCCAGGCTCTCGATCCTGTCGAAGGGGATCGCGGTCCTCTTCGCAAGGTCGTCCACACTGAGCCGGAGGGCGTTCCTCCTCTGGGCGATCTTCTCTCCTGCGTCCATGCGCCCATAGTATGCCCCGAAAGGGGTCCTCCGGGCAGGGGAAACGAAAAGCGGCCCGGAGGCCGCGCGATTCCCTGCTGGGGCGGATGACGGGAGTTGAACCCGCGAATGACCGGTTCACAGCCGGTTGTGTTAACCCCTTCACCACATCCGCCAGCGGGCGTAAGTATAGGGAGAAGAGGAGGGGCGCGCAAGGGAGGAAGGCTAGTTCCCCGGCGCCTCGTCCAGGGGCCCCTGGAGGGCGAGGAAGCCCTCGTAGTCCCTTTTCCTGAGGGACTTCATGAGGAGCTTCTCCCTTTCCTTCCCTCCAGGACCTGCCAGGGAAAGGATGCGGTCCTTATATCCCTTGGCCTTCTTCCTCTTGATGAGAAGCCCCGCGAGAAGAAGCGATATCGCGAGGATCAGGAAGGCGAAGCCAATGAAGATGGGAACGACCGCGGTCGCGTAGATCGCCATCAGGGCGAAGGCCATCGCGATCCCTGTACCGAGGCCCGATTCCTCAGGAGGCTCGATCTTCACCCCATAGAGGACATAGAAGCCAAGGATCAGGGCGATGGCAGAAAGCCCCAGGAAGACATAGGAGGCGATGCGGAACGCCCTCCGTTCCCGAAAAAGACCTGACGCCTCCTGGAACTCCTTCTCCGTGAACCGAACCTCTTCCATAGAGATATCTCCAACACGAAGGATAGCGGAGAACCAAGGGAAAAGGGAGGGCGAACCCGCCCTCCCCAGGAAGCTTGGATTACCGCGCGACCTTCTTCTTGCGGTAGAAGAGGTAGCCCGCGGCCCCTAGGACCGCGATCCCGAGCGACGCACCGGCGATCGCCCAGTTCATTCCGTCATTCCCGTCTCCCTGGAAGGCGAAGAACGGCTGGGCCTCAGGAGTGGTAATGCGGCCACGGATGGACTCGGCCTTCTCGCCCGCGGCGACGTAGTCCTTTTGGATTCCGTTCTCGTGGCTCACGTCGCCCGACTCGTAGTCGTCGAGCATCGCAGCGGCGAAGGCGGGGTAATTCGCGCAGGTCGCATCGTACTCGTCAACGATGGACTCGAGGTTGGCGATCTCCTCGGGAGTGCTGTAAACGCATCCGTCCACGGCCTCGAGCTTGGTAAGGGCAGCGATTGCGTCGCCATCGCCGGTGCCGGTCACGGAGCTGCCGCCGATGGAAATGGATTTTAGGTACACGGCTTTCGGACTGGTCCCTGTCGGGGTGAATGAAATTTCAACATGTCCAACGGCAGGTTCCTCGAGGTAGTAAGTGTATTCCGCGGAAGATGTAGTGAGGTTGCTCGAACCAATCAGCTGGCCGCCGACATAGACCGAGAGTTTCCATTTGCCAGAACTCCCCATCGACGCATTGACGGAGATCTCGGTGATCAGGGATTTGCCCTCTCCAACGAACAGGGGGCTCCTGAGACTAAGCATTTCGAAAGGATTACCCTTGGATCCAAACTGAACACCCTTGTTCGGGTCAGACGTCAAGTATTCAGTACCATTATCACTGAAGGAGACAGCCCAACTAAGACTGCCGATAGAAGCCACGCTCTTGATATTTCCGTCTGAACCGAAATCCGACATAGAAGCGCTGTATTCAAGAGACGGGCTGAAAGAAACCGAATAGGAGAAGGTCTTCGTGAAGGTGAGGTAAGTTACATGGACCTCAACATCATGTCCCTCCTCTTCAATTCCAACGACAGTGCCCTTTGCAGGATCGAAGGTGGCGGCCGCGGTTACATCGGAAGTGGACCCGTCGGCATAGACAGCCGTCACAGTCACGCCTTCGTAGGTGCGAGTGTCCCCGACCTCATACCGAATTTCCTCTCCAACAGCAACTTGGATATCCGTGACCTCTCGTTCCTGGACGGTAATGCCTCCGACCGTGCAGCGAAGCTCAGATCCATCCGTGTTCACAAACACAGCATCAACGGAGGTGGTTCCAGCATCCAGAACGGAAGGTTCCCAAGTGATCTTGGATAGATCAATCGCGCCCTGGTCAACGCCACCGATGTAACCATGGACTTCGATGCCTGTCGGATCAAAAGTGTCGCCTGCAAGGTATTCGGTTTTCTCAAGAGTCCCGGTTGCCCTAATTTCATCGTAAGAAACTTCGCGGTGACGATAGACATCAAGATATTGCTGGGATCCCGTGTAGCAGGCAAACCTTGGGCTACCGGAATTGTATTGTAGGTACCTGCCAGTGACATTCCCGCTTTGAATGCGGAATTTGTTCGACGAATACGCAAAGGTCCATGTATCCGCTTCGCTAGAGGACGTGGTCAGATAAACTTTGTTGCTTGACCCATGGTATTCAACGAAAGAACCATCGGACAATGCATCGCACTCAAGGGTAAATTTCCCACTCTCCCCCGAGATAAGAAAGACCTCAAATGCGTTGGTGCAGACGGCAGAGTCACCGGAAGACCCAGTCTCGCTATTGAAGTAATAGCTCGAATGAAAACTACTCGCGAAATTTCCCTTTGACGCCAGAAGGATCGCGTCCCCGTCCTGGAGCTCGTCTACGGAGGAAATCTTCTCGAAGGTCTTCCCGACCCAATCCGAGGAGGCCGCTTCAGCGACCACCCCACCCGCCAGGGGAGAGATCGCCCCGGCGCCTGCGAAGGCGAGGATGCCCCCGAGGAGGGCGAGACGGAGCCTGTTCCAGATACCTTTCATCCTAGTCTCCTTCCGCTTCCCCGGGGCCCTGCTATCGGGCTTCCTCCCGGAGAAGCTCCGCGTGCAGGGAAAAGAGGCCATCCATGCGATCGACTCTTCTTTCCGAAGCGCGCTTCTTCACGGACTTACTTTAGACCGGCCCCGAAGGGGCATTCAAGAGGGGAAGGACGTTTTCCTGAAATAAGGGACGAGGGAAAGGAAGGGCTCCTCCCTCCTCCGCACGAGGGTCCCGACCTTCCCTTCCCGGTTTATCTCCCTCATGAGGGCGAGCGCCTCCCTTGGGGGAAGGGCCAGCGTCCTCTGGATCAGGCTGTCCCCGCGGGACACCATGTGGAGGGGGCCCTTCTCCCCGGCGGCCTTCGCAAGGAAGAAGTGGGTGAGGTTCCTTCTCCCGATGACCCGGTACTCGTCCTCGACGGACCCAAGGTACAGGAGGGGGCGGACCTCTCTCCCTAGCTCCTCGAGGCATTCCCTCCGGAGGGCCTCCTCGAGGGTCTCGCCCCGATCGACCCCTCCTCCGGGGGTCTCAAGGTAACTTTCCTTCCCGAAGGCGTCGTCCCTCCTGTTCTCATGGAGGAGGATCCTTCCTTCCTCGTCGAGGACGAGCCCCCGGGCGATGATCCTGGGGCGTTCCTCCCAGCCTTCCTTCCGGAGGGGATATAGGTCGTCCTCCATCCGGAGGCGGTACTTCCCCTTGAGGGAGAAAAGCCAGTCCTTCCGGAAAAGGGGAAGGATCCTCCCTTCCCCGAGGACCCCGTTCCCCACGGGAAGGAGGATGTCCCTCCGCGGGAGGAAGCCCGCCCCCGGAAGGAGAGGGGATCCCTCCTTCGCGAGGAGGAACTCCTTCCCTTCCCGGAGGAAGAGGAGGAAGAGGAGGAAGGAAAAGGCCTCCTCTTGGATTTCCTTCTCCCCCGAGAGGGAAGGCGAGAGGAAGCCTCCCCTCGCCCCGATGTCGCGGAAGGAAATCTCCCCAAGAGGCGCCTTCCCCTCCTTCTTGCGGAAGAAGGAGTAGGTCCTCTCCCCCTTCCCTGGCCTTTCCCTCTCCTCGACGAGGAGGCTGCTCCATGAATACTCCATGGAGCGATTCTATCCCCTGCCCTATAGTGGGGCCATATGGAACGATTTGGACGCGAGAAGGGGGTCGGGCTCGCCCTCGGGACGACCCTTTGCTACGAGATGCTGAGGAAGGGGAAGAAGGTCGCAAGGAGGCTCTACCTCTCCCCCCTCCTCCGGGAGGAGAGGACGAGGAAGGAGCTCATCGCCCTGGCAAGAGAGATCGGAATCCCCGTCATCGAGAACAACCAGAGGATCTTCCGGGAAAGCGAGAAGGAAAGCTGCTACGCGATCGGGGAGTTCCTCGTCCAGGAGGAGCCTCTTCCCCCAGAGGAGGACCACGTCCTCCTCGAGAGCCCGAGCACCCTCGGGAACATCGGGACCATCATGCGCTCGATGGCATCCTTCGGGGTCCATTCCCTGGCGATCCTGCTTCCCGCGGGCGACCCCCATTCCCCCAAGGCGGTCCGCTCCTCGATGGGCGCCTACTTCCAGACGAGGATCCGGACCTACCCCTCCTTCGAGGAGTACGAAAGGGACTTCCCCGGGAGGAAGATCCTCCCCTTCATGCTGGACGGGGCTACCCCCCTCCGGGAGGCGGACCTCTCCGGTCCCCTCACCCTTGCCTTCGGGAACGAGGGGAAGGGCCTAGGGAAGGAATGGAAAGAAAGGGGAAGGCCCGTCCTCATCCCGATGGAGGAGGGGGTGGACTCCCTCAACCTCGATAACGCCGCGTCGATCGCCCTCTACGCGCTTCACGAGAAAAGGAGGGGCTAGTCTCCCCGGAAGGCGCGGAGAAAATCGCGGAAGTCCCGGAGCGTCCCCTCCGCGAGCCGCTGGAAGGGCGGGAGGAAGCGCCGCATCCCGAACTCCACGAGCGCCATCGCGTGGCGGATCCTCCTCCCCCCCACCAGCTCGCCTTCGAAGATGGGGTGGATGATGCGGACGAGGAGGAGCGGCTCCACCGGGTTCCCGAAGAGCGTCCCCTTCCCGAGGGCGAAGCCACCGTTGGCGTAGCCGAGCGCCTTGGCGCACTCCCCTCTCTGGGAAGGAAGGAGCGGGAAGCTCGGGGAATAGGCGTAGAGGAGCACCCCCCGGAGCGGGGGCTCCTCCAGGTAGCGGAGCGAGACGGGGCACTCCCTCCCCGCCTTCTGGAAGGTGACGATCATCCCTTCCTCGTCCTCGAGGTAAGGGAAGCCTTCCTCCTCCATCAGGGCGCGCAGGATCTTCCTTTGCTCCGCGGGGAAGCTTTTGCCCGGCCCGTCGATCCTCTCGTGGACGAGGAGGGACTCCCGTTTCCTCCGTTCCCTGAGGAGGGGGAGCCACTCTCCCTCGAGGTCGGGGAAGCCTTCCTTTACGAGGAAAGGAAGGATCTCCTTCCCCACGAGGAGCACGTTCCCGAGGGCGGCCTTGACCGTCTTCTCCCCCACGTCCTCGGGGAAGGAAAGGAAGGGGATCTCATAGGAAAGGTAGGGGCACTCCTCCCCCTTCCGCATGAGGAAGCGACCCCAGAGGGCGCCCTCGTTCATCCGCTCGAGCGCCTCGTATAGCTCGGCTCCCGCCTCCTGCTCCCAAGGGATCTCCGCCCGCGCCTTCGAAAGGAGGGAGAAGCCCTTCTCCTCGAAGGAGAAGGAGAGCCTAGTCCCTTCCCCCTCGTCCAGGAACCTTCCCGGCCCGACGGGACGAAAGGAAGGACGTTCCTCCATGAGGGAACGGAGGAGGCGCGCCTGGAGCTCTTCCATGAGGGGAGGATACGTCCGGGGAGGGCAAAGGAAAAGACCGGGGTCTCCCCCGGCCTTCCTAGGAGCGTCTCAGCACTCGATGTAGGCCTTCTTGAACTCCTCGAAGGAGGAATACTTCCCCTCGGCGAGCTCCTTGAGGCAGGTCAGCTCCTCGTCGCCCCAGGCGATCGTGCGCTGGATGGCGCCGCGGGCGAACTGCATCCCCATGTCGTCGCTTCCGAAGGCGGTCCCCTCCTGGTAGTCGATGCGCTTGCTGTCCGAGGAAAGGACGAAGCGGCCCATCTTCCCGTTGTTCGTGTTCGCGTAGGCGAGGCCCTCCAGGAAGAGGGGGCGGTTCGCGATCCCGTCGATGTCGATGGGGCACACCGTCTGGATCCACGGGTAGGAGGTATCCGTCTCCTCATGGAAGAGGATGATGAGGAGGAGCGAGTCGCGGGAGTCGCCCTTGAAGGTCGCGACGATGTTCCCGTCCTTCGTGTCGTACTTGTAGCCGAGGTCGTCCATCGCCTCGATGACGGCCTGGCGCATCCTCCTGTCGAGAGGGGTCGCCCCGCCCGTCGCGGGCTGCTGAGGCGCAGTCTTCTTGCCGAACATCTTCTATCTTCCTCCTTCGATCAAAGCTTGTTCCGGAACTCCTCCACGGAGCCGATCTCGCCGCGGGCGACGGCGAGGAGCTGCCCGAAGAAGCCCTTCTGCGTCCCTATGACGCGATTGCAGTAGGAGTGGACGGTGGAGGGGGTGATCTCGCTTCCGACGAAGCGGAAGCCGGCGTCTGCGGCCAGGAAGTCCTGCCCGTCCCCCTCGAGGATGTGGATGTCCCCGACCACGAGCGCGTTCTCGGCGATGTTGAGGCACTCGAGGAAGAGGGGGTAGTCGACGGGGTCGGGAAGCGAGACGTAGAGCACGAAGCGCACGTTCACGGCGTTCCCGTTGTTCACCTCGTCCAGCTTGATCACGACCTTGCGGTCGCCATTGTCGAAGATGGCGACGAACTGATTTTCGTCCCGCTCGTCGCGGTACTCGATTCCCTTCGCGTCGAGGGCGGCCGCCATCCTCGCCTTCGCCCGCTCGAGGGCGCCCCCGCTCTCCACGGGGGCGGTCTTCTTAGTTCCGAACATGTCTTCCTCCTGATTTGGGTGAATTATAAAGCGCTTCCAGGAAATTGCTGAGAAAGATTTTCACAAAATCGCCCCGTCCCCGGAAAGACCCCCCTCGCCTGCCCCTCCGAAAGGAAAGGGACCGGTTCCCCGGCCCCTTCCTGAGGATTCCCGGAAGCCTTCCGCGAGGCTACTCCCCGATCGCCATGACCGAGCGGATCGCCCCCTCGATCGTCTTCTCGCGTGACTCGTGGCCGTACTTGTCGACGCTCGCCGCGTCCCGGATCTCGTGGGTGAGGCAGGAGGGGCCCCCGATGCAGCCGCCGACGCAGGCCATCCCCTCGATGAAGTTGAAGGGCGCATTCCCGCGCTTGAGGGCCATGAGGGCCTTCTTGCACTCCTCGAGGCCGGAGCAGGCGATAGGCTTCGCCTCGAAGGCGCTCCCCTGCTCCGTGAGGGCTTCCTTGACGGCCTCGGTGAGGCCTCCGCTCCTGGCAAAGATGCGCCCGAAGAAGGAGGCGTTGTCGAGGGGGCGCTCCTCCAGGGACTTCAGGTCGATCCCTATCGCGTCGATGAGGGCCTGGAGCTCCTCGAAGGTGATGACGCAGTCGACGTAGGCCCTGGACTTCTCGTCGAACATCTCCATCTTCTTGGCGATGCAGGGGCCGCAGAAGACGATCTTCGCCCGCGGGTCGGTCTTCTTCAC
>CALVOS010000097.1 GCA_944350325.1 uncultured Bacilli bacterium | reverse complement strand
TCCGCCTTGGTGAGGTGGTACTCGCCCTCGGCGACCGCCTCCGCGTTGATCGCGCAGCCGATCTTCCGGTTCTGGTAGAGGCGCTTCACGCACACCTGGTTGCAGACGAGGCAGGGCCGGACGTCCTCCCTCCTTCCTTCGAGAAGCTTGTTTGGGAGGTCGGGGTCGGCGATGAGAGGGCGACCCATCATCACGAAGTCGCACTTTCCTTCCTCGAGGGCCTTCTCGCCAGACTCGGGGGTGTGGTTTCCGGAGTTGAGGACGACGACGCCGCAGGCCTTCTTGATTTCGTAGGCGTAGTCGACCATGCAGCCGTCGCCTTGGTAGATGGAGGGGCAGATCCACTGCTTGTCCTCGTAGCAGCCCGCGTCGATGTCGAAGGCATCGACGCCGAGCTCCTTTATGTAGTTGACGATGCGGATGGATTCCTCGAGGGTGCGCCCGCCCTTGAAGTCATGGTCGGCGGCCATCCTCATGAGGATCGGGTAGTCGGGCCCGACCGCCGCCCTCATCGCCTGGTAGATTTCCTTGACGATGCGCATCCGGTTCTCGAAGGAGCCGCCGTACTCGTCGGTGCGCTTGTTCCAGGCCGGGGTCATGAACTGGTCGAGGATGTAGCCGCTATGGGCGTGGATCTCGATGGCGTCGGCCTCGGCGACGACCGCCCTCGTGGCGGCCCTGCCGAAGGCGGCGACGAGCTCGTGGATCTCCTCGAGGGTGAAGGCGCGGCAAAGCTTGTCGGGGAAGTAGAAGGAAGGGACCTCGCTCGCGCTCACCATCTGGGCGTCGGAGAAGGGGAAGGCGTTCCGCCCGAGCCCGCAGCCGATCTGGAGGCACGCCTTGGCGCCCTCGGAATGGATGGCCTCGATGATGTAGGACCAGCCCTTCATCTGGAGGTCGGTGTCAGCGGTGGTGATGTAGTCGATCCAGGGGTCGGTCTTGTTGGTGCAGTACTGGGCCTCGATGAGCACCATCCCGACGCCGCCCCTCGCCCTTCTCCGGTAGTACTCGATCTGGGCGGAGGAGGGGAAGCCGTCGTGGTTCTCCGAGAATGTCCCCATCGGGGACATGACGATGCGGTTCCTGAGGGAAAGGTTCTTGATCTTCCCGCGGGAGAGCAGCTTTTCGAAGTTCGATGCCATTCTTTGGTGTTCCTCCTTATGGTCCTGAACTTGGCCGTGGAAATGCTAACGCGGCCAAAATGACGAAATCATGGGGTTATTTCATGAATTTCGAACCAAAAACAGGGCA
Organism: uncultured Bacilli bacterium; assembly: GCA_944350325.1. Classification (GTDB taxonomy): domain Bacteria; phylum Bacillota_I; class Bacilli_A; order RFN20; family CAG-826; genus UBA4951. The sequence goes on along the minus strand of CALVOS010000097.1, from coordinate 2,924 downwards.
TAATGCACAAGAAGGAGGAAGCCTATGAATCTCCTGGACATCGCAAGGAAGCTCGAGATCCCCGTCCTTTCCTCGGGGGAGGCGGAGGAAAAGGAGTTCTACGGGGTCGACTACTATCGCGCCGGGGAGGAGCACGGGGAGAACATCGTGTACCTATCCGAAGAGAGGGTGGGTGAGCAAGGCCTATCCCTTGTCTATGGGGAAAGGGTAGATTCCTCATCCTCTCCCTCCTCCCTGAGCACGTCCCTTCCTCTCGAGGAATGCTTCCGGAGGTTCCACCGCTACTTCCTGAGGCAGGACAGGAAGCTTCTTCTCGTGAAGCCTTTCGTGAGCCTCTTCTTGAGCGCGAGCGACCACGACATGAAGAAGATCGCCAGGAAGGCCGCCGAGATCCTCGATAACCCAATCATCATCACGGACGCCGCCTACAAGGTGCTCGCCATCGACGATGCCGGGGCGGAGGTGGACGACCCCATCTTCGAAGAAGGGCTCAGGACGGGCTACTGCTCCTCCTCCTCGATCGCCCTCTTCGAGAAGGAGAGAGTCACGGAAAAGGTGCTCACGAGCCAGGAGCCCTTCATCCTCTCGACGGGGCTCGCCCGCAAGGTCCACCGGATCCTTGGAAAGGTCATGATCCACGGGAAGGTCGTCGCCTATCTCGGGGTGCTTGAGAGCAAGCGCCCCTTCGACCAGGAGTCCCTCGGGAACGCCTCCCTCCTTTGTCAGATCCTCCGCCACGTGTTCGAAAGCGACTCCTCTCTCCTCGGCGGAACGAACATCATCCACGAGTCCATTATCCAGGAGGTCATGCGCGGGGAGATCGGGAGCCCCCTCGTCCTTTCCGAGCGCCTCAAGTCGGCGAGGTGGAAGGTGAGGACCCACTTCCGGGTGACCGTCGTCCCGACCTTCAACGAGCACCGCTCCATCGACAACATCCCTTACCTCATCGCCCGAATCTCGGAAAAGCTCCGGCTCAAGGTGGTGCGCTACGAGAACAACCTTCTTGTGGTCAATAACTACGACGATCCCAAGGAATGGCATCGCCAGGTCGCCTTCATCGAGAAGGAGGCGAGGACCCTGAACCTGAAGGTCGGGATTTCCAATGAGTTCTCATCGCTCCTGGACCTTAGGCATTACTACGAGGAGGCGCTCAAGGCCGTGAGCATCGCCCTCATGATCCAGGCGAAGGACACTACCTTCTACTTCGCGGCCTTCCTTCCCTACTACCTCATCTCCTGCGTCGACAAGAAGACCCTCCGGGAATGCCGGAACGTCTACTACGAAAGGCTGAGAAGGCATGACGAGAAGCATCGGACCGAGTACGTGGACACCCTCTATTACTACATCCTCTTCAACTGCAACGCGAACCGCGCCGCGGAAAGGCTCAGCATCCATCGGAACACGCTCGCCCACCGGCTGGAGAAGATCGTCGAGATCAGCAACATCAACCTCCACAACGGCATCATCCTCCAGAATTTCGTCCTGTTCGCCCAGATACAGCATTACCTTGAGAAGTCCCAGGATGGGGTGGGAGGAAGGGAGGCCGCGGGGGATTCCAGGACCATTCTTTAAGAAACGCCTTGAGATCTCTATTTTCTAAAATTCTGTTTTTAAGGTTTGGCATTAGATTTGCGGAGAAAACTAACTCATGGCGTACACTCCCAGAAAAGTGAGCCGTCTTCCTTGTTCGCTATAATAGATCGATGAATCCTTTCCGGACCTTCTTCCTAAGGGCGCGTTTCCGTTTCCTTTCCCGCTCTCTTGAAAGGAAGGGGAAGAAGGGGGACGAGGTTCCGGAGAAGTGTCTTGACCGCTTTTCCTTCCTCCTTTCCTCATTTCCGGAGGGGAGCAAGGAACGGAAGGAGGGGGACGCCCTTCTTGAACGAGCCCGAAGGAGGAACGAGGGAATCCGGAAGGCGAACCGGACGATCGGCTGGTTCCGGAAAAAGGATATTCGCCGACATCCGGAGAACATGGGGGAGGAGGAGGCGAAGGGCCTTGAAGAGCTTCTCCTGCTCCTTGAGAAAGAGGGCTTCTTCAGAGGCAGCGACCTTTCCGCGTTCCTTCGAACCGCCAAGAAGGCTCTTTCCCGGAGGAGGGAGTACCTGGAGCAAAAGGGCGTGTATGAGGCGCTCGAAGAAAACCTACGGGATATTTTCCGGTGGAAGGGCTATCTCTCCTCGCGCTCGGGGGAGCCCTTTCGCCTGAAGGCGGCGAACCTTAGGGAGAAAGCCTCTTCCTTCGGGGCGCCTTGCTTCTCCTTTCCCGGCGGGGAGGAGGTTGAGGAGGCCGTTCGGGAGCATAACCGCCTTTATGTCGAGGAAAGGCTCAGCGATCCTATATTCGACGACGTGAACGGTCTATCCTTGGACGCTGACCAAAGGAGGGCCGCCCTTACGGAAGAGGAGGCCACCATCGTATTCGCCGGGGCCGGGGCCGGGAAGACCCTGACCTTATGCGGGAAGTGCCGCTACCTTATCGAGAGGGAAGGGGTTGATCCACGGGACATCCTCCTCCTTTCCTATTCCCGGAAGTCGGCGGAGGACCTCCAGAGGAAGGCGCAAGGAATCCACCCAGCCCTCCGGGCGACGACTTTCCACGCCCTTGGGCTTTCCCTCCTTCAGGAGGCGGAGGGGAAGCGCCTGGCGGTGGAGGAGCAGTTCGAGAAGTTTGCCGAGGACTATTTCGGAGGGAAGGACAATCCCGAGAGGGCGAGGAGGATCCTGGAAATTTATGCCTGTTATTTCCCGCTCGAGGAGTCCGAGGATGGGCAAAGGGAGGAAAAGGCAATCCTCCGCATGAAGGAGAAGCGAGCCGCGACCCTCCGCTCCGCCTTCCGGAAGGAAGAGGGGAGGAAAACGGTCGCGGGCGAGGCGGTGAAATCCGAGGAAGAGCTCGCCCTCGCGAACTTCTACTTCCTGAAT
>CALVOS010000096.1 GCA_944350325.1 uncultured Bacilli bacterium | reverse complement strand
GAGTTCGCCAAGGCCCACGGGCTTCCCATCGTCCAGGTGCTCGAGGGCGATATCTCAGAGCACGCGATGGAGGATGACGCCCCCCATGTCCATTCCGAGGAGGCGGACGGGCTCCTCATCGAGGATGCCAAGAAGGTCATAGCGAGGAAGCTCAAGGAGATGGGCGCGGGGGAGGAGAAGGTGAACTACAAGCTCCGCGACTGGCTCTTCTCGAGGCAACGCTACTGGGGGGAGCCGATTCCCGTGGTGCGGACCGAGGACGGGAAGGAGATGATCCTTCCGGACGATGCCCTCCCGCTCGTGCTCCCCGAGCTTGGGGACTACACGCCCCGGAAGGTCGGGAAGCCGCCTCTTTCGAAGGCCCCTGAGAGCTGGCTCCACGCGAAGGTGGACGGGATCGAAGGGGAGAGGGAGACGAACACCATGCCCCAGTGGGCGGGCTCCTGCTGGTACTACATCCGCTACATTGACCCCCATAACGAGAAGGCGATCGGGGAGAAGGAGCTACTAGACCACTGGCTCCCCGTCGATCTATATATCGGAGGGCAGGAGCACGCCGTCCTCCACCTCCTCTACGCCCGCTTCTGGCACACGTTCCTCCATGACATCGGGGTCCTTTCCTCGGAGGAGCCCTTCCAGCGCCTCTTCCACCAGGGGATGATCCTCGGGGCGAACGGGGAGAAGATGAGCAAGTCCAGGGGGAACGTCGTGAACCCCGACGAGATCGTCGAGACCACGGGCGCCGACTCCCTCCGCCTCTTCGAGATGTTCGCCGGCCCCCTCTCGGACAGCAAGCCGTGGTCCACGGAGGGCCTTAGGGGAGCGCGCCGTTTCATCGAGCGCGCCTTCCGCCTGGTGGACGGGGAGGAGGAGAGGGCCCGCTGGAGCGAGCAGGACTCCGGCGAGCTCAGGAGGGCCTACCACCAGATGGTGAAGAAGTGCACGGAGGACTTCGAGTCGCTCGACTTCAACACCGCCATCTCCTCGATGATGGTGTTCGTGAACGAGTGCTACAAGGCGAAGAGCCTCTACCGCCCCTACCTCGAGGGCTTCACGAAGATCTTCTCCTGCGTCTGCCCCTTCGCCGGGGAGGAGATGTGGGAAAGGCTTGGGCATGAGAATACGATCGCCTACGAGCCTTGGCCCTCCTACGACGAGAAGGCGCTCGTCGTGGAGGAGGTCAAGGTCGCCCTCCAGGTCAACGGGAAGCTCCGGGACGTACTCCTCCTTCGGAAGGACTGCTCCGAGGAGGAGGCCCGCGAAGCCGCCTTCCGGAGCGAGAAGGCGCGCCCCTTCCTCGAGGGGAAGACGGTGCGGAAGTTCGTCTACGTCCCCGGGAAGATCGTGAACGTCGTCGTTTCCTAGCGCCTCTTCCGTCCCTAAGGCCCTTTTCCAGTGGAGAAGGGCCTTTCTTCGTACGATAATCCCCCCTGCGGGACACCTTCGGGGAGAAGGGTCCCAGCTAAGGAGAAGCCTTATATGGACATTGCCATCGACGTCGGGAACACCCTGACGAAGTTCGGGCTCGGCGAAGGAGGGGAGATCTCCCTTTCCTACGAGTTCCAGACCGAGCCATCCAGAAGGAGGGACGAGCTCAGGGCCCGCATCCTTGCCTTCCTTGGGGAGCGGAAGCCCCGAAAAGCAATCCTTTCCTCGGTCGTCCCCTCCCTCCTTGGAGAGTACCGCGCGGCCCTGGAGGGGGTCGCGGGAAGGCTCCTTGTCCTCGGCCCGGGCCTCAAGACGGGGCTCGCCCTCCATGTCGAGAACCCGAAGGAAGTGGGAAGCGACCTTGTCGCGGGCGCCTTCGCGGCGAAGTCCCTCTTCGGGAAGAACCTCTTCATCGCGGACTTCGGCACCGCGACGAAATACATTTATCTCGACGGAGAAGGTCGTTTTGCGGGGCTTTCGATCGCCCCCGGCCTTGAAATCTCCGCGAAGGCGCTTTCTAAGGACGCCTCCGCGCTTCCGGAGGTCCCCCTGGAGATCCCTCCTTCCCCCATCGGACGGAACACGGTCTCCTGCATGCAGTCGGGGATCCTCTACGGGAGGGCCTACGAATGCCTGGGCTTCCTGGAGTCCTTCTCGAAGGAGGCGGGCGTCTCTCTCCGTCCCATCCTCACCGGCGGGAACGCCCGCCACATCCTTCCCCTCCTTCCGGAGTTCCATTTTGAAGAGAACCTCGTCCTCAAGGGGCTCTTCCTCATCGGGGAGGGCTTCTCCCTATGAACGGGACGACGATCCTCTTCTGGGCGCTCCTCGTCCTTCTTCTGGCCCTCTTCCTCTTCCTCTACTCCCGAAGCAGGGGACATGAGGGGACGACCGCGCGGACGATCGCGACCGACGGCATCTTCTCCGCGATCATCCTCCTCCTGGGGCTCGTGCCGCAGCTAGGGTATATCCAGCTATTCCCCGGGATCTCGCTCACGCTCAACCATATCCCCGTCCTCATCGGGGCCGCCCTCTTCGGCTGGAAGAGAGGGGCCCTCTACGGCCTTCTCTTCGGCATCACCTCCCTGATCCAGGGGGCGATCAACGGGACGGGGCTCAACGTCCTCTTCGTCTATCCCTGGGTAAGCATCCCTCCCCGCGTCCTCTTCGGCCTCGTCGCGGGTCTTTGCTTTGCACCCGCGCGCAGGAATCCTAAGATATGGCGGAGCGCTTTCCTCGAGGGCCTCGTGGCCTTCCTCATGACCGCGCTCCACACGGCCCTCGTGTTCGGCGACCTCCTGATCTTCTTCCCGGAGGAGACGCTCGCCCTCCTGAGAAGCGAGGAGCCCGTCGCCCAAGGCGTCGGCTTCGCCTTCCTGACCGCGCTCCTCCTGGGGGCGCTCGGCGAGGCTGTGCTTGCCGCCGTCCTCGTGCCAGCTGTCGGGAAGGGGGCCGAGGGAATCCTCCGCGGGAGAGAAAGGGAGAGAAGATGAACTACCGTAAGATCGCGTCGAAGTACCGGAAGGAGGCGCTCCTCGCCCTCCAGAAGTGGATTCAGTGCGCCTCGCCTTACGAGGAAGGCACGAGGGGGAAGGACGCCCCCTACGGGGAAGGCGTCCGGAAATCGCTCCGCTACTTCGGGGAGCTCGGAAGGAAGAACGGCTTCGCGGTCGACTACTGCGAAGGCTACTGCACGGAGCTTTCCTTCGGGGACAAGGGGCCCCTCATCGGGATCTACGGGCACGGGGACGTCGTCCCTGCCGGCGAGGGCTGGAAGCACAAGCCCTACGGCGGGACCTATGAGGATGGCGTCGTCTACGGACGCGGCGCGACCGACGACAAGGGGCCGATGATCGCCGCCTTCTACGCGACGAAGGCCCTCAAGGACCTCGGCCTCATCGACGGCTTCCGCGTGAAGATCGTCTGCGGGGGCGACGAGGAGAGGGGGAGCAGCTGCCTTAGGCACTACTTCGGGGAGCATAAGGGCGAGGCCCCCGCCTTCGGCTTCACTCCTGACAGCGACTGGCCCCTCATCTACGGGGAGAAGGGGATGCGGGGCTATGAGCTCCGCTTGCCCGTCGATCTTTCCCCGATCGTCGCGATGGAGGGGGGAAGCGTCTCGAACGCGGTCTGCGACTCGCTCCTGGTGACGATCGCGAAGAACCCCGCGCTTGAGAAGAAGCTCGCTTCCTCCGGACTTTCCTACGACGACCTCGGGAACGACGTCCTCACGATGATCCGCTTCAAGGGCAAGAGTGCCCACGGCTCTACCCCGGAGCTAGGGACCAACGCGGCGGGGATCGCCTTCCGCTTCCTCGGGGAGGCCCTCGGAAAGAAGGAGCTCCTCTCGCTTGGGGAGGCCATCCTTTCTCCGGACGGCTCCTCCTGGGGCGGGGCCCACTCTTCCAAGGAGCTCGGGAAGGCAACCTATAACTACGGGGTCGTCCGTTACGACGGGAAGGCGCTTTCCCTTTCCCTCGACTTCCGCTTCGGCGAGGAGGCGGATCCTGATCGCCTCATCTCCCTCCTCAAGGAAAGGACGGGCGTGGAGGCGAGGCTCCTCTCGGAGCACCGCCACCTCCTCTTCGATAAGAGGAGCCCCTTGGTGAGGACGCTTCTTTCCTCCTACCGGAGGGAAGCGCGCGACTTCTTCGCCAAGCCCCTGGCGATCGGGGGCGGTACCTACGCGAAGGAGGCACCCAACACCGTCGCCTTCGGCGCCTGCTTCAAGGGAAGGGACGGGAACATGCACGGGGCCGAGGAATACATCCTTGAGAAGGACTTCCTCCTCGACATCGCCATCTACATGCGCGCCATCCTCGCCCTGGGGAAGAAGGCCCGGTGAGAGGACGCTTCAAGAGCTGGGCCCCGTCCCTCCTGGAGGAGCATCCGGAGAAGGGGGTCGCCGGGAAGGAGGACCCCTTCTTCGCCCTTTCCCCCGATCTTGAGATCGGCGGGGGCAAGGGGATGTTCGCCATCCGGATGGCGCGGAAAGGAAGAGCAATCCTTTCTTTGGAGCGGGACGTTTCCTCCGCGGGAACCTTCCTCAAGAGGCTCCTGGCCCTGGAGGAGGAAGGGGAGCCCCTTCCCATCCGCATCCTCCGGAAGGACTTCGACGATGCCGGGGACGTCCTCGAGGGGCATCTCTTCCCGCGCATTTATCTGAACTTCAGCGACCCCTGGCCGAAGAAGAGGCACGAGAAGAGGAGGCTCACCTTCCATGAGAGGCTCCTTCGGATCTCCTCGTATCTTGCCCCCGGGGGAGAGATCCGTTTCAAGAGCGACCAGGAGCCCCTCTACCTCTTCACCCTCGAGGAGTGCGGGAAGGCAGGGCTTCCTATCCTCCTTGCCGAGGAAGATTATTCCCTCGACGAGGAGGAGGACGCGATGAGCGAGTACGAGGAGAGCTTCCGCCGGGAAGGAAGGAAGATCTACCGGATCATTATCGGGAGGAACTAGGATGAGGTACCGCCTTTTCTACGACCATCGGACCATGGGGGACATCCTGATGCTCGTCTACGAGCCGGGGCTCGTCCCCGACAAGGTGATCCCGGGGAGGGAGGCAGCCTTCCTCTACCGGGGGGACACTCTCGTCGGCGTGAACTTCCTCAACGTCTCGCGCATCATCCGCCTCAGGGCGCACGGGATGATCGCGACTCCCGGGGAAGAGCTCCTCCATGTGGTGAACGCGCTTCTTGAGGAGCGCGGGGTCGCTCCCCTCCCGCCAACCGTCGACACCGGCTTCCATGTCCTCTCGGTCCATAAGGTCGAGGAGCACCCCCTCGACGAGCGCCTTTCGATTCTGACTCTCTTCGACGGGAAGAAGGAGATCCCGACGGTGAGCGGGCTCTCCCCCTTCCAGGAAGGGGATAGGCTCGTGGCCGCCCTCCCGGGGACGATCCTCAGGGACGGGACCCTCTTCGAAAGCGCGAAGGACCACGGGATTCCCGTGGAGGCCAAGGTGCTTTCCCCAAGGGACCTCGCCCTCGGGGAGGAGGAAGGGATCCCCTTCCATCCGGAAGGATATGAGGACGGGGAGGACTTCTATCTCCCCAAGGAGGACAGGTGATGGAAGAGCTCGAGATCCAGCGGAAGGAGAAAGGCGAGATCGAGCGCCTCACGAACAGGACCTTCCAGTTCGACACTCGCATCGGAGAAGGGTTCTATAGCGCGAATTATTTCCTTAAAAGCCGCACGATCGTTCAGAAAATGGCGCCTGGCCATATCGTCGAGGAGCAGTTCTTCCAGCGGCGCGAGGAGGCGATGGCCTGCGGGATAGACGAGGCGATCGCCCTTCTCCAGGAGTTCGCCGACCACCCCGAGGAGCTGAAGATCCTCGCCCTTCAGGACGGGGACCTCATCTCTTCCGGGGAGCCCGTGCTCAAGATCGAGGGACGCTACGAGGACTTTGGCTTCCTCGAGTCCATGATCGACGGGATCCTCGCGCGGCGCTCCAGCGTCGCCACGAACGTCCTCGAGGTCGTGCGCGCCCTGAGGGGCACCCCGTGCTTCTCGATGGCGGACCGTCAGGACGACTACCTCACCCAGGCAGGGGACGGCTATGCCACCTACGTGGCCGGGATCCGGAAGTTCTCGACGGACGCCCAGGGCTCCTGGGTCGGGGTGAAGGGGATGGGCACGATGCCCCACGCCCTTATCGAGATCGCCGGCGGGGACGTCGTCAAGGCGGCGAGGATGTATCACGCGTGCTTCCCCGAGGAGAAGGTCACCTGCCTCATCGACTACCATAACGACGTCGTCCGGGACTCCCTCAGGGCCGCGAGGGAGCTAGGGGACATCCTCGGAGGCGTGCGCGTCGACACCTCCAAGTCCCTCGTCGACCACTGGTTCGACGGCAAGGACACCAGGGGATTCGATCCTCACGGGGTGTGCAAGGAACTGATTTACGCCCTCCGGAAGGAGCTCGACAGGGCCGGCTTCCCCCAGGTCCGCATCACCGTTTCCAGCGGCTTCACCGCGGAGAAGATCGAGGAGTGGACGAGGATCGGCGTCCCCGTCGACATGTACGGGGTCGGCTCCTCCTTGATCCGGAACGACACGGTCGGCTTCACCGGGGACCTCGTCAAGCTGGACGGGCGCCCCGAGGCCAAGGAGGGGAGGGCCGATGTCCCGAGCGAGCGCCTTCGCCCCGTGCGCCTCCTGCCCCGCTGAAAAGGTCCGGAAATGAACGAACGGCCCCTCTTTCCTAAGGGGCCGTTTTCATCTTACGGAAACCGCTTTCTTCCGGAGCATACAACAATTACCGATTTACCAGTAAATTAGTTTCATCGCATTTCATGAAAGTTTCTTCACTTCAGGTGAAATTTTCATTCGATTTTGCTATCAAATGCCTTTCGCGGTTGGGATAATGACGACAAGCAAAGGGGGTTCCAAAGGGCCATGAGGAATACGAAGGAGAGAGTGACGATCTACCAGGTCGCGAAGAAGGCGCAGGTGTCTCTTGCGACCGTGAGCCGCGTCATCAATAAGAAGGGGAATGTGACCGAGGCGACCCGGCTCCGCGTCGAGGCGGCGATCAAGGAGCTTGGCTATAAGCCGAGCGGGCTCGCCCAGGCGCTTGCCACGAACAAGACCACCAACATCGCGCTCATCATCCCGAGCGCGAACTACGTCTATATCTCGAATCTCCTGAACGGCATCACCGAGGTGACCAAGGAGAAGGGCTTCACCCTCACCGTCTTCACCACCTCCCATAGCCGCGAGGAGGCGCTCCAGACGCTGGAGAAGGTCATCGTCACCCATGTCGACGGGGCCATCGTCTTCGACGACGAGCTCTCGGAAGAGGACGTGATGAACCTCAACTCCTATAGCGTCCCGACGATCGTCATCAACAAGAACATCCAGGGGGACAGGACCGGGTCGGTCCTCCTTTCCTACGGGAGCCTCCTCACGAAGATCATCGAGGAGCACTACCAGCGGAGCGACAGGAGGATGACCTTCCTCCACGTCCATGACGGCGGGCGGCTCCTCTCCCATTGCGAGAAGGTGTTCTGCGAGGCCCACCGGAACCTCGGGCGCCCCTACCAGATCGTGAACGTCGACGACAGCTACAAGAGGACCTACTACGACTTCGCCCAGCGCTTCCGCGAGGAGAGGGAGGGCTACTACGTCGCCTATCGCGACTCCATCGCCGCCGCAGTGGAGAACGCCGCCACCGACCAGGGTCTCGCGGTCCCTGAGAACGTCGAGGTCCTCTCCCTCGTCGGCACCAAGTACGCGAACATCGTCCGTCCTACCCTGACGAGCCTCGAGATCGACATGGCGGAGGTCGGGCGGAGGGCGATGTACATGCTGATCGACCTCATCGACGGCTCGCTCTTCGAGAAGAGCTACCGGTTCGACGCGAGGCTCCAGCTTCGCGGCTCGACCAGGCGCTAGCCGGAAATCTAGAAGGAGCCCCCTTTCCTGGAGGCTCCTTTTCTTCGCTCCCCCTTCGGGGCGATAATTCCCTCGTGCAGAAGAGAAGCTATCTCCTTGGCCTCTTCCATCTTTCCGTCGACTTCCTTTCGCTTGCGCCCCTTGCCCTCGCTCTCTCCTCCGGTTCGCCCATCAGGGAGGGCACCCTTGAGGCGAGCTTCCTCTACCTTGCCTACCTTGCCTTCGCCTTCCTCTTCCAGGCGCCCCTGGGGGCGCTCATGGACCATCGTGGGAACGGAGACGGGCGGAAGGCGGCCTCCTTCTCCCTTGGGTTTCTCCTTCTAGGGGCGCTCATCGTCTTCCTTCCGCGGGGCCTCGCCTCCTTCCTCCCGACGGGGGATTGGCCCCTTGCCCTCGCCTCCTTCCTCGGGGCGGTGGTGCTCGGGGCCGGGAACGCCCTTTTCCACGTAGGAGCGGGGAGGCACCTCCTTCTTCTGGGGGCGGGACCCGATCACCTTGGCGCTTTCATCTCCTTCGGCTCGATCGCCGTCTACTTGACCTCCTTCTCCTTCCTCGGCCTTGCCGGAGGACCCATCCTCGTTCTTTTGCTCTATGTCCTCTTCCTCATCCTCGGCCTATCTCTCGCCCTGTGGCTCCTTATAGGCGGAGGAAGGAAGATAGAAGTCCGGAATAGCCCTTTGGAAAGCGCCTCTTTTTCCGGAATTCCAGAGGAACTTCTCTATTTCGCCCTATTCCTCCTCCTTTCCGTCTTCCTGCGCGGGTTCATCGGGGGCTACAAGGAATCCTCCTCCGACCTCCTCTACCTCGTCGCGATGGCGGGGGTGTTCCTCGGGAAGCTTCTCGGGGGATATCTCGTGCGGCTCCTCGGGAGCCTCTCCCTCCTCGTCCTCATGGGGGCGTCCTATGTCCTGGGGCTCACCCTGCCTTCCGGCGGAGGGATGGCGGGCGCCTTCCTCCTCTCGCTTGCGACGAACCTCCCGATGGGCCTCACGCTTTCTCTTTCGGGGCGCGCCTTCGGGAAAGGGAAGGAGGGATTCGCCTTCGGGATCCTTTCCACTATGCTAGGGCTCGGGACGGGCCTTGGAGCCTTCCTTGCCCCGCTTGGCACGGATGCCCGCCTCACCGCAGGGCTCATGGGCCTCAACATCCTGTTCCTCTTCCTTTCCCTCCTTTTCATCGGGAGGGGACGGCTGGTGGAGCTATTCCCGAGATGGGAGAGAAAGCCCCGCCCTTCCAAGGCGGGCGAGGAGGTGTCCGATGTACGTTCTTGATGTGCCGAGCATGCTGCTGCTCTTCCTTCCCGGGATCCTCCTCCTTCTCGTCCTCATCGCGGTCGTGGCGATCATCGTCGCCTGCGTCATCGTCTTCCGGCGGCAAAGATCCCGGAAGCGCGCCGATCCCCCTGAGAAAGGGAAAGAGGAGGAGGGGGAGTGAGGCCTTTCTCATCGTCTTCCTTCCATTCCTTCCCCGACGTTCCGGAAGGTCCGGGGAAGAAGCGTTTCGAGAGGGCGCCTTGAGATAGGCCTTCCCATGAAGAATGAACGCCCTTGAATCCCTCCTTCGCCTGATATCCGCGCTGTTCCTCACCCTTTTGGTGGAAATCGGCTTCTATTCCCTGTTCCCGTTCTTCCGGAACCGACGCTTTCTCTCCCGCGTCTTTCTCGCGAACGTCCTCTCGAACCTCACGCTCAACCTCCTGCTCCTCCCGCTGGAGCGGATGGCGGGATACCCATGGATCTATCCGATCCTTCTCCTCGGGGAGGTCCTCGTCTTTCTGTTCGAGTGGGCCTTCCTTTCCTATAAGGTTAGGAGGGGACCCTCCTTCCCCTTCCTCGTCCTCCTGGCGAACTGCCTCTCGTATCTCGCGGGCCTCCTTCTTTCCCTCGCCCTGGGCTAGGCGCCTTCTCTTTCGATTCCCCACTACACCCGGGGATTTGGACGGACTAGAATTGCCGCAAAGGAAACGGGACAAGACAGAATGATTGCGAAAGCACGTCACATCGAGCTGCCCAACGTCCTCCTCGCCCATCAGGAACTGGAAGAGGCGCCTTTGCCCAAGTACTGCTATCTCGCAGGCACGAACGGCCGCTGCGCCTCCTACGGGCTTTCCGTGAAGGAGGGGGACCATGTGAGGGTCGGGGAGCGCCTCGGCCTCCGGAAGGGACCCTTCTTCGAGCAGCCGATCGTATCCACCTGCTCCGGCACCTACCTCGGGATCGAGAAGCACCTCCACCACACGGGGAAGGAATGCGAGTTCCTGAAGATCGAGAACGACTTCAAGGACGAGCCCGACCCCTCCGTCAAGGAGAGGACCGAGGAGGAGCTCAGCGCCCTGACGAAGGAGGATGTCCTCGCCATCATGCGGGACATGGCCCTCGTCGGGCTCGGCGGCTCTTCCTTCCCGAGCTACGTGAAGCTCCAGGGGGATCATGAGATCCATACCATCGTCATCAACGGGGTCGAGTGCGAGCCCTCGCTCGCGAGCGACCACCGCCTCATGCTCGAGCACCCTCGCGAGATCATCGAGGGGCTCCGCCTCCTCATGAGGGCCACCGGCGCCACGGAGGGGAAGATCTGCGCGAAGTGGATCTACAAGGACCTCGCGGAATGCTGGTCGAGCGCCCTCGCGGGCGAGGAGGGCTCCGGCATCTCCTTCGCCCCGGTCTGGAACTTCTATCCCCAGGGGTGGGAGGTCGCCTGCATCAAGACCGCGACCGGGATCGACATCCCGAGCGGCCATCTCCCCGCGGAGTTCGGGATCCTCGAATATAACGGCGCCACCATCTACTCCCTCTACCTCGCCGCGAAGAAGAGGATGCCCCTCCTCTCGCGCTACGTTCAGATCCACGGGGACGGGGTGAATGAGCAGAAGTTCCTCAAGGCGAGGATCGGGACGCCCCTCCGGGACCTCCTGCCGCTTGCCGGCGGCTACCGGGATTCCGGGAAGAAGAAGCGGATCATCATGGGCGGCCCCATGATGGGGAACACCGTCCAGGGGGACGACGTCATCCTGACCCCCACCGTCACCTCGATCCTCGTGATGGACGAGGAGGTATGGACCGCCGACAGCTGCGTCCGCTGCGGATCCTGCGTCTATAGCTGCCCGACCCACCTCATGCCCGTCCTCATCGCCCAGGCGGTGAAGAGCGGGAACAAGGAGAGGGTCAAGGCGCTCCACCCGGAGCGCTGCGTCGAATGCGGGCTCTGTGCCTATAGCTGCACGAGCCGCATTAACGTCACCGAGTACGTAAGGAGGGCAAAGCGCATCGCGCGTCTTTCATGAGCGAAGAGAACACCATGCGGCTCCTCCAGGAGCCAAGCCCGCACGTCCGGAGGAAGGACAGCGCGACGAGGATGATGCTCGACGTCCTCCTCGCCCTTCTCCCTCTCCTGATCTTCTCCTTCATCATCTACCGCCTCGACGCCCTCAAGGTGTTCGGGATTGCGGTGCCGGCGATGATGATCGCCGAGTGGGTGTTCGTCATGATCAAGGGACGGATGCCCTACGACGGGGAGAAGCACTCCTTCAAGGAGAGGTTCCTCCACGCCCTGAGGCTCTATCGCCCGGTGAACGCCGTGGCGCCGGCCGTCTCGGCCATCATCTTCGGGATGTGCCTCCCGCCCACTACGAGTTGGTGGGGGGTCCTCGTCGGGGCCCTTGCCGGAATCATCTTCGGGAAGCTCCTCTTCGGAGGCCTCGGGCAGAACATCTTCAACCCCGCCGCCGTGGGCATGATCCTCACGCGCCTCAGCTTCTCGAACACCATGAGCTACCCGGCCATCACCTGGGGCGGGGAGACGATCGTCGACGTCGTCACCGGCGGCACGATCCTCTCGAGCACGACCACGGGCGGCTACTCCGCCCTCATGGACGTCTCCCTCCTCGACCTCTTCCTCGGAAGGACCCAGGGGGCGATGGGAGAGGTGTGCAAGGTCCTGATCCTCGTCGGGCTCCTCTACCTCCTCATCCGCCAGGCGATCGACTGGAGGGTGACCTTCACCTACATCGGCGCCTTCACCGCGCTCATCGCCATCGCGGGGATCGCGATCGCGGGGGGCGGGATCATCGAGGACTTCGACATCTGGCACTTCATCGGGGTCGAGTTCCTCGCCGGAGGAATGCTCTTCGGGGCGACCTTCATGCTGACCGACCCGGTGACGATGCCGGCGACGAAGCCCGGGCGCTACATCTACGCGCTCTCCGCCGCCTCCCTCACCGTCCTCATCCGGCTCTTCGCCGCCGCTCCGGAGGGGGTCGGCTACTCGATCCTCCTCGCCAACCTCATCACCCCGGTGCTCGACCACCACAAGGTGGCCTCGTCCCGGTGGACCTGGAAGAAGGGGCTGACCATCGGCCTTATCCTCCTCGCCGACATCCTCTTCATCGTCATCGGAATCATCTTCGGAGGTAAAGTCAAATGAAGATCAAGCTCGACGCAAGGCACGTTCTTTCGGTCGTCGCGGTCCTCGCCCTCATCGGTGGCGGGGCCGGGGGCCTCATTGGGGTGGTGCACGCCCTTACCGAAGAGGCCAGAAGCCAGCACGAAGACAGTAAGGAGCTTGCCGCCTACTATGACTGCTTCCCTGACGCCGCCTCCTTCAGCGACGAGGTGGAGGTCTCCGGCGGCACTCACATCGAGAGCTATAGGAGCGCCCTCGACGCTTCTGGGAACGAGATTGGCAAGGCTTACCACGCGGTCGGAACAACTGGCTTCGGCGCCAAGGTCGACCTCCTCATCGGCGTCAACGCGGACGGGCTCGCCCACATCGAGATCGTCGCCTACGGCCCGGACAACACTGGCGGGAACAACGCGACCGTCGAGGCGTGGATCGAGTCCATCAACGACGGTTCCGCGACGATCGACGGCGGCATCACCACCGGCGCCACCAACACCGCCTCCGTCGTCCGCGAGATGGTCGCCGAGGCCCTCGATCTCTACGAGAACGGATCCGTGACGCCCCCTGTCACAGGAGGGGAGAAGTACTACAACCTCTTCGAGGGCGGCGCCTCCGCGGGCGAGGAGGTCTCCCTCCAGGGCATGTCCTATCTCGCGCACTACCGCGAGGTGAAGGACGCCTCCGGGAGCCTCCTAGGCCGCGCCTACTACGGCGGCGGGCTTAACGTCTTCGGCGTCAGCATCAACGTCATCGTCGGCGTCACCCCCGAGGGAGAGGTCACGAAGCTCTACCTCGACGAGTACGAGGGTGGCGAGCAGATGGGCACCGACACCACGATCGAGAACTGGGTCGACGAGGTCAACAGCGGCGACCGCGAGTGGACCGCCGGGCCGAGCGCCGGCGCCTCCTACGAGGTCATCAAGGGCGTGATCGACGAGGCCATCGCCCACTACACCTCGGTCGTCCCCGAGCCCTCCTACGAGGATTCCGTCTACCTCGGCCTCTTCGAGGGCGCGAGCTCCCTCGGAGGCTTCCGCGAGCTGAGCGGCAGCTACCTCACCGGGAGGGTCGACGTCCTTGACGCGGACGGGGCGCTCCTTGGCTACGCCTACGAAGGCGAGGGGCGCAACAGCTACAACGTGCACATCGGCCTCGTCGTCGGCGTGAAGGCGGACGGCATCGTCACGAAGCTCTACCTCGGCGACTACTCCGGCGGGAACCCGGCGGGCACCGACGCGAGCGTCAATGAATGGATCGACGCGGTCAACGACGGCACCGGCTCCATCGAGACCGGGCCGAGCGCCACCTATTCCTACCAGGTCATCAAGGGCATCATCGACGAGGCCGTCGGCTATGCGACCGGCGCGATCGTCGACCCGAGCGAGAAGTACCTCGAGCTCTTCGAGGGGGCCTCCTCCCTCGGCGAGGAGGTCGAGCTGACCGGAGACTACGAGTACATCGTCTCCTACCGCGAGGTGAAGGACGGCTCCGGCAAGCTGCTCGGGAGGGGCTACATCACGAACACCACGGACGTCGGCGGGCGCTGGGGCGACCTCCAGCTCCTCATCGGCGTGACCCCCGAGGGGGCGGTCGCCAAGGTGCTCGCCCTCACCAACAACCAGAGCCGCCCCGACGGGACGAACGACTACATCGACTCCGTGAACGGCGGGGGCTCCTACGAGGACATCTTCGGCTACGAGTCCTCGAGCGGCACCGTCGGGATCGAGATCACGCATGACGCGATCGCCGAGGCGATCGAGGACTATAGCGGGACGGCGTCCCTCTCCGCCGAGACGATGAAGGCGATGGCGGAAATCTTCCCTGAGGCCGCCTCCTGGGGTGAGCCCCTCCTCGTGGACCAGGGGGACATCCTCGGACGGATGGCCGCTCTTGACGCGGAGGGCGAGGAGACGGGCGCCGCCTTCTATCTCTCCGGCAGCGCGAGCGACGCGGACTACGACCTCGTCATCGGGGTCGAGACCTCCGGCGACTTCACCCTCAGCCTCGTGAGCGGCGGCTGGGACAGCGCCTATCTCGAGGGAGTGGAGGCCTGGATCGCGAAGATCAACGACGGGAGCGCCCACTACCGCGACGACATCAAGGACTCCGGCGTCAACCAGGCGGCCTACGCGATCGCGGCCAACATCGAGGCCGTCCTCACCTACGAGGGGATCGAGATCCCCGGGACTCCCGAGGTGCCGGCCACGATTCCCGAGTCCGTCAAGGCCCTGATCCCGGAGGCCCACTCCTGGAACGCCTACGTCGAGCTTTCCGCAAAATGGCAGGCGACCGGATACTGGGCGGCCCTCGACGAGGCCGGAACGGAGATCGGGCGCGTCTATGAGTTCTGGGGCTCCGGGACTGAGAAGGATGAGCTCTACTACCTCGCCCTCGGGACCGAGGGAGGGATCCTCGGCCTCACGGTCGTGAACACCCCGCTTGAGGGAGAGAACCTTACCGCCCTGAACCAGTGGGTCGAGGAGCTCAACAGCAGCAAGACGATTCCTGAGATCGGGGAGGAGAGCGCGATCGCCGCGGACCTCGAGTGGATCAAGACCGGCATCGAGGACTGCCAGCAGGACTACCTCGGCGCCACGCCGGAGTCCGTGGAGGAGAAGATCGACGCCTTTGTGACCGCCTCCTTCGGGGCGAGTGCGAAGCATGACGCCGCCCAGAGCGTCTCCTTGGAGACCGTCCCTGAGGTGACCCACCGCTACGGCGTCTACGTCCCGGTCGACGATCCGATGGGCGGGACTCCCACCTATCCCGGCGATGTCTACCTCGCCCACGTCAAGACCGACTCCTACGAGGCCGATGTCCTCATCGCCATCGGGGACCTCGCGACGGACGAAGTTCCGGATAAGGCCTCGAGCTACCTCGTCTGCTCCGAGGAAGGGACAAAGGACGAGGGCGCGATCACCAAGGTAGTGGAGGCGCTCCTCGCGCTCTAGCGCTATGGCGGAAAAGGCCATCGACATGCGGGGAGAGAGGAAGGAGGCCTTCGTCTCCGGAATCTGGAAGGCCAACCCCCTCTTCGTCTCCCTCCTGGGCTTCTGCCCGGCTCTCGCCATCACGACCTCCTTCGAGAGCGCCTTCGGGATGGCGATCCTCTTCACCCTGGTGCTCCTGGGGTCGAACGTATGCGTCTCGCTCCTCCGGAAGCTCATCCCGGAAGAGGTGACGACGCCCTGCTACATCGTCATCATCGCCACCTTCGTCACGGTGGTGAAGATGCTCTGCGAGGCCTTCCTCCCGGAGCTATACACCTCTCTTGGCGTCTTCCTCTCCCTCCTCGTCGTGAACTGCATCGTGCTGGGGAGGAGCGAGGCCTACGCCTCGAAGAACACCGTGCTCAACAGCACCCTCGACGCCCTGGGGAACGGGATCGGCTTCGGCTGGGCCATCTGCCTCATCGCCCTGGTGAGGGAGATCCTCGGGACGGGGCAGCTCACCTTCGGGAAGGTGTTCACCTTC
>CALVOS010000095.1 GCA_944350325.1 uncultured Bacilli bacterium | reverse complement strand
GGTCTTCTTCCCCTGGATATTGAAGTTGTACGTGTTCGTGAGGTGGTCCGGGGTGATGGCGGCGTTCCCCTCCGCGCCCGTCACCTCCGAGATCGCATACTCGATGTCGGTGCCCGTGCGGATCCCGATGTTCACTTCCTTGTTTTCCGGAGCGACCTTGTATAGGGCGAAGGAGGTGCCGATCGAGGCGATCGCGGCGAAGGCGGCGATGCCTCCGACGACTAGGCTCTTCTTATTCATTGCCATATCCTCCCCTAGGCCCCTTCCCCGCCGTTCGTCTCGGAGTAGTCGAGGCTGACGGTGAGCTTGGCGTCGAGCGCCTGTACGGTTCCCTCGCTATCGTCCGCGATGGTCGAGGGCGCATCGCTCAAGGAGTAGCGGACCCAGTAGGTGAGCCCTTCCTCCCCGATGGCCGTGATGTCCTCGTAGTAGTCGTAGGAGGCCGTCTCGGCGTTGAGGGTGGCGTCGGAGACATCCTCGGCCGAGGTCCACTCCTCGTCGCTCACCTCGACCTGGATGGTGGAGATGTTGTCCCCGGAGAGAAGGAAGCCGACCTTCGCGTAGCCCGTGACTCCGGCGGAGTACTGGGGCTTCTTGACGACGACCTTCTGGACGACGGGGCTCCCGTAGGTGAGGGAGGTGAGGTCCCCGAGGGTGCTCTCATCGCCCCATTCGAGGATGATCCCCTGGTCGACGGCTCCCTCCGTGGAGGCGGTGGCGTCCTGGATGACCCAGGCGCTGGCGGTGGCGACTCCGGCCGCGGCGAGCACTAGCCCGAGCGACAGCATCGCCTTCTTGATCTTCATGTATACGTTCTCCTTTCTGAAACTTTCGCTACATGGATCGTTCGGGAGGAACAGACGTCACTCCCGCATGGACGTGGTAGAAAGAGCCCATTACGAAAGCGCTTGATTGCAGTGCATTTCCTTTTGAAAGCCCTTTCATTTGGGGAGACTATAGACCCCCCCCTCGACTTTCGTCAACAGGACGAGGAAACGTTTTCAAAGGAAGCGACAATGGAAAAAGCCCCGGGGAGTCCCCGGGGCCCATGCTCCTGGAGCTTCCGGGCGGAATCGAACCGCCGTATAAGTGATTTGCAGTCACTTGCCTTACCGCTTGGCTACGGAAGCGCACGCGAAGGATACACCTAGGAGAGGAGATGGGGAAGCCTTGCGATTGAAGGATAGGAAGCCTCCGTTCCGCCTTATAATCCTCTCATGGAAAAGAAGACCGCCCTCATCATCGGAGCAGGCCCTGCCGGCCTCACCGCCGCCTACGAGCTCTTGAAGCGGGGAGACGGGAAGATCCACCCCGTCGTCCTCGAGGCAAGCGATGCGATCGGGGGCATCTCCCGCACCTTCGAGCACAAGGGGAACCGCATGGACATCGGGGGGCACCGCTTCTTCACGAAGTCCCCCGAGGTGCTTTCCCTCTGGCACGAGATCCTCCCCCTCCAGGGGGCGCCATCCCGGGACGACATCGCCCTCGGGCGGGAGATTCCCCTCCAGGAAGGGGGCCCGGATCCGGAGAAGGAGGACGAGGCGATGCTCACGCGCCACCGCGTCTCGCGAATCCTCTATCTCCACCGCTTCTTCGACTATCCCATCTCCCTCAAGGCCAGCACGTTCCGGAACATGGGCCTCAGGAGGACGATGAAGGCCGGCTTCGGCTACCTCGGGAGCATGCTCCGCAAGAGGGAGGAGAACTCCCTTGCCGACTTCTACGTGAACCGCTTCGGGAAGCCCCTCTACGAGATGTTCTTCGAGGACTACACGGAGAAGGTCTGGGGTAGGAACCCCCGGGACATCTCCCCCGAGTGGGGCGCCCAGAGGGTGAAGGGGCTGAGCCTCTGGAAGACCGTGTGGAACGCCCTCTCCCGGCCCTTCCGAAAGAAGGAGGGGAAGGTCGAGACCTCCCTCATCGAGCGCTTCGAGTACCCGAAGTACGGCCCCGGCTTCCTCTACGAGAGGATGGCGGAGCGGATCAAGGAGATGGGAGGCGAGGTCCTTCTTCTCCATGAGGTCGTGGGCATCGAGATGGAGAATGGGCGCGTGAAGGCGCTCCGGGTGAGGACGCCGGAAGGCGAAAAACGCATGGAGGGCGACCTCTTCCTCTCCACGATGGCGCTCAAGGACCTCTTCCTCGCCCTGCCCGATGGGGCGACCCCGAAGGACGTCCGGGAAGTCGCGACGAGCCTTCCCTACCGCGACTTCATCACGGTCGGGCTCCTCCTCGACCATCTCAAGATCAAGAACGAGACCAAGGAGAGGACGCTCCGCGGAATCGTCCCCGACACCTGGATCTACGTCCAGGAGAGGGAGGTGAGGATGGGACGCATCCAGATCTTCAACAACTGGTCCCCCTACATGGTGAAGGAGGAAGGGAAGGTCTGGATCGGGCTCGAGTACTTCGCGAACGAGGGGGACGACCTCTGGGAGATGGAGGACGGGGCGTTCATCGCGATGGCGGTCAAGGAGCTGGCGAAGATCGGCGTCATCGAAGGCCCCGAGGACGTCCTCGACTCCGTCCGGCTCAAGGTGAAGAAGGCCTATCCCGCCTACTTCGACTCCTACAAGGACATCGGGAAGGTCGAAGACTGGCTCCAGGGAGTGGAGAACCTCTACTGCCTCGGACGGAACGGCCAGCACCGCTACAACAACATGGACCATTCGATGCTCACCGCGATCGAGGCGGTCTCCTCGATCCTCGACCCCATAGGCCATCCGAAGGAGGCCATCTGGAAGGTCAACACCGAGAAGGAGTACCACGAGGAGGACGAAAAGAGGGAATGAGCCACCCCTTCCTCCTCCTCCGCGATCCCGGGCCGGAGGTCCTCTCCTTCCTGGGGGCCTCCTCCTTCCCGCCCCCGGGGATGGACTCCCCTCGCGCGGCGTTCCTCTTCCTTGAGGAGGGGAGCCCGCGCGCGGGCATCCTCCTTGAGAAAAGGTCCCCGACCCGCTGGCGGATCCTCGCCCTCCAGCGAGGCGGGCTTCCCGAGGAAGCGGTCCACTACCTCGTGGACGCCCTTTTCGTGCCCCTCCGGGAGATGGGCGCCCAGGAATGCTCGATCCTCGCCCAAGGGGACCTTTCCTTCTGGAGGAAGCTTGGTTTCCGTGGCAAATCCCCAATTAATGATGAAATAACAGAACTAGTCCGGCCCTTGTACCGCCCCCGCGCTAGAAGGGCTTGAAGGAGATCGCCGCGTCCAGGAGGAAGCGATAGCCCCACATCTCCCCTCCCCAGACCCCGTCGAAGCCGTTCACGCTCATCGAGACACTGAAGGTCAAGGCGCCAAGGACAAGGAACGGCGTAAGCGCAAGAAGGCCATGCCCGAAGCCCCGCCAGCAGGGATTCCCATCCATCTCCCTGGCCTTCCGCATGAGAAGGAAGAGGGCGGCGGTGCCCAGGAAGGAGGCGAAGGGGATCGCGAGGAGCGCGTACCTCCCGCAGGTGCCCCCGAGGGAGTAGCCGACCCCTTCGACGAGGAAGAGGGAGAGCACCCCGAGGGCGATCGCCCCTCCTTCCGAGAGGCGCTTCCCTTTGCGGATGAAAAGCGCGGGCAGGAGGAAGAGGGGCCACGTCGCGGGGTCGGATATCGTCCCCGGCATGGAGTTCAAATACGTATGGGTGTCTCCTGTGAGCTCCAGGGTGACGATCTTCCACCAGGGAAGGCCCTCCACGGGCTCCATCGGGGTGAACGAGTAGCGGACGATCCCCAGGAGCATGCTCCAGGGGCTCACCTCGAGGTTCCGCCCGTCGACGATGGTGAGCTGGTAGCTCGCGCCGAACTCGAAGACCGAGTCGAAGCGGATGTAGTTATAGGCCATAAGGAGGGAGGCGCCGAGAAGGAGGATCCCCGCCATCGGGAGGAATGGGACGAGCCTCTTCCAGAAGGAACCCTCCCCCTTGAGGAGCATCGCGAGGTAGGCGGGTAGGAGCATGAGGAGGAAGAGGAGCATGTCCGGCCTCGAGCCCGCGACGAGCACGGCCCCGAGGGCGGCGATCGAAAGACGGAGCATCCTCCTTCTTTCCTCCGCCTTCGCCAGGAAGCTGAAGCCAAGGGCGAGGAATAGCCCCACGAGGCCATAGGCGAAGGGAAGGCGGTACTTCCACGCGTCCATGTTGAAGATGAGGAGGGAAAGGGGCATGCCCCCGAGGATCCCCAGGGACAAAAGAAGGACGACCGTCCCCCGCGGAAGCTCGATCCGGTGGCACTCAAGGAACGCCCCGAAGGCGTGGGATAGCAAGGCGATATAGAGGATCGAGGC
Source organism: uncultured Bacilli bacterium (assembly GCA_944350325.1). Taxonomy (GTDB): domain Bacteria; phylum Bacillota_I; class Bacilli_A; order RFN20; family CAG-826; genus UBA4951. The sequence goes on along the minus strand of CALVOS010000095.1, from coordinate 5,167 downwards.
GAGGATGAGCATGAAGTCGCCGTTCGGGACCTCGCCGACGAGCCAGTAGAAGGGAAACATCAAAAGGCAGGGCGCGATCCCGTAGTAGGAGTAGTACTTCCCTCCGTAGAAGGCGACGTCCCAGTAGTAGGGGATCCCCGCCCGGTTGGCGGGGTTCCAGGGGTCCTCGAGGGCGAGGAGTCCCTCGCTCGGGACGAGAGGGAGGGAGACTTCCCCGTGCATCAGGGCGTCGAACAGGTTGAAGTAGGTGTAGGCGTTGTTCATCCCGCCTGCGAAGTAGTCGTTGAAGGGATAGGGCTCGTAGAACATGTCCTTGAGGCCCAGGGAGAGAAGGAAGAAGAGCACGAGCGCCCCTCCCCCGAGAAGGAGAGACCACTGCCGGATCTCCTTCCCCTGGAGGGTGGGCTCGTCCTTCCGCGCGAGCCGGCGATGGAAGGCGAAGGCGAAGAGGATGAGGAGGCTTCCCGCCCCCCAGAAGAGGAGGAGGCGGAGGACGTTGAGCGCGAGAGGGCACGGCTGGTTGAAGAGGACGGAGGAGACGAGATAGCTCTCCCCCGGGTACCTCCCTCCGTCCGTCGAGGCCTCGACGAGGACGCGGAGGGCCCCCTCGGGGATGCTCACGATCCAGGAGGAAGGGGAATAGGGGGTCCCGAAGCGGGTGACCTCCAGGACGGACCCGTCCTTCATATGGAAGTCGATGAGGAGGTTCGACTCCATCCCGTTCCCCGTGACGAGGAAGAAGCTCGTGGCCCCCGAGGGGATGTCGAAGGAGATCGTCCCTCCGGGTCCGAGGGGAAGGGGGGTCTCGAAGAGGATGGAATCGACATAGGGATGGGACTGGTAGGAGGGGGCGTTGAAGGCGAGCCCCTCGAGAAGGGCGAGGGCGATAAGGAGGACGGAGATGAGGAACCGGGGCGTGAGAAGGGAGACCCTCTCCTTCCGGAACAAAGGAATCAGGAACGCCGAGGGGGAAAGGAGGACGAGCGCGGTCGAGGCAAGGGAGATGAAGATCGAGCAGTTCGGGACGTTGACGGAGGGATATAGGAGAGTGCAGAGGGAAAGCAGGAGATAGAGGAGAGATCCCGCGCCGAGGTCCACGGCCTTGTGGAGAAGCTCCTCCCGCGAGGGGAGGCTCCTCCCCTTCGCCGAACGATAAAGGAGAGGCAGGAAGGAAAGAGACGCCCCAAGGAGAAGCCCGAGGAACGACCAGAGGAAAACCATGGGGGGATTATAGCCCCATCCCCCGTCCTTCCCGAAAGGAAGGAGGGGCGAGGAAGGGAGGAGAAAGGCCTAGAAGACGAAGAAGGCGAGGAGGATCCCCATGAGCGCCATAACCCCGGGGATTGGGAGGAGGCGGAGGTCCTCCCTCCTCAGGCGGAAGGAGCGGTTGAAGATCGCCAGAAGGATATAGGAGCCGGCCAAGGCGACGACCAGGAGCCCGAAGAGGAGCGGGAGGGCGAGGATGGTCCCAGAACTGGCAGGGGCCCTGGCGATGGAAAGGACCGCCAGACCCTCCATAAGGAGGACCCAGAAGAGCACGTCCCCGATCGCGACGTGGGCGAGCGCCCGCTCGAGGGACATCCCCTGGGGCGGGGCCCCGAAGCGTTCCCCGCCCGGGTCCTTGAGGAAGAGGATCCCGGCAAGGGAGAGGACGGCAAGGACGAGGTAGAGGACGATGTCGAGTTTTGCAAGCGTCCCGTGGGCGAGGAAGAAGCTTCCTCCCTCGAGGCGGAAGAGGAGGGGCGCGATAAGATCCGCGAAGACCGCGTTCCCGGCGGTCAGGGGGGTTCCGAGATAGAAGGCGTGGACGATGGCGGCCTCGAAGACGTCCTCGAGCAAGGGGGAGGAGACCCCAAGCCTCCCCAAAGGAAGCGTGATGAGGAGGACGAGGGGCATGAGCCCGGCGGTGAGCACCCCGTTGAACACCACGTAGTCCAGGATGGCCTCCACGACGTGGTGGGCGCGGGAGAAGGGGAGGGCCGTGAGGAAGAAGACGGCGCTTTCGATCAGGAGGAAGGCGAGGAAGGCGAGGGGCGAGAAGGAGACGCTCACGTTCGCGCCCCGGGCATAGACGAGAAGGAAGGCGAACCAGAAGACGACGGCGAGGGGCAAAAGGAAGGCGAGATACCCGACGAGAACCCTCGTCCAGCGGACCGACTGGAGGCTCCCCCGGAGGGCGAGGTGGAAGTCGGCGCTCCTCCTTGAGTAGCGGTACCAGAAGGTGTGGAGAGAAAGCACGACGGCGTAGATCCCGCTCGGGAGGACGATGCTCAGGGAGAAGAGCGAGGAGGAAAGGGAATCCGGCGAAGGGGTGCCAAGGGAAATCCCGACGATCCCGAGCGCGAGCACCAGGTACACCGCGACGTAGGGGAGCGTCCGCCCCGCCCACCAGAGGAAATGCCTTCCGTTCATTGCCCTTCCTCCGAAAGAAGGCCTAGGAGTTCCTCCGGATCCGGGGCCTGGACGGAGAAGGAGAGGGGTTGGAGGACCTTCTCCATCCTCTCCATCGGGATGCTCCCGCGCGTGAGGAAGCTGACCCTCTTCCCCGTCGAACGATAGGAAAGGGGATGGATCCCGAGGGACTCGATCTCCTCTTTCCCGACGTTCCTAGGGAAGGCGAGCTCGACCTGGCGAAGACCGGAAAGGAGGGAGTCCACGTTCCGGATCTGCCGCACCTTTCCTTTCTCCATCAAAAGGATCGTGCTGGCGATTTTGAACAAAGCGTGCACGTTATGCGAGGAAATCACGACGATTCCCGGCTTCGTCCCGTTGAATCGCGCGGAAAGCTCATCCCCGATGAGGCGGAGGGTCAGGGGATCGAGCCCGTCGAAGGCCTCGTCCAGAAGAAGGAAGCGGGCCCGGACGGAAAGCGCGGAGGCAAGGAAGGCCTGCCTCCGCATCCCCTTGGAGAAGTCCTTCAGCTTCTTGTTTGGAAGATCGAGGAGGGAGACGTAGTGAGCGAAAGCCTCCCTGTCGAAGCCGTGGAAGCAGGAGAGGAACTCCCCAAGCCCCCGGAGATCCAATCCCGATGGATAGTAGGGGTCATCCGGCAGGAAGTAGGAGCCTTCCGCGGGATGCTGGAGGGAGATCTTCTCCCCATCCAGCGATATGGCGCCCGAATCGAGTCCATACACCCCGGAAAGCGCCCGAAGGAGCGTGCTCTTCCCGGCGCCGTTCCTCCCGAGGATGCCAAGGATCCCGTCCTCCACCGAAAAGGAGACGCCGTCGAGCGCCATCGTGTCCCCGAGGCGCTTGCTCGCATTCTCCACGGATAATCTCATCCTTTGCTCCCAGGAGGCGAAGGAAGGCGGCGAGCCTTCCCTTGAAGCCCCGTCCTTCCCTTGCCTTTTCTTTTTTCAATATAGCACATGTCCCTAACTCCCTTGGCGTGCCTTCCTTCCTTTGGGAGAATCCCGGCATGGGCACCCTCTCCTCCTCGCTTCTCGCCTGGTACGGCAGGATGGGGCGCTCCCTCCCTTGGAGGGACGACCCGACACCCTACCACGTCCTTCTGAGCGAGACGATGCTCCAGCAGACGAGGGTGGGCGCGGTGCTTTCGCGCTACGAGGAGATCCTCCGGGCTGCCCCAACCCTCGAGGCGCTCGCCTCCCTCAAGGAGGAGGAGATGCTCAAGCTGTGGGAAGGGCTCGGCTACTATTCCCGGGCAAGGAACCTTTGGAAGGCAGCGCAAAAGATCCAGGAGGACGGGCGCTTCCCCGATGACTACGAAGGGCTCAAAGCGCTTCCCGGCGTGGGCGATTACACGGCGAGCGCGCTCCTCGCGATCGCCTTCCATAAGAAGGCCATTGCCGTGGACGGGAATCTCGAGAGGGTCTACTCGCGCCTCCGGATGTCCATGAAAGAAGGCCCGGGCCTCAAAAAGGAGGCGGGCTCCTTCTTTCTGGAGGAGCTCGGGGAGGAGGATCCCTCCGCCTTCAACCAGGCGCTCATGGACCTCGGGGAGCTCGTCTGCCTCCCGAAGGGGACCCCCCGGTGCGAGGAATGCCCGCTAAAAGGGCTATGCCTCGCCCACCATGAGAGGGCGGAGCTCCAATTCCCTAAGAAAAAGGCGCCTTCTACAAGGAAAACGGTCCATCTCCAGGTGTTTCTCCTTTCCTATGGAGGGAAGAGGGTCCTCCGGATCCGCCCGGACAAAGGGCTTCTTGCCTCCCTTGCGGAGTTCCCGAACGCCGAAACCGATGATCCAAAGGAGGCCTTGTCCCTCCTGGGGCTTCGCGCCGGTCCCCTCTCCCCTCTTGGCCATAGTAGCCATACCTTCACCCACCTCCGCTGGGAGATGGACTGGCACGAGGGAGAGCTTCTCTCCCCGCCTCCGGAAGGCTACCTGCTCCTCGACGAGGAGGAGGAGAGGGCCCTCCCCCTCCCCTCCGCCTTCTCCTTCGGAAGGAAGAAGAGGGTCCCCGGGGACTAGAAAAAGGGGAGGCGGTGCCTCCCCTTTCCTCAGCGCTCCCTACTTCGCTCGCTCAAGGCGGAGCCGGGCGCTCTGGAAGATGCCGTTCTCGTTGATGACCTGGACGCTTCTTGCGACCAAAGGCCTCAGGTATTCCCGGAAGGACTCGGAGAGCTCCATCTCGCTCAGGAGCCAGGACTTCGGGAACTTCTTCTCGCGGTTGGCGATGTCCTTGACCGGGGCGAGGAACCACTCGACCTCGTAGCGGTCGCTCGGCACCCGCCGCATCGCGACCATCTCGCCGGAATGGCCCTCGAGCGCCATCTTGACCGCGTACTTCCCCGCGGCGATCGCCTCCTCGCGGTCGCTCCGGGAGACGAGGTAGGGGTCGGCGCGCTGGGCGAGAGAGAGATCCATCACCCTCGTCCCGTAGCCAAGCCTCTCGTGGATCATCTCCGAGAGGTGGAAGGAGACGCCCTCGAGGGCCTCGTGCCCGAAGGCGTCGACGCCCCCGGTGTTCCTCCGGGGGAGGTTCAGCCCCTCGCTCACGCAGCAGACCACGTGCCCCTTCCTCTGGTAAATCTCGCGCACTTCGTAGAGGAACCTCTCCTGGTCGAACTCCATCTCGGGAAGGAAGATGAGGTCGGGCCTCTCCCCCTCCGGCAGGAGGTCGACGGAGGCGGTGAGCCAGCCGGCGTTCCGCCCCATGATCTCGATGAGGATGACCTTGCCGGCGCTATAGGCCTTCGCGTCGAG
>CALVOS010000094.1 GCA_944350325.1 uncultured Bacilli bacterium | reverse complement strand
CCCAGGAGCCTTTATCGGAAGAAGGCCTCCCGGCTTTCCGTGGGGGAGCGGGCGCGCCTTTCCCTCGCGATGGCCCTCCTTTCCCCGGGGAAGGCGCTCTTCCTTGATGAGCCGACGGCGAACCTCGACAAGGAGAACGCTTCGCGCGCCTTCTCTCTCCTCCGGGAGGAATCCAGAAGGAGGCTCGTCCTTCTTTCCGCGAACCTCGTCGACCTCCCCGAGTCGGACGGGCATGTCCTCGTCAAGGAGGGGAAGGTCCCCTCGTTCCTTGGGAAGGCTCCCGCGGGACGGGAGGATCCCCATCGGAGAGAAGCCCCCCGAAGGATGGGGCAGCTTCTTCGCTTCGGGCTCCATAAGGCGTTCCGGAAGGGCTTCCTCGCCTCCTTCTCCCTCGTCCTTTCCCTCGTCTCCGCCTCACTCCTCTTCGTCGGGGGAGGGCTCCTCGGCGTCGACGGGGCGGGGACGATCCTCCAGGAGCTGGAAGGCCGCTTCGACGAGGAGTTCCTCACCCTCCGGAGCGAGGAGGGCTTCTCCCGCCCCGGGATCCGGCTCGAGAGGATCGGCGAATCCCTCTCCGCGTTCCTTGCCGAGGACCTGGAAGGGGACGGCTACGAGATCCCCGAGCCTTCCTACGTCCCGGAGGAGGAAGGGGAGATTCCCATCCTCCTTCCTGAGGAAAGATCCCCGTCCCTTGCCATCGGGGATGTCTACTATCCCTCCTCTGTCCTTCAGAAGGCCTCCTTCGTCCTCGCCGGACGCCTCCCTTCCTCCTTCCCCCTGGACTATCCCGTCCTGCCCGAGGTCGGCGCCAGGCGCGCCCAGAAGGCCTTTCCCTTCGATCCGGGGCTTCCCTCGGGAAGACGCTCCCTCTTCAGCACGGACCTTCTCGCCAGGCTTCCCGTCGCGAGCACGCGGAACGAGGCGCTGGACCTCCTTGAGAAGGGGGAGGGGATGGTCGTCCAGCTCGCCTCGGGAAGGATGCCGGAGAAGGAGGACGAGTGCCTGCTCGAGGCAGGAAGGTCCTCCTCCGCCTCGATCGGCGCCTCCTTCCCGGGGCTTTCTCCCCTCCGTCCCGTCGGGACCATCTATCTCCTCGTTCCTTCCGAGGGACAGGGGAGCCTGGCCGTGGATATCAGCATCCTGGGGGCCTTCGTCCTCCCCGGGCGAATCCAGGGAACTACCGCCTATATGGAGGAGCACGAGGTCTATAGCCCCTCGACGGAGTCCCTCCTTCCCTCCTCTTCCTTCGGGAGGGAGGAGGCCGCTCGCCTCTACGAGGGATCGCTTTCCCTCACTGACGGGGTGAGCATGCAAAGGGAGTTCGACGTCTTCCTCCAGATGCTCCGGAACGTTCCCTTGGGGCAGAGGTTCTATTTAGCCCTCGGGGGCGGGCTCTTCGCCCTCTCCTTCCTCACCCTCGCCCTCTACCTCCTCTACCTCGGGGGCTCCCTCAGGGACGGGGAAGACATCCTCCTTCTCCTCGGCATCCGGAGGAGGGAGCGCTTTCTCCTGAACTACGTCCCCTTCCTCCCCTTCCTCGTCCTCCCGCTCGTCCTCGGGCTCGCCCCTTTCCCCGTCTTCCTGATCCTGGAGGTCCTTCCTCTTTACGGGGAAGGCTACCTCGGGGCGAGGATCCTCTGGTCGCCCCTATACGCCATCCTTCTCGCGCTGGGGGTCGCATTGCTTCTCGCGGGGATCCTCCTTCCCTACGCCTGGGGATGCTCCCGAAGGAGGCTGGTCCTCGAAAGGAGGAGGGCGTGAGGAAGGCGGGGAAGAGGATTCGGAAAGGGGTTCGTCAGAGGGATTGTGCGCAACAATCAAATTCTTATGTAGCCCTCTATAATTAAGAAAATGGAGAAAATCAATATTTGGTTCTTCTGGTTCTAGTTTATGGATAGTCACGATCTTGAGCTCCGCGCGGAGGGGCTTTCCCTCCTTTATCCCCAGGAGGATGGCTCGAAGAGGGGACTCCTCCCTTTCTCCGCCTCGTTCCGGCCCGGGCGGCTCCACCTCATCGAGGGGGAGTCGGGCTCCGGGAAGACGACGCTTCTTTCCCTCCTATCCCTCCTTGAGCGCCCGGGGGAGGGAAGAGTCCTTCTTGGAGGGAAGGAGATTTCCTCCCCCTCCTCGAAGGAGGGCGCCCTCCGGAAGGGAAGGGAGAGCTTTTCCTTGTCCCTCCGGGAGCTGGACTACCTCCCCTCCCTCACCATCGGGGAGAACCTTCGCGTTGCCGGCGGGGACGTCGGGAAGGCGACGCGGATCCTTTCCGACCTCGGGCTAGGGGAGAGGCTCGGGGACAGGGCCTCCCTCCTTTCGACGGGAGAGCTCCAGCGCCTTTCCCTCGCCCTGGCGATCGCAAGCCCCGCGCCCGTCCTCATCCTTGACGAGCCGACGGCAAACCTGGACGAGGGAAGGAGGGCGATCGCGCTCCGCTATATCGAAAGGGAGGCGGCGCGAAGGATCGTCGTCCTCGCCGCCCATGACTACCTTCCTGCGGAAGGTGGGAGGAAGCCCCATCGGATCGTCCTTTCCGAAGGAAGGGCCCTTTGCGAGGAGGAAGGGGAGGATTTTCCCGTCCCTCCTCCGGAAGAGGGGGAGCGCCTTCTTCCGGCGATGAGGGGAAGGAACCTCTTCTCGCTTGCCTTCCGGAGAAGGAAGGGCCTCTTTAAGTCGATCTTCGCGGGAGCCTTCTCCCTCCTCCTTTCCTTCCTTGCGACAAGCGTCCTCTCCCTTCCGCTTCCGGACGCGAGCCTCTACTACCGCTCGATCCTTGAGGAGGCGGGGGAGGAGGCGGCGCTCGTGACGGATTCAGACGGGGGCAGCCCCCTGATGAAGGCGAACAGCTGGATGGACCTGAGGCTCATATCCTGGCTGAAGGGTGACGCGCCCGAGACGAATTCATTCGCCCTCCTCGATAAGGATGGAATCTATGACTTCGGGCTCTCCTGCCTCCTCGAGGCGGACGAGATCGGCTTTCCCGCCTCCATGCTCGAGGAAATGGGGAATCCGGAGACCGTGACGATCTTCCGCCTGCCCTTCCGGACGGTCAGCCTGCCCTATGAGCCCGGGACGGCGCTCCAGGGGCGGGCCTTCCTGACGAGGGAGGGGCTGGGGCGGCTCCTCGAGGAGGCCGCCGTCTTCGGCGAATGCTTCTCGCCCCGGGCGGTACGCCTTGCCAACAGGATCCTCTCGCTCCATCCGGAGATGGCGGGGATAGGCGATTTTCCATATGTCATGTCAAGGTCCCTCGCGGGCGATGTCGCGCTTCCGGAACGGAGCTTCGCGATCGTCCTTTCAGAGGAAAACGAGTTCGCCCCGGAGCCTTATATCGGCGAGGAAATCCCCTTGCTTTCACCTGACGAGGTCCAGAACGACTTTCTTCCCGACCTTCCCCCGGAGGTGGAGTCCCTTACCCTGGCGAAGGTCATCCGGATGCCTGCGGGGGAGCTTCCCTTCAACGCGGACATCGGCCATGGGATCGTCTATTCGGAAGATATGTCCGAAAGACTCCTCGAGGACATGGAGGATCATCCCGTTGGATGGACGGGAACGCGCTTCGTCCCGACGGAGAGAATCGGCGCATCCTTCTTCGACGGGAACCTGACGGAGTATGGCGAGGCTAACTACGACGGGATCGACCTTCTGGGAGACTGGGAGCCCTACTACTTCGGTCAGTACATCGAAAAGGGGAGGATCGCCTTCCTTGCCCTCGGGTTCTTCCTCCTCGCGCTTCTATTGACCGCCCTTGCCTATGGCGCCCTGCTCGTGCGGCAGTCCGTCATGAAGGACGAGCTTTCCCTTGAGCTGAGGGGGAGCCCGTTCCTTCTTCAGAAGGCGCCGGGGCTCCTTCGCTTCCTTCTCCTTTTTGGGGTCCCCGTCCTCCTCGGGGCCCTCCTTTCCCCCCTGGGGGCGGAGGCGGGCTCCCTCTTCTATGGCCTCATAATGCGATCCACCTATCCCGATCCTCCCTTCCTCGGGCCTTCCTGGGGAGCCTCCTTCCTCGCCCTCGGGCTCAGCCTCCTTGCCCTCTTCGCCATTCTCCTTCCAGCCCTCTATCTCCCTTCGCGGAAGAGTCTCCTGAGGCGCCTCAGGATGCGGAGGGAGGGGGAGGAGTAGCCCTCCGTCATCCCGCGCCTTATAATCCGGCGCATGCGCCCATAGCTCAGACGGATAGAGCAACGGCCTTCTAAGCCGTGGGTCAGGCGTTCGAGTCGCCTTGGGCGCGCCAGGAAGAGACACCGGGCCTTGCCTTCGGGCAGGGCCCTTTCCCTTGGCGTAAGGAGGGAAGATATAATGCCCCGCATGGAAGAACTATCGATGGAATCGCTCCTTGAGGTCCTCAAGGAGGAGGGCGTGAGCGCCGCCTTCGGGAAGGACGGGGAGATCGTCCGCCTAGGGGGGCGGAGGATCCGTCCTCTCGTGGAGCTTCACCTCAAGGGCGGTGCCCCGGAAGGGGCCCTTTTCGCGGACAAGGTCATCGGGAGGGCCGCCGCCTCCTTCCTCATCCTCTGGAAGGTCAAGCAAGCCTACGGGGAGCTCATGAGCGAGCCCGCCCTGCGTCTCCTAGAGTCCCATGGGGTCGAGGCCACCTACGGCAAATTGACCCCGAACATCCTCCGCGAGGACGGGAGGGACCTATGCCCGATGGAGAAGATCGCGATCGCCGCCGGGGAGGATCCCGAGGAGACCGTCAGGAGGGTCGTGGAACGGGTATCTGGACAACCGATTAAGAACCAGTAACCTACTGAGAAACGACTAATATTCAGTGATTTCGCCCGATGATATCGAACATAATCAAAATGCATAAGGATATGACAATGGGGGACTTGAGATGAAGGCGTCAAGGAACGAACTGCCCGCGGTCATCTTCGACCTCGACGGGACGCTCGCCGACAACCGACGGCTCATCTGGAAGTCCTGGAACGCGCTCCTCCACGCTCTGACGGGAGTGGAACGTTCCTTCACCAAGGAGGAGGTTCGCTCCGTCCTCGGGCTTCCGATGGACGAGATCGTGAAAAGGCTCTTCCTCCCTCGCTTCGGGGAAGGACAGGGAAGGGCCTACGGGGAGAAGGCGATGCTCTACGAGGTGGACTACATCCGCGAGAAGGGCGCCCATCCCATCCGGGGAGTCACGGGGATGCTCCGCCGCCTCCGCCCGCGGCACCGCCTCTATATCATGAGCAACTGCCAGAAGGGCTATATCGAGGCCTTCCTCCTCTCCACGGGGACCGCTCCCTTCTTCGAGGGCCACGTCTCCTGGGGCGAGAGCCCGCGCCCCAAGGCGGAGAACATCGCCCTCCTGATGGAGAAGGAGGGCATCCGGAAGGCCGTCTACGTCGGGGACACCCGGCTCGACCAGGAGGCGGCCTTGGAGGCCGGGATCCCCTTCATCCACGCCGCCTACGGCTTCGGCGAGGCCGAGGGGGCCCTCTGGCGGGCGGAGAGGCCCTCCCTCATCCCCGCGCTCGTCCGGGAGATCCTCGGGAAATGAAGAGGAAGGAGAGGCTCCTCGCCCTCCTCGACGAGGGGAAGTGGAAGGAGGCGCATGCCCTCTTCTTCGGGGACTGGGAGGGCTTCTACGGGGAGGACCCCCTCTTCGCCCTGGACACGGACATCGTCCTCCGCCTCCGGATGGGCGAGTACGGGGAATGCTACGAGGACCTCGAGAGATTCCAGGGGAAGCCCTACGTTTCGATCGCCTTCGAGGAAAGACTCCTCGAGACGAAATCGCGCCTCAAGGAGAGGATCCGGAAGGAAGAGGAGAGGAAGCGGAAGGCCGCCCTCCCCCTCCGCGAGAGAGAAGGGGACGCGCTCCGGGAGGGGATCCTCTCCCTCGACGAGGAAGGGCTTCGCCGCGAGCGGGGCTTCCTCCGCTCCCTGGCCGGGGAAGGGAAGGGCGAGCTCTCCCTCCTCGCCCTCCTTTCCCTCCTGAGGCTCGGGGACGAGGAGGAGGTCCTCTATCGGAGGGACGGGAAGGAATGGAGGATTCGCCCCAGGGAGGCGCTCCCGCCCCTCATGGACGAGAGCTTCCTCCTCCTCGAGTCCCTTCTCGAGAAGAAGGCGCCCTCGCCCTCCCATCTCCACGTGATGGAAGGGCTCCTCCGCCCGCTGGCGGTCCTCTCCTACCCGGAGCTCCCCTTCCAAGGGGAAGAGGAGGAATGGGCCCTGAGCGCCCTCCTTGCGAGCAGGAGGATGCTCGGGGAGGAGACGGGCGAGGTCCCGCCTTTGCTCGAGGGGAAGTTCCTCCGCCTCCTCGGGGAAGGGGCGTGAACGTACTTCCCCATTTGCCCGGGGAAGGGAGTAGAATGGCGCGCGCTCCCTTGAGGGACGCTTTTGAAGAAGAAAAAAGAAGGAATCCGCATGAACACCATCACCATCGAGAAGATCGGCCTGACCAAGGTCAAGGCGACCGTCGAGGCCGACCCCGCGCTCTGGAAGGAGAGCATCGCCAAAAGCGAGAGGAAGCTCGCCTCCCAGCTCACCCTCAAGGGCTTCCGTAAGGGCGAGGCCCCGCTCGCCATGGCCCGCCGCCACCTCGACGGCATGAAGGTCATGAACGAGGCGATCGACTCGCTCCTCGACCCGCTCTTCCGCGAGGTGCTGGAGAAGGAGGAGCTTCGCCCCGCCTTCAGCCCCTCGGTGAGCGTGACGAAGCTGAGCGACAGCGACCTCACCCTCGTCTACGAGATGGTCCTCGTCCCGACCTGCCGTCTCGGTGCGATCGAGAAGCTCGAGGCGAAGGAAGAGGCCCCCTCCGTAACGGAGGAGGAGGTCGATGCCCGCGTGAGGCGCCGCCTCGAGGAGGACGCCGACCTCGTGCCCGTCGAGCGCGAGAGCAAGATGGGGGACACCATCCTCCTGGACTTCAAGGGCTACCTTCCCGACGAGGAGGGGAACCTCAACGAGTTCGAGGGGGGCGCCGCCGAGGGCTTCTCCCTCGAGCTCGGATCCCATCAGTTCGTCCCCGGCTTCGAGGAGGGCTGCGTCGGGCTCAAGGCCGGCGAGGAGAAGGACATCAAGGTGACCTTCCCCGCCACCTACGTGAAGGACCTCGCCGGGAAGGAGGCGACCTTCCACGTCGTCGTCCGCGAGGTGAAGGAGAAGGAGGTTCCCGCCCTCGAGGACGAGGCGGTGAAGGAGCTCGGCATCAAGGACGTCGATAGCGTGGAGTCGCTCCGCGCGAAGTGCCGCGCCGACCTCCTCCGCGAGAAGGAGCGGGCCAGCAAGGAGCGCTTCGAGGAAGCCCTCCTCGAGGAGGCCTCCGCCAAGAGCGAGTTCCAGATCGACCCCGAGATCCTCGACCGCCAGGCCAAGGAGAGCCAGGAGAGGTTCCGCAAGCAGGTCGAGGGGAACGGGCTCACCCTCGCCCAGTACCTCGAGATCACCGGCCAGAAGGAGGAGGACCTCCTGAAGTCGCTCCGCGCCCAGGACGAGAAGGCGCTCCGCCACGCCCTCCTCATCGAGGCGATCATCCAGGAGAAGGCCCTCGCCGTGAGCGAGGAGGAGCTTTCCGCCGAGATCAAGCGCATGGGCGAGGAGTACGGGATCGAGGAGGAGAGGGTCCGCGAGATCGTCCTCCGCGACAGGGCCTCCTACGAGAGGCGCCTCCTCGAGGAGAAGGCGAAGGCCTATCTCCGTTCTCTCGCGAAGTAGGGAAGAGACGTCCTGAGGGAGGCGCCGCCTCCCTTTTTCCTTCGTTTTAGCAGATACACGTTGACTCTGCTAACGGCAACCCTATAATTGCCCCGTCCCGAGGGCTAGGCCCGGAAAGGAGACCATGGAAGAGAACGCCATCGAACTTTCGGAGGGGAGCTACCTCCCCCTCCTTGTCGCCAGGGAGCTCGTCGTCTTCCCGGAGAACCGCTGCAACGTCGCGGCGGCCCGGCCCTTCTCCCGCATCGCCGCCGAGAGGGCGGTCCAGGAGACGAACTCCCTCATCCTCGTCGCGACCCAGAAGGATAGCGAGGAGGAAGAGGTGAACGAGGACTCCGTCCATCCTTTCTGCACGCTCTGCCGCATCCTCGTGAGCGAGAAGAAGGGGAACGTGCTGAACCTCACGATCCGCGGGCTCCGGCGGATGCGCCTCCTTTCGATGGAGAAGGGGGAGGACTGCTGGAGGGCGAAGGCCGCCCCCCTGCCCGAGATCCCCCTGACCCCGGAGGAGAACAACGAGATCATCGCCTCCGTCTACCGCCTCGCGGGGAAGGACCCCGAGGCGATGGCCGCCCTCCGGACGACCGCGGCGCCGCGGCTCGACGGACGGAGCGCCGAGGCGGTCCTCGACATCCTTCCGAACCCCCTCCGCCTCCCGGTCGAGGCGAAGATCCGCCTCCTCGGCGAGCCCGATCCCCGGATCCGCGCGAAGATCCTCGAGGAAGCCTTCGAGGCCCGCCAGACCGCGCGGAAGGTCGACCGCGAGATCGACGAGCGCGTCCGCCAGAGCGCCGAGCAGTCGCAGAAGGAGTACTACCTCCGCGAGAAGATGCGGGCGATCCGCCAGGAGCTCGGCGAGGACGGGGAGGACGCCACGGGCGTCAGCCGGATCGAGGAGCGCCTCGAGAAGGAGCCCTTCCCGGAGTCGGTCAAGGCCAAGGCGAGGAAGGAGCTCCAGCGCTACCGGGGCATGCCCGAGAATAGCCTCGAGGCCTCCCTCATCCTCAACTACCTCGACACCCTCCTCCGGGTGCCCTGGTACGAGGAGACGGAGGACGTGGACGACATCGCCAAGGTGCGCGAGATCCTCGACGAGGACCATTTCGGCCTCGAGAAGGTGAAGAGACGGATCCTGGAGTACCTCGCGGTGAAGAGCAAGACGGGCTCCCTCAAGGCCCCGATCCTCTGCTTCTATGGCCCCCCGGGCTGCGGGAAGACCTCGCTCGGGCGCTCGATCGCCAGGGCCCTCGGGCGGAAGTTCTGCAAGGCCTCGCTCGGCGGCGTCTCCGACGAGGCCGAGATCCGCGGCCACCGGCGCACCTACGTGGGCGCCCTCCCCGGACGCATCATCCAGGGCATGCTCCGCGCGGGGACGAGGAATCCCGTCTTCCTGCTCGACGAGATCGACAAGGTGGGGCAGAGCTCCTACAAGGGGGACTGCTCGAGCGCCCTCCTCGAGGTGCTCGACCCCGAGCAGAACTTCGCCTTCAACGACAACTACCTCGAGGAGCCCTACGACCTCAGCCACGTCCTCTTCATCGCGACCGCCAACTACCTCGAGAACGTCCCGGAGCCCCTCCGCGACCGCCTCGAGCTGATCGAGGTCCCCAGCTACACCGAGCCCGAGAAGGTCCAGATCGCCCTCCGCTTCCTCATCCGGAAGCAGATGGAGCAGAACGGCCTCGGGGAGGAGGAGATCGTCTTCGAGGAGGATAGCGTCCCCGAGATCATCGAGAGCTACACGCGCGAGGCCGGGGTCCGCGAGCTGGAGCGCCTCGTCGCGACCATCTGCCGGAAGGCGGTGGTCGACCTCCTGGAGGGGAAGGAGAAGGCGCCCGTCCGGATCGGAAGGGAGAAGGTCCGCTCCTACCTCGGGGTCCCCGTCTTCGAGGACCAGAAGAAGGAGAAGGAGCCCCAGGTCGGCGTCGTCACCGGCCTTGCCTACACCCAGTACGGCGGGGACATCCTCCCCATCGAGGTGAACTACTCGAAGGGGAAGGGCGCCCTCGTGATCACCGGGAAGCTCGGTGAGGTGATGAAAGAGAGCTGCTCGATCGCGCTCGACTACGTCCGCGCCAACGCGGTTCGCTACGGCATCGACCCCGACCTCTTCGCCGGGATCGACATCCACATCCACGTCCCCGAGGGGGCCGTCCCCAAGGACGGGCCGAGCGCGGGCGTGGCGATCACCACCGCGATCATCAGCTCGCTCTCGCACCGGCCCGTGGACAACAACGTCGCGATGACCGGGGAGGTCACCCTCCGCGGGAACAGCCTCCCGATCGGCGGGCTCCGCGAGAAGTCGCTCGCCGCCCTGAGGAGCGGCATCCGCACGATCCTCGTCCCCGAGGGGAACCGGAAGGACGTCGCCGAGCTCCCCAAGGAGGTGAGGGAGGGGATGGAGATCCTCTTCATGAAGAACGTCGACGACGCGCTCAAGCGGGCGCTTCTCCCGGGCCAGGCGGCCTAGGAGCGGGAGAGAGAGGGGGACAGCATCCCCCTCTTTTCCGTATACTTCCCCCATGATCGACTTCAAGAAGGCCGCCTTCCTCCTCTCCGCGCCCGTGGGCGCCCCCCTCCCGCCTCCCGGGAAGGGGGAGATCGCCCTCTTCGGGCGGAGCAACGCGGGGAAGAGCAGCTTCCTGAACCTCCTCTTCGGGAGGAAGCTCGCCTTCAGCGCGAAGCGTCCCGGGAAGACCGCCGCGCTCAACTACTACCGCCTTCCCGAGGGGGCCTACCTCGTCGATAGCCCCGGCTACGGCTACCAGGGGGGCGGGGGCAGGAAAGAGGAGGACTTCTCCCTCCTCATGGAGGGCTATCTCCGCTCCGGGCGCATCACGGGGGCGATCCTCGTCCTCGACGTCCGGCGCCTCCTCTCGCCCGAGGACGAGGACATGCTCTCGCTCCTCCGGGAGAGGGGGATCCCGCTCGCCCTCGCCTTCCGGAAGGCGGACAAGGCGCGCCAGGAGGAGAAGGCAAGGGCGCGTTCCCTCGCCTCCTCCCTCGGGCTTCCCTTCGCCCTCACCGGGCTTTCCTCCGGGGCGGGGGAGGGAAGGGCGCTCGTCGCGCGCCTCCTCCCGCAGGGGAAGTAGGGCTGGCGGAGGGGACGGGGAAGCGCTATCATCGCGCGCTATGGATCGGAAGATGATGGACCTGAGGCCCCCGCTCCCGGGGCTTGAGAGGACGCCTGTCGCGGTCGCGAACTCGCTCATCCGCCATTTCGGCGGGGAGCCTTTCCACGGGACGCTTAGGGAGCTGGACGCCGTCCTTACCCCGGGAAGGAAGGTCCTCCTCCTCCTCTTCGACGCGATGGGGACCGCGATCCTCCGGAAGCACGGGGCCGGGCTCTTTTTCCTCGAGCACGCGCTTTCTCCCCTCCTTTCCGTCCTGCCCTCGACGACCGTCGCCGCGACGACCTCGCTCCTCACGGGGAAGTTCCCCGGCGAGACGGGGTGGCTCGGCTGGACGGTGTACCTCCCCGAGCTCGGGGAGGCGCTCGAGCCCTTCACCGACCGCCTCGTGCCCGGGAAGCGCCCCCTTCCCCCGGGGCAAGGGGGCATGATGGCGAGGCTTCGCCCCACCAAGGGGATCCTCGAGATCTTCGAAGAACACGGGCATGAGGCGCTTTCCCTCTACCCCTGGGACGGAGCGAGGAAGGGGGAGCAGGAGCCCCTTCCTCCCAGAAGGCTCCTCCGTAAGGCGGGGGACCTCCTCCGGGAGAAGAGCCCCGACTTCCTCTACGTCTACTCGACGGAGCCCGACGGGACGATGCACGAGGAAGGGACGGGGGCGAGGAGGGTCGCTCTCCTCCTCGAGGAGATCGCCTCCGGTGTCGCGAGGCTCGCGCGGGAGAATCCCGACTACCTCGTCCTCGTCCTCAGCGACCACGGCCAGCTCGACGTGACCTGGGCCGACCTCTCGAAGGTCCCGGGGCTTGAGGACACGATGACGATCCCCCCGACGCTGGACGCCCGTTTCCTGAGCTTCCACCTGAAGGAGGGAAGGGAGAAGGAGTTCGAGGAGCGCTTCCTCAAGGCCTTCGGGGAGGACTTCCTTCTCCTCAGGAAGGAGGAGGCCCTGCCCCTCTTCGGCCCCGAGGGCCCCTATCTCAGGGGCTCGATCGGGCAGTTCGTCGCCCTCTCCCTAGGGGAAAGGGCCCTCTACTCGTCCCGCTTCGACCCCGAGGGAGGCTCCTTGAAGGGGCACCACGCGGGCATCCGGGCGGAGGAGCGCGAAATCACCCTCAGCGCCTTCAATCTTCCCTAGTCCCGTCCTATAATCCGCCCGGAAACCCGGGAAGAGGGACCCCGAGAGCCTTGGGATAGAGAGCCGCGGAGGGTGGAAGCGCGGCCCGAGGCGCGGGGAAGTCGCTTCCCCTGGTGGGCTTCCCCGTCCGGGACGGGAACCCGGAGAGCGCCGCCTTCCCCGGAGGGCGGAAGTGGGGTGGTACCGCGCCCGAGGGCGTCCCCATGGCGGGGACTTTTTCGTTCCCGGGGGAGGACTCTCATGCTCGAGAAGCACTACGACCCGCGTAAGGTGGAGGAAGGGCTCTACGACGAGTGGCGGGACAAGGGCTACTTCAAGGCCGGCGGGGAAGGGGACGGGAGAGCCCCCTTCTCCCTCGTGCTCCCGCCGCCGAACGTGACGGGGAAGCTCCACCTCGGCCACGCGATGGACACGATCCCCATGGACGTGCTTTCGCGCTACCACAGGCTCAAGGGCGAGGACGTCCTCTGGGTCCCGGGGATGGACCACGCCGGCATCGCGACCCAGGCCAAGGTCGAAGCCGCCCTCCGGGAGGAGGGGACGAGCCGCCAGGAGCTCGGGAGGGAGGGCTTCCTCTCCCGCTGCTGGGAGTGGAAGGAGCGCCATGCCCACATCATCCACGAGCAGTGGAAGGCGCTCGGGCTCTCGCTCGACTACTCGCGCGAGCGCTTCACCCTCGACCCCTCGGTCCAGAAGGCCGTGCGGAAGGTGTTCGGCTCCCTCTACGAGAAGGGGCTCATCTACCGCGGGAGGAAGATCATCAACTGGGACCCCGTCCTCATGACCGCCCTGAGCGACATCGAGGTCGTCCACGAGGAGGAGAAGGGGAAGATGTACTACTTCTCCTATGAGGTGGAGGGCGGGGGGGGCCTCGCCGTCGCGACCACCCGTCCCGAGACGATGTTCGCCGACGTCGCCGTCTTCCTCGCGCCCGGGAAGTTCCCGGGGCTTTCCGGGAAGAGGGTCCGCAATCCCGCGAACGGGGAATGGCTCCCGCTCCTCGAGGACGAGTACGTCGACCCCTCCTTCGGGACGGGGGCGATGAAGTGCACGCCCGCCCACGACCCGAACGACTTCGCCCTCGCCGAGAAGTACGGCCTTCCGATGCCCCAGTGCTTCCTGGGGGACGGGAGGATGAACGCGCTCGCTGGCGAGTTCGAGGGGCTCGACCGCCTAGAGTGCCGCGAGAGGCTCGTCGAGCGCATCCGGAAGGAGGGGCGCCTCCTGAAGATCGAGGACATCGTCCACGCGGTCGGCCATAGCGAAAGAAGCGGGGCGATCGTCGAGCCGATGCTCTCCCGCCAGTGGTTCCTGAGGATGAAGGGGATCGCGCGGATGGTGGAGGAGAACCAGAAGGATCCCGCGCGGAAGGTACGCTTCCGCCCGGCGCGCTTCGAGAAGACGCTCCTCCGCTGGATGGAGGACTGCCACGACTGGTGCCTCTCGCGCCAGCTCTGGTGGGGCCATAGGATCCCGGTCTGGTACAAGGGGGACATCGAGAACCCTGAGGAGATGCTCGTCGCTCCCGAGGAGGGGAGGGACCTTTCGGGCTACCAGCAGGACCCCGACGTCCTCGACACCTGGTTCAGCTCGGGGCTCTGGCCCTTCGTCACCCTCGGCTGGCCCGAGGACACGGGGGACTACCGCCGCTACTTCCCGACCTCCGTCCTCGTCACGGGCTACGACATCATCTTCTTCTGGGTGAGCCGGATGATCTTTCAGTCCCTGCTTGCGACCGGGGAGCGTCCCTTCCGGGAGGTCGTCATCCACGGCCTCGTGCGGGACCGCGAGGGACGGAAGATGTCCAAGTCGCTCGGGAACGGGGTCGACCCGATGGACGTCATCCGCGACTACGGGGTCGACGCGCTTCGCTTCTTCATCGTCAACGGGACCGCCCCCGGGCTCGACATCCGCTACGAGGAGGAGAAGGTCCGGGGCGCCCGCGACTTCCTCAACAAGGTCTGGAACAGCGCCCGCTACCTCGAGGGCGTGCTCGGGGAGGAGGACCCCAGGGAGATCGACCTCGCGCTCCTCTCGCCCATCGACAAGGGGATCCTCACGCGCCTTACCCAGGTCCACGCGCGCTACGTGCATCTCATGGACGAGTACGCCTTCGGGAAGGCCGGGGCGCTCCTCCGCTCCTTCGTCTACGACGACTTCTGCTCCCGCTACCTCGAGTGGAGCAAGGTCGAGATCCAGGAAGGAGGGGAAGGGGCGAAGGCGGCCCGAAGCACCCTCCTCTTCCTCCTCCGCGCGATCCTCATC
>CALVOS010000093.1 GCA_944350325.1 uncultured Bacilli bacterium | reverse complement strand
TGGTGGGGCAAGGAAAACGCCTGGTCAAGGAGGACCAGGCGTCCTGGGACGGAGATGGACGTCCGCGGGGAGAAGGAGCGGCCTTCGCTACCAGATCCTCAGCGCGAGCGTCGCCATAAAGCGCTGGCGCTCGTCGACCTCGTCTTTCCTGAACTTGTCCGGATGCTTGTCCACGAGCGTCCTGATGAGGTCGAACCACTCCATGGGGCAGTACCCATCCTTCTGCCTATCCATGTAGAAGGCCCTTTTCTCCGGATAGAGGGCGTTGCCGACGGCGGCATTATGCTCGAGCGAGAGCAGAGCCATGTTGCCGAGACGATTGATGAGAGTTTCCTTCGGGTCGTCCCGGACCTCGTCCGGCACGAGGTCTGGCGCATACCAATCGTCCAAATCGACGGTCTGCGGGACGATGTGCTCGAGGGTGAGCTTGTCGCTCGCGGCGGTCTTGTGCCCGTCCCCCCTGTCATTCCGGAGGAGATCGTCGAGCCTCCGCATATAGAAGCGCCCGACGGCGTCGTTCCCGGTCGCGTAGTGGGCGAAGCATTCCAGGAACTCGGTGTCCGAGGCGATCGACCGCTTCTCCGCCTCGACGTCTTTCATAAGGTCGGCGAGCGGTACGCTCCCGGTCATCTTGCGGATCAATCCGGGAAAATCGGGTCGAGCTTGTTCGGGGACTTGTCGCAGATCTGGAGGCGGACGACGAGGGCTTCCGCCTGGTTGAAGAAGGCGACCATGTCCTTGGCGGCCTTCATATAGTCTTCCCTGTAGTAGATCGCGGCGCTCAGAAGAATGGTGTAGACCTGCTCCATCCTCAGCTCGGATAGCCCTTCAAGGATGTCCCGGAAGGCCGGGCAGGATACTCCACCCGGTGAGCGCCACAGGCCGGGACCTCTACCGACTGGAACAAAAGAACGCTCCCGCGCCAAAACCTCCGGGCATTGGTTTGGGAGCGGCCCAATAGGAGGGCGAAAGGGCAGGGAGGGCGTCGAATCCAGAATGCCTTCCCCAGAGCAGGGGGCGATCAAGGGAGCTTGGCGACCCAGGCGTCGAAGAGGGAGCGCCTCTCCGGCACCCACTGGGAGCAGATCCGGTACGCGGTGCCGTTCACCAAAATCGTCTCCGGGTAGAAGCGGTACGTATCCCGCGGCAGGACGGAGGAGGGCTCGGCGAGGAAGGGGAAGCCAAGCCGGAAAGTTTTCTTCGCGTAGGCTGGATTCCTCAGGTCCGCCTCGACGGAAGGGGGGATCCTCCCGGAAAGGACGAGCTTCTCGAACGTCCCTTGGATGTGCGGCTTGTTCGGTATGGGCGCCGAGGCGGCGGCTGCTGCGAGCTTCGCCTGGGAAGCCAGGGCCGGAATTGCCTTGCCCCCGTTCCCGAGGAGGCGGAGCTGCTCCGCGCGGAGAAAGAGATCCGCGTCATCCGCGACATAAGGAGCCAAGGAAAGGACGTCCTTAAGGAACTGCGCGAAGTCGGCGCCGGCGAGGAACGAGAAGGAGATGCCGGCGTTATAGGCGCGAAGCTTCGCCTCGATCTTGGAGAGGCCGTCCACGATGTCGCGAGCTTTGCCCGGGGCGCACTTCGGGGTGAGGAAGGCGATCTTCGCGTGGCATCCCGGGAAGAAGGCATCCGCGACCAGAAACGCGCGGACGAACTTCTTCAGCACCCTTTCCACGGAATCCTTATAGCCAAGCCCTTGGCGGTGGAAGGCGGTGTCATATAGGTAGACGAGCGGCTTCTCCCCTTCCCCGGCGAGCTTGAAGCCCGCCACGTCGATCTCGCATTGTCGGACCAGTTGGGGGACGTCGTTCTTCTTGAAGATGTTCTTGCCGGGAAGCGCGGCCTTCGCGGCATCGAGGATGTCCCCGCCGCGCTCGACGACAGCAGGATTCCCGTCCAGCCTCCGGAGCATGGGAAGGCCCGGCCTCCAGTTGGTCTCCACGATCTCGCAGCCGACGACGTTCCTGAGGTAAGAAGCGGCGGCCTGCTCCAGCATCTCGATCTTCATGGGGTTCTCCTTTGGTGAATTGCGTTTTGATGATAAGCAAAAAACGGCAAGGAAAAGCCATCCTGCCTTGGATGGCCATTATTTCGGGCATCATTTTTGTACGCCCTTCATTAAGTTCCCGCTTCCGGGCCCTTCGGGAAGTTAATCTGGGAAACGCCGAGGAAGCCTTCCGCTACCTGTCCCCAGCCGGCCCCGCCTTTCTGCTCCCTTCAGTCCTTAAGGCATCCGACCGGGACGACGTATATGCCGTCCGGCCTCCGGTAGGCGTAGCGGCCTGCGCCGACCAGCACCATGCGGAAAGAAGGCGCCTTCATCCTTGAAGTATCGATTTTCTCCGCCAGGAGATTCAGGTCCCTCGCCCCTTCCTCCACGAAGAAGGAATCCCCGCCCAGCTTGATCTCCACGAGCCCGTAGCACCCATTCCTCAGATGAACGACCGCGTCGCATTCCAGACCGTTTTTATCGCGGTAGTGGTAGACGCTTCCCTTGAGCGCGTCCGCATAGACCCTCAGGTCACGGACGGCAAGCGTCTCGAAAAGGAAGCCGAAGGAGCGAAGGTCCCCCAGAAGGTCCTGCGGCCCAAGGCCTAGCGCCGCTGTCGCGATGGAAGGATCGGCGAAATAACGCGTGGGGGAGGAACGCACCGCCGTTTTCGAACGAAGATTCGGATTCCAGGCAGGCATTTCCTCGACAGCGAACGTGTTCTCCAAGGCGGCAAGGTAGGAACGGGCAGTGGAAAGGGAGAAGGAGCCGCCCTCGCCCGCCGCGGCGTCTTCCGCGATTAGCGCAAGGGAGGCCTGGGTGCCTTGGTTTCTCGCGTAGGCGCGAAGGAAGCGCCGGACGAGCTCCGGGAAGCGTCGGACCCCGTCGGACATAGAAATGTCGGACTTCGCCAGGGCCGCGCAGTAATCGTAGGCCGGCTGCAAAGCAAGCGCTTCCTCAAGATTGGAAGCGAACGGCCATCCTCCCCGGCAAGTCAGGAACGCGAGTCGCTCGATGTCCAGGCGATTCGTCCCCGCGACGTCTTCGATACCCTCGAAGAGCGACCCCAGGCTTACCTCGCCGGTGGAGTCCAAGGACTCGTAAAGAGACATCGGGCGCATCCTGAGCCAGGCGAAGCGCCCGGCGCCTGAATGGTGGATCTCATCCAAGGAGGCGGGAAGAGAGGAGCCGGTCAGAATGAATTGACCCACCTCCCCTCTCTGGTCAACCTCGAAGCGAACGGCGTCCCAGAGCCTGGGAGAGAGCTGCCACTCGTCGATCAGGCGCGGAGTTTCTCCTGAGAGGAGCCTCCTGGGGTCGATCCTGGCCATGCCGAGGTTTTGGGGGCCGTAGGAAGGATCGTCCATGAAAAGGAATGATCCGGCGGCCTCTTTCGCAGTGGTCGTCTTGCCGCACCACTTGGGTCCTTCGATGACCACCGCGCCGATGGACCGGAGGCGGTCCTTGAGCATCTTATCCGCGATTCTTGCCTTATATGCGCCCATGCCGTGTCTTCTTTGATTACGTAAAATCTACTTGGAAATTCAATTGGGCGCAATCTAATTAACCGATTTGGCGAAGTTTCGTTATTCGATTTGGCTAGGTTTCGTTAGTCGATTTGGCTATTGTCCGTCAGTCAAGCCGGCAGAAACTCATAAGTCGATCGTTAAAAACAGAGGATGCGCGTCTTCGCTAGCCCTTCCTTCGGCCCCTTCAGGAAAATGGCATGGGACCCAGGAGGGACCTCCATGGCCTTCATTGCCCAGGGCCCGAGGGAAAAACTCCGTGAGAGATCGCGGAAGCCAGGCGCCCTATCGGAAGGCGCCTCTCGGGAAATGAGGCCGCCCTATTCCTTAGGCGCGTCCGCGTCGGCCTTCTCCTCCCCTCTCTTCCGGTCGACCTTCGCCATGAGCGACCAGGAGTTGCCCACGCCTCCCGTCAGGGCGGCGCATCCAAAGAGGACGAGGAAGGCGGCGCCTCCCTCTCCGATTCCTGCGAATACGTTGGAACTGAGCGAATTGGCCCACCGGAAGGAGGAAGGGACGAGGCAAAGGAAGAGGGTGGAGAGGGCGAGCGCGACGAGGAAGAAGGTTCCCTTGAGGAGAAGGGTTCCCTCGACCTTGGGGTAGCCGGCCCTCTTCTTCTCCTCTTCCCCGCGATCCGCGGATGGGAGGGAATTCGCCCTTTCCGCGTACTCCTTCACCGACATGCCCCGCCAAAGGAGGCAGAAGAGGAACACGAGGGCTTCCGTCCCTAGGGCGATGGCGACCGCCAGGAGGAACGCCCCAAGGGAAAGGAAGACGGGGGAAGGGGGTAGAGGGGGATCGTGAGGAGAAGAACCAACCCGACGAAATAAAGGGCGACGGAAAGGATTGAGAGGGCGAGCTGCCCGGCGGGCCTTTCCCTGGCTCTCTTCATGCACGGCGACCTCCTAAAGAAGCGAGGATATTCAAGGCAAATGGCCAGGATTAAGAAGACGGGCGTCCTCCAGATGAAAAAGGGACGACCGCTAGGAGGCGCCCTCCTCCTTCCTCCTCTTGAACACGAACGCGTACCGCATGTCGACGAGGATCGTGGTGAAGTTGACGAGTTCCCAGCCTTCCTCGCCCATCCTGTTCAGCTGCTGGTTCAGGAGGTCTATCGTCTTCTTGTCGGATATCTTCGCGTCCACGTGCATGTACTTGTATTCCCACTTCATGATGCGCTTCCTTCGGCCAGGGATGCGGCGCCTTCCGAGCCTCCGGGGGCAAGCCCCCTATTCCGCGGGAACCTCCTCGCGGAGGGGCGCCCCTTCCTCCTCCGCGGAGGGGTCCCCTCGGAGGAGGTAGTCGAGCGTCGCCTCGAGGACGTCGGCGATCTTCAAGAGGAACCCGACGTCAGGAAGCCCGTGGTCGTTCTCCCACTTGGAGACCGCCTTGTCACTGATGAGGAGCTTCTTCGCAAGCTCCTCCTGCGTCCATCCCTTCCGCGAGCGAAGAAGACGGATCCGGTCCCCGAAGGTCCGCCCCAGGCGAAAGTCCCTCTCACCCCTGTCCTTCATGGCAATAGTGTTTTCAAAAGAGGGAATTTTGTCAACTTTGTGATTGCGATGCCTCCCTTATGCGGATAACCTCGGCAAGGGCCCAGGAAACGCGAGGGGCAAAGAGGTTCATTGAAAGAAAAAGGGGCGCCAAGGCGCCCCACCTTCCGAAAGGCTAGTCCTCCGCGCTATAGAGGGAGCCCTCGACGAAGAGGAGGATGAGGGGAATACCGGCCGGGAGGATCGAGACGAGGAAGGCGTAGCTGCTCTCGAAGTAGTAGCAGCTGATCCCGTAGGCGACGGAGAGGAAGATGTAGGCGATGTAGGTCCAGAAGGCGAACTTGTCGCGAATCTCGCTCTTCTTGAGGAAGAGGATCGAAATGACGCGGAGGAGCCCCACGAGGAGCATCGCCGCGCCGAAGCCGAGGAGGAGCCCCGAGAGGGTCGAGGGCCCTCCTTCCGAGAGGAAGGCGAAGAGGTTCGTGGTGATGCCTCTCCCCTCCTCCGTGACGGGAGGGACGAAATAAAGGGGCAGGACCCAGAGGATGGGGGGCACGACGAGGTAGAAGGCCCCGGTGAGAAGGGAGAACTGCTTCTTCGAAAGACGCTTCATCAGTAGCCTTCCTCCTGACGCCGGAAGTTCTCCTCCCGCTTCCTCATGTAGCTCTCCTCGGCCTCCTCGAACTCGTAGCCGAGGATCGGAAGGAGGTTCAGATAGGCGGAGAAGAGGAGCGCGTACTTCCGGGGGTCCATCTCCTCCCCTTCCTCGACGAGGTCCCCGGCGAGCGCGTAACAAAGGAGGATCTGCTCGACGAGGCCCCGTCCCTCCTTGCGGAAGGAATGGGAGTAGCCCTCCACCCCGAGGGCGGCCCCAAGGGAGAGGAGGAAATGGAGGCCGTCC
>CALVOS010000092.1 GCA_944350325.1 uncultured Bacilli bacterium | reverse complement strand
CGCTACGCCCCCCTCGTCGAGGAAGTCTCGATCGACGAGGGCTACCTCGACCTCACGGACAGGATCCCCCGGAAGGATCCCCTTCCCTACCTCCGGAGGATACAAGGGGACATCCTCCACGAAATTGGACTCCCATGCTCGATCGGGGTCGCCCCGACGAGGTTCCTCGCGAAGATGGCAAGCGACCTTAGGAAGCCTTTGGGGATCACCATACTCAGGAAGCGCGACATCGAGCGGACGCTCTACCCCCTTCCCATCGGGGACTTCTGGGGGATCGGGAGGAAGGGGGCCGAGCGCCTCCGCGCGATCGGCATCCAGACGATCGGGGACTTCGCCCGGGCGATGAAGGAGGAGGAGCCCCTCCTCCGCGAGAGGCTCGGGAAGTTCCTCGACACGGCGAGGGACTGGCTTCAGGGAAAGGGGGACGACACCGTCGACCCCCGGCCCTTCGACCCGAAGTCCATCGGCCACGCGGAGACCTTCCCCTACGACACGGACGACTACATGAGGATCCGCGACCGCCTCCTCTCCCTGGCAAGGAGCGTCTCCGAGGGGGCCAAGGCGAGGAAGAGGAGGGGGAAGACCATCGTCCTCCTCGTCCGCGACAGCGAGTTCCATAACCACAGCCGCTCGATCACCATGAAGGAGTCTACCGATTCCTTCGAGGAGATCTTCGCCCGGGCGGAGGAGCTCTTCGAGAGGAACTTCCTCGGCATGAGCCTCCGCCTGGCGGGGATCACCCTCCAGGGGCTCGTCGACCCCCGGAAGGAGGACGTCCAGCTCACCTTCTGGAACTACGAGGAGTACAAGCGGCTCGACGCGACGAGGACCCTCGTGAGGGAATGGAACCGGCATCTGAAGGGGACGAGGCTCCTTCTCCTCGGCTCCCTCAGGAAGGAGAGGGATGGACGCCCTTGAGGCGCTAAGGGCCTACGAGAGGACCCTCCTCGCCGAGCGGGGCCTCCTTCCCTCCACGGTCCTTTCCTACGACGAGGACATCCGCGCCTTCTTCCGGAAGGGGAGGATCGAGGACACCTCGGAGCTCGACACGGAGAAGGTCCTCCTCCACCTCCGCCTCCTCCTCCGGGAGGGGAAGGCGCGGGCGAGCCTTTCCCGCGCCCTCTCGAGCATCCGCGGGCTCTATACCTACCTCGAGGGGGAGGGGCTCCTCGAGGAAGGGCTCCGGGAGATCCCCTCCCCGAAGGGCGAGCGGAGGCTCCCCACCTTCCTGAGCCATGAGGAGGCGATGCGCCTCGTCGAGGCCTTCGGAAGGGAAGGGGAGAGGGCGACGCGCGACCGCGCGATGGCCCTCCTCATGTACGAGGAAGGGCTCCGGGTGTCCGAGCTCCTCTCCCTTCGCCGGAGGGACGTCGACCGGGAGGGGCTCACCCTCCGGGTGCGGGGGAAGGGAAGGAAGGACCGGGTGCTCCCCCTGGCGGAGGAGGCGCGGGACGAGATCCTCTCCTACGAGCGGGACTTTCGCGCCCGGAACCCGGGGAGGAAGAGCCCCATCCTCTTCCTTTCCCAGAGGGGGCGCCCCCTCACGCGGGACTACTTCTACAAGGCCGTGAGGGAGGCCGCCCTCAAGGCGGGGCTCCGCGGGCGGGTCAGCCCCCACACGCTCCGGCATAGCTTCGCCACGCATCTCCTGGAACGGGGGGCGGGGCTCCGCTCGGTGCAGGAGCTCCTCGGCCACGAGAAGATCACCACCACCGAGATCTACACGCACCTCAGGAGGGAGAGCATCCTCGAGGCCTACGATTTGCTCTTCGAGGGCGAGGACGAATAGAATCGTGCCATAAGGAAGGAAAGAAGCATGGGCAAGTGGAAGCGCATCTTCCTCGTCGTCGCCGACTCCATGGGGATCGGCGGGGCGAAGGACCAGGAGAAGTTCGGGGACGTGGGGGCGAGCACCCTCGAGCACGCCCTAGGAAGCGTCGGGGGGATCCATCTCCCCGTCCTCGAGGGGATGGGGCTCGCCCATCTCTCCCCGATGATGGGGAACCTCCCGCGGATCGAGAGGGACACCCTCGCGATGGCGCTCAACGAGAGAAGCGCGGGCAAGGACACGATGACGGGCCACTGGGAGATGATGGGGATCGAGACCAAGGTCCCCTTCCAGACGTTCACCGACACGGGATTCCCGCCCGCCCTCATCGAGGCGCTTGAGAAGGAGACCGGGCGCAAGGTCATCGGGAACAAGGCCGCCTCCGGGACCGCGATCCTCGATGAGCTCGGGGAGGAGCAGATGAAGGAGGGCTCCCTCATCGTCTACACGAGCGCCGACAGCGTCCTCCAGATCGCCGCCCACGAGGAGAGGACGGGGCTGGAGGAGCTATACCGCTGCTGCGAGATCGCCCGGAGGCTCACCATGCGCCCGGAATGGTTCGTGGGAAGAGTGATCGCCAGGCCCTATCTCGGGAGCAAGGAGGAGGGGTTCCATAGGACCGAGCACCGGAAGGACTACACCGTCCCCCCTCCCCGGGACACGGTCCTCGACGTCCTCAAGGCCCATGGGCCCATGACCGCGGGGATCGGGAAAATCGGGGACATCTTCGACATGAAGGGGCTCCGGGAGAGCGACCACACGGGGAACAACCGCGCCGGGATGCTCTCGCTCCGGAAGGCGATCGAGGAGAGGAGGGGCGAGCGTGGGCTCTGGTTCGTCAACCTCGTCGACTTCGACTCCCTCTACGGGCACCGGAGGAACGCCCCGGGCTACGCGCGCTGCATCCAGGAGCTGGACGAGGAGCTCGGGAAGACGCTCCCTCTCCTCGGGGAGGGGGACCTCCTCATGCTCACCGCCGACCACGGGAACGACCCGATCCACAAGGGCACCGACCACACGAGGGAGAGGGTCCCCCTCCTCCTCCGCGGCAAGGGGCTCGGGGAAGGGAAAGTGCTCCCGGAGCGTTCCTCCTTCGGCGACATCGGGGCGACGATCCTCGCAAACTTCGGGATCGCGATGCCCTCCTCCCTCATCGGGGAGAGCATCCGGGAAGTCCTCTAGGGGAAAGGCTCCTATAATCCGGGGCAGGGAACCTCCCTGCCCCTTTTTCAGAAAGGAAACACCCACATGATCAAGCAGATGCCGTTCCTTCTCCTCGCCTCCTTCCTCCTCCTCTCCTGCGCGGGAGAGGGGGAAGGGAGCTCCTCCTCCCTTCCTCCCGAGGAAGACTTCGTCCCCGCCCTCCTCACCCCCTCGGGCGCCCCGACGGTCGCCTTTCTCGACATGGGGGACCGGGAGGAATGGGACGTGGAGAGCCAGACCACGAGGATCCCCGCCGCCTTCCTGGCGCCCGGCTACGACGCGATCGTCTTCGACGGGGTGAATGGCCTCCGGAACTTGGTGAAGAACGAGAACGAGGACTTCGTGCTCGCCCGCTGGCTCACGGGCGGGAACTTCCACTTGGTCTCTAGGACCGAGGAGTCCCTCGTCCCGGGCGAGAAGAAGACCGTCTTCTCCTTCAACGAGGGCGCGCTCCCCGACCTTGTCTTCAAGCACCTCCTCGCGGAGGAGCTCGGGATCGACGTCGTCGACCTCTCGATCGAGTACGGGAGCGGCGTCCAGGAGGTCGCGACCGCCCTCCAGGGCAAGGGGGAGCGCTCCTACGACTACTACTTCATCGCCGAGCCCGCCCTCACCGCGGCAAGGAACGCCCTCGGGGAGGAAAGCCCGGTCCATGAGATCTACGACCTCCGCGCGGAATGGGAGAAGGCCACCGGGAGCCCTGCGATCCCGCAGGCCGCCCTCTTCCTTAGGAAAAGCGCCTACGAGGAGGAGCAGGAGGGCTTCCTCTCCTTCCTCGAACGGGTCGACAGGAACCTCACTCTCGCGATCGAGGACCCGGAGGAGGCCGCAGGACTCATGGAGGACTACTCCGAGGATCCCGCGCTCCAGCAGGGGCGCTGGGGCTATAGCGCCTCGACCCTCCGGGAAGTCCAGGAGGAGAACGGCCTCGGGGCCATCCTCCCCGGGGAGATCGAGGACGGAAGAGAGTTCGTGAACTCCTTCCTCCAGGAGCTCGAGGGGGAGGGGGCCTCCCTCTTCGGGGAAAGCCTCTTCCTCTAGGGAGGGGAGCAAGGAAAAGGCGGGCCAGGGAGGCCCGCCTTTCTTCTTGCCCTCGCTAGCACCAATGGAAGAGGGTGCCGATCGAGGTGGGAGGGAACACCTTGTCGAAGGTCGGGTCGAAGGTGATCTCGAAGCCGAACGAGACGATGGAGTAGCTCCGCTCCCCCTCCTCCTCCATCATGGGCGCGATCTCTTCCCCGGGCCCTTCCTCCTCGTCCCACTCCCGCACGATGACGCCTTCCCGGTCCTCGAAGCGGAGGCCGAACTGGATGTCCTTGTTCCGGATGTAGGGCATCTCCTCCCTCTCGAGGAGGAGGAAGCCTCCCTCCCCGTCGGAGAGGACACCCCGGAAAAGGAACTCGTGCCCCTCGATGGTCCGCGCGATCTCGCCTTCGTAGGGGTCCGTCGGGAGGGAGTCCGCGCGGAACTCCGTCACTCCTCCCGAGACGGCAGGGAAGGGGTCCTTGCAGGAGGAGAGAAGGAGGAGGGGCAGGAGGAGGGGGAATAGGGCTTTCTTGGGGCGTTCCATACGCTAGATGATACGCGGGAGCGCCCCGCTCCGTCTCGCCTTGGCGAGGTGATATCATCACGAGGCTATGGGAAGGAAGAAGGGGGACTGGTCCTGGGCCAAGGGAAGCGCCCTCCTTGCGGGAGGGGTGCTCCTCGCCCTGCTTATATGGTGGATCCTTTCCCTTTCCCTGGAGGCGGCGGGGAACTGGAACCTCCCCGACCCCTGGAGGACGATCGAGCGGGCGTGGGAGGCGCTTTTCCTCCCGGAAGGCGCCTCGAGAACCTGGGCCGGGATCGGCTGGACCATCCTCCGCCTCTTCCTCTCCTTCCTCGGATCCTTCCTCCTTGCGGTGCTTCTCGGTTCTTTGGCCGGGGTCTTTCCTTTTCTTCGGACGCTCTTCCGCCCGGGGACGACCCTCCTCAAGGCGGTCCCTACGATCGCCGCGGCGGTCCTTCTCTCCAGCCTCCTCTTCGGGCCCGGCTACGGGGAGAGGGCGCCCTATATCCCGGTCTTCCTCGGCTTCCTCGTCATCTTCCCGATCCAGTACGCGGCGGTCCTCTCCGGCTTCGACGGAGTGGGGAAGGAGGAAAGGGAGGCGCTCCGGCTCGAGGGAGGGGAGCGCTCCTTCCTCGCGCTTTCCCAGGTGTACGGGCCTAGCGCCCTTCCCTATCTCCTCCTTTCCTTCGCCCAGTCCCTCGGGCTCGGGCTCAAGGTAATCCTCATGGCGGAGATCACCGTCGGGGGATCGGTGGGGGAGGGCCTAGGGGAGCTCATCCGCGAGAACACCGCGCCCATATACGACATGGAGGGAATCCTCGCCTACTCCCTCATCGCCATCCTCCTCGTGCTTCTTTCCGACGGGGCGCTCGCCCTTCTTAAGAAGAAGCTCGAGAAGGAAGTGCTCTAGGAGATCCCCTAAGCGTCTTCTTCCCGGCCCCTCACTAGGGGCCTTTCCCGTGCGCCGACCGGAGGGATGGGGAAGGGGGAGATGACCTAGGGAAGAAAGGGCTATTCCTATTGCATGTTCACTCACTAACAGAACCAGAGTTTTCTCTAACGACGCCCCTAGGGAGAAGCGGGAATGAGAAGGGTCCTTATGGGATCCCGTCAGGGAAATGGGAATTAGCAGAGACGAACAAGAAAGCGGACAAAATTTCGAGTAGTAGATAACTAGTAGTTTCTCACTTGGAGTTTTCCTTTGTGGACAACGGTGAGCATCGGTGACGCTGATTTTATGGAAAACGGGAATTATTGATGATGCTATCGATTCTTTTTATAAGTTAAGTATACATAATAGACATTATGCGAAGTTGATAGGGAAAGGAGAGGGCGAGCCTCTCGGCCCGCCTCTTTCTTAGAAACCTACTAGTCCTGTCGGACGCTCTTCCCGAGGAGTTCCTCGAGGGCGACCTCCTCCCTCTTCCCCTTGAGGAAGAGGTGGCAGATGAGGTCCCCGCAGTCGACGAGCACCCACCCGGATGTTCCTTTACCTTCGATTCTTGGAGTGATATTCATCTCCGCCTCGCAGTATTCCTGGAGCGCCTCCGCGTAGGCCCCGAGGGCCCGCTCGTTCGGCGCTGTCCCAATGAGGATCCAGTCCGCGTAGGGCGAGACCCCCGCGACCGAGATGAGGAGGAGGTCCTCCGCCTTCCTCTCCTCGAGGAGGGCCTTGGCCCGCTCCGCGAGGAGCGTCTCTCCCTTTCCCATTTCTTCCATCTTCATTCTCCTTCCTTCCCGAGATACGCCCGGAAGGCGCTCTCGCTCATGGGGTTCCTCTCCCCTCCATGCCCCTCCAGGTACTCGCGGTTTGCCCGGAGCACCTCGAGGAAGCCTCTCTCGTAGTCCTTCATCATCGCCCTCACGTAGGCGTGGGAGTCCCAGCCTCTCCCGGGGTCGATCTTGTCCGCCGCGTAGAGGATCTTCGCAAGGGGGCTCATCCCGGGGTCCCCCGTGCAGTGGACCCGGATCGCGTCCAGGACCTCTTCCTCCTCTTCCCCGAAGCGCTCCCGGGCAAGCCTCGCCCCAGTCCACTGGTGGAGGGCGTAATGAGGCATCCCCGCGGGGATATTCTCCCCTAGGAGAAGTGCCCTCTCTTCCTCTTCCCCGAGGTCCTTCCCGAGGTCGTGGAAGAGCCCGGCGCGGTAGGCGAGGAGCTCCATCCTCTCCCCGAGGCGGTTATAGGAGGCGATCTGGCGAGAGAGGTGGGCGACGGAGAGCGAGTGCTCGTAGCGCCTCTCCCCCATCATCCCCGCGACCTCCCCCCAGCGGTAGAGGCGGTGCCCCTCGATCGCGACGAGCTCAGGCTCCGGAAGGTCGAGCGTGCCGATCTCCCTCACGAGGGTGCTCGAGGTCATGCCCGCGCCCTTGTAGGGGACCTCCTCCATATGGAAGCGCTCCTTCGTCTCCTCCCCCACCTCGACCCCTTCCCGCGGGACATAGAGGATCTTCGTAAGGCGCGAGAGCCTCTCCGCCTCCCTCCATTCCGGGAAGCGGAGGGCCTGGTCGGCCCCGAGGAGAAGGGCGAGCGGGCGTCCCGGATAGTCCTTCTGGATCGAAAGGACGGTGTCGATGGTCCTACTCTCCCCCGGGCGCAGGAGCTCGCGGCTATCGATCTGGATTCCCTCCTCCCCAAGGGAGGAAAGGGCGAGCTCCAGGAGGAGGAGGCGCATCCTCCCCTCGGCCTCCGTCTTCTTCCAGCGCGGGCTTCCCGCGGGGAGGAGGAGGACGTCGTAGCCCATCCTCCTTGAAAAATAGGAGGCCATCCTAAGATGCCCCCCATGGACGGGGTCGAAGGAGCCGCCGAAGAGGAGAAGGGGTCTCTCGCTCACTTCCCCACCTTCGCGCGCCCGTAGGCGAGTCCGACGCCCCGGGGGACGTAGATGCGGAATAGGCTGCCCTTCGCCTCCGCCTCGATCCAGCCGAAGCCCGCGACCATGATGTCGCGCGGGCCCTCCTCCTCGATCTTGATGTCGAAGACGTCGATGTCCTTGAGGGTCGTCCCCTCCTTCAGCAGGGGATGGGGGGCGCTCCGGGAGAGGTAGCGCTCCTCCCCCCTCTTCCCCCGCGCCTTCTCGATCTCGACGCGCGGGGCGAAGTAGCAGCGGAGCGTGGCCTTCCCCTCCCCTTCGAGACGGTCGAGCCTCACCCCGCCCCCGAGGAGGAGGGAGTCCCCCTTCTCGAGCGCGAAGGAGCGGGCCTTCGTCTCCCCGGCGGGATAGTAGGTCCACCTCCCGACCTCGGGGAGGCGGAGGGGAAGGGCGTTGTCCCCCCCTTCCCCGGGGGTGTCGTAGAGGTAGGAGGAGCTATCGAGGGGAATCGCCATGAGGCGGAGGTCGGTCCCCTTGTAGCGTCTCGTCTCGATGTTCCGCCCGGAGCGGTTCCGGTAGGTCCGGAGGAAGGCGTTGAAGAAGAGCGACTTCCCGGAGAGGGGGGCGCCGATGATATAGACGTCGTGGGCCTTCCTCCTCTTCTCGATCTCGTCGCGGATCCCCTCGATCCCCGTCCCCTCGGACAGGGAGAGGAGGCGGACGTCCTCCTCCTGGACGGGAAGCCCCGCGACGCGGAAGCGGTGGGCGACGTACTTCCGGAGGGCCCCCTCCCCGACCTTCCGGGGCAGGAGGTCCCTCTTGTTCCCGAGGACGAGGATCGGGAGCGACTTGATGCGCTCGGTCACCTCCGGGGAGAAGAAGCATTCGAAGGAGAAGAGGTCGACGAGGTAGACGATGAGCGCCTCCGTCGCCCGGGCGTCGTCGAGGATCGTGAGGAAGTCCTCGCTCACCCTGCTTCCCCGCGGGGAAAGCGCCTGCATGTTCTCCAGGTAGCAGCTCTCGCAGCTGACGCGCGCG
>CALVOS010000091.1 GCA_944350325.1 uncultured Bacilli bacterium | reverse complement strand
GAAGAACTCCTCTGGGTGCGCGAAGTAGTTGGCCCTCTCCGGGACGGGATCGAACCCCCCGCACCAGGCAAGGGTGTACTCCTCGCAGAACTCCCGGAGTTTCCACTTCCTCTTACGGGGGTCTTTTCTCGCGCCCGGGTTCGGTTCGAGGAGCCCATGGATGGCAGTGCCCTTCCTTGTGAAAAGCCCCGTGTTGAAGGCGCACCAGTCATTCGTGGGATCGGCGAAGAGGGAGGCGAGGACCTTCCCTTCCCGGGCAACCTTGGAGAAGGTGCCGTAGATGTAGCGGATGAGGTTGTAGTAGGGCGAGACCTCGTCCCCTTCCCCGCCGGACCAGTCCTCCGGCTCCGCGAGTGAGGCGAGGTGCGTCCAGATGTCGTCCTCGAATATGTTGATGTAGGCGAGGTCCTCGAGCATGTCGGATTCTTCCTTATCGAGGACGAGGCGGTTGATGGTTCCTTTGACTGGCTCGTACTTCATACCTAATTGTAACCTTCTTTCCAAGAATGGAGAGGGCGAATATGCACCACCTAACTCTAGAGAAAACCTAAAAAGGATGATGGATTTGCTTGGTTCCGCCCTAAATCCGCGACTCCCCGTTTAGAGAAACCAAGCGAAACCTATTCCAATCCTCCGTTTTCGAAATAGACGGTTCTTAGACAGAGGCGCTCCACTGTCTTGTAAAAGGGGCTCCTCCCCCTCCAATCCTTAGGGAGGGATGGGTAGACTTACCGGGAATGAACTCGCTCGTCAGGACATGCTTCGAGCTCTCGGAAGGGCACCGGAGGGCCTACCTCGCCCAGCTACTGGTCCAGATCGTCCAGATCTTCTTCCAGGTCTTCATGACCTTCCTGACGAAGGTGGTGATCGACGCGATCCAGGGCGCGGAGGAGCTTTCTAAGGCGAACTTCCTCGAGGACTGGGTCATCTGGCTCATCACCGGGGGCTCGGGGAAGGAATATCTCCTTGAAAACCGCCTCATGATCCTCCCGACCGCGCTCGTGGTGACCGCGGTGGTCCTCGGGCTCGTCAACTTCCTCAGGATGTGGCTCCGGAGCTATGCGATCGCCTACGTGAACGGCTCGATGCAGCGCGTCCTCTTCCGGAAGCTCGAAGGCGTCCCCTATTCCTTCTACAAGAAGATCCGCGCGGGCGACATCCTCCAGACCTGCACCCGGGACGTCGACGTCCTCCGCCGCTTCATGATCGGGGACGTATCGAACTTCAACTACTCCCTCTGGATGGTCCTCCTCTCGGGGGCGGTCCTCCTGTCCCTTTCCTGGAAGATGATGCTCGCCACCCTGGGCCTCCTCCCCTTCATGATCCTCTATAGCTTCTTCCTCATGAGGAAGGTCCGCTCCCTCTACCGGGTCACGGACGACTCCGAGGCCCGCCTCACGGGGAGGGTGAACGAGAACCTCCTCTCGGCGAGGCTCGTCCGCGCCTTCGGCACGGAGAGGAGGGAGATCGAGAACTTCGAGGGCTATCTTTCCGACTACTCGGCGAAGTACCTGCTCTGGCGGAGATGGGCCTCCTTCTTCTTCGCCTCCAGCGACATCTTCGCCTTCGGGAGCAACGCGCTCGCCCTCGGGGTCGGGGTGTATCTCGCCTTCCAGGGCGAGGTGAACGCCTCGACGATCGTGCTGAGCTTCCTCTTCGTGAACATGGTCGTCTGGCCGGTCCGCCAGGTGGCGACCTCCCTCTCCAACATGGGCCAGTACATGGCAAGCGCCGACCGCCTCCGCGAGATCCTAGACGCCCCCATGGAGGACAGGACGAGCGGGTCCGCTCCCCGGATAGAGGGGGCGATCCGCTTCGAGAACGTCTCCTTCCGCTACGAGGACGGGGACGAGGAGGTGCTTCGCGACGTGAGCTTCTCCCTCCCCGCGGGTAAGACGCTTGCCGTCATGGGCAGGACGGGAAGCGGCAAGAGCACGCTCTCCCTCCTCCTCACGAGGCTATATGAGCCTACCGGAGGGACGATCTATCTCGACGGGACGCCCCTCAGGGAAATCCGGAAGGACTACCTCCGGCGCATGGTCGTCCCTGTCCTCCAGGACCCCTTTCTCTTCAGCAAGTCGATCGAGGAGAACCTTCTCCTCGCCCGGATGGACGCCCCGGAGGAGGAGATCCGGGAGGCGACCAGGGCCGCCTCGATCGATGACACGATCCTTGCCTTCAAGGACGGCTACCGCACCCAGGTGGGCGAGCGGGGCATGTCCCTTTCCGGCGGGCAGAAGCAAAGGGTCGCGATTGCGAGGACCCTCCTGGCAAGGCCCCGGGTCCTCATCTTCGACGACTCCCTTTCCGCCGTGGACACGGTCACCGACCGGAACATCCGCCGGAACCTTCGGAAGAGGGAGGACGGCTCCACCCTCCTCATCGTCACCCACAGGATCAGCACCGCGCAGGACGCCGACCTCATCCTCATGCTCGAGGAGGGGAGGATCAAAGAGATGGGGACGCACGAGGAGCTCCTCGCCCTCGGAGGCGAGTACGCGCATATCGCCGCGATCCAGAAGGAGATGGTCTGATGGCCCTTGAGGAAGAACGGCTTCCGGAAAAGGTGAACTTCCGGATCTGGGGGAAGATCGGGCGCTACGCCCTCCGCCACTGGCGGCTCATCCTCCTCGTCGTCACGGGGATGCTCCTGACCTCCTTCTACGACGCCTACCTCGTGCCGATGATGAACGCGGCGGTCATCGAGGCGACCTCGGGGCTTGGGACCGCCCCAATGGGCGGGTCCTCGGTGATGGACGTCACCCTCCAGCTTTCCCTCATCGAGGGCGCCTGGGAGGTCGCCATCCCCTTCTGGGGGTTCCTCGTCCTGGAGATCGCCGCGATCCTCGTGCGGTCCTTGGCGGTCTTCGTGAACTTCTACTTCTCGAACGTCCTTTCCCTCTACGTGATGACCGATCTGAGGCGCGACTGCTTCAAGAAGGCGCAGGAGCTGAGCTTCTCCTACTTCGACCGCGTGAACTCCGGCTGGCTCATCGCGCGGATGAACAGCGACACCGCCTCCCTCGGGGACACCTTGAGCAACCAGGCCCTCAACGGCTTCTGGAGCCTCTTCGACATCCTCTTCACCCTTTTCTCGATGTTCGCGAGGTCATGGGCGCTCGCCCTCCTCGTCCTATGCACGGTCCCTCTCCTGATGCTCGTCCTTCCCCCTCTCCAGAAGGCCCTTCTCGTCCGCTGGAGGACCGCGCGGAGCGCCTACTCCCACTTCGTCGGCTGGCTCGCGGAGGTCATCAACGGGGCGAAGACGATCCGGACCCTTTCCGTGGAAAGGGAAATCGGGGAGGAGGCCAAGCGGATCGTCGGGGACATCGAGAGGAAGAGGTTCCGCGCCTCAAGGCTCAACAGTTACCTCACCCCCACCCTCCAGCTATTCAGCAGCCTCACCACGGCAATCCTCGTCCTCGCCGGGATCCTCATGATCCAAAACGGGGAGGACGCGGAGGAAATGATCGCCCTCTCGGCGACGATCGTCCTCTTCGTCACCTACGTCGGGAACATCTATAACCCCCTCCAGTCCCTCTCCGAGCTCGCGAGCGAGATCATGAGCGCACAGGCGGGCGCGGAGAAGGTGGGGCAGCTCCTAGACGAGGAGCCCGAGGTCAGGGACTCCCCGGAGATCGTCGAGAAGTACGGGACTCCCCTCTCCCCCCTCTCCCTGGAGGGACTCCCCCGGGCGGAAGGGGAGATCCTCTTCGAGAACGTCAGCTTCCACTACGCGAACGGGGTCGAGGTCATCCATCCCCTCGACCTTCACGTGGAGAAAGGTACGAGCCTCGCAATCGTCGGGGAGACGGGGTCCGGGAAGACGACCCTGGTGAACCTTCTGTGCCGCTTCTACGAGCCGACGGGAGGAAGGATTCTCCTCGACGGGGTCGACGTGAGGGGGAGACCCCTCCACTGGCTCCATCACGAGATCGGCTACGTCCAGCAGTCCCCCTTCGCCCTCACGGGAAGCTACTTCGAGAACATCGCCTACGGGAAGGAAGGGGCGACATTAGAGGAGGTGAGGAGAGCCGCCTCGATCGCCGGGATCGACGAGAAGATCATGGCCTTCCCCAAGGGATACGACACCTTGGTCGAGGACGGCGGGAGCCAGCTCTCCCAGGGCGAGAAGCAGCTCCTTTCCTTCGCCCGGGCGCTCGTGAGGGACCCGAAGATCCTCATCCTCGACGAGGCGACGAGCTCCATCGACACGGAGACCGAGCGCGAGGTCCAGGACTCCCTCCTCGAGATCCTCAAGGGAAGGACGAGCATCTCCATCGCCCACAGGCTTTCGACGATCGTCCACTGCGACAGGATCATCGTCCTCGACCAGGGAAGGATTGTCGAGGACGGCGACCACCGCTCCCTCATGGCGAGGAAGGACGGGGTCTACCACAACCTCTACATGACCCAGTTCCAGGAGCTGGGCCTCGACGAGCAGATCAAGGCATACGAGCAGCATTCGGGGACGGAGGAATAGCTCCCTGAAATCCATGCAACTCCAAAAAGAAGGCTGCAGAACCCTCACCTTTTGATAGGTTTCTTTGGGAAACACACACTTTCATCGGTTGTAATTGCACAGAATTCGACCGCAAGGATGCGTTTTGATATAGCGCACAGATGCGTTTTCGCTGACATAAAACATCCTGTCATAGACCATAATTTATCC
Organism: uncultured Bacilli bacterium; assembly: GCA_944350325.1. Lineage (GTDB taxonomy): Bacteria > Bacillota_I > Bacilli_A > RFN20 > CAG-826 > UBA4951. The sequence goes on along the minus strand of CALVOS010000091.1, from coordinate 11,330 downwards.
GCTTCACCATCAAGATCTTCTCCGTTCAATAGCACTTCCTTCGTTTATGATTTGCCCATGGGTGCGAAGAGGATGAATGCGCTCGGCGACGCGGAGTTCGCGAGGGAAATGTCTGAAGTCGCCATACGGCATTTGCTCGGTTACTGCGGATGCGTGGTGATCCGGGGCCCCAAGGGCGTCGGAAAACACACGCTCGCGCGGAAATTTGCTGCCTCCAAATTCGAGATCGAGACGGAATCCTCCCTCCTGTACGCGCGTTCGGATCCCGCGTCCTTGCTCCCGGGGGCCAGGCCTAGGCTGATAGGCGAATGGCAGATGGCCCCGGACATCTGGAACTACATCAAGAAGGACCTGGACCGGGAGTTCTCCTTCGGAAAATACATACTTACCCAAAGCACATATCCCGCCGAGCCGGAAAATAGTCTTGCATTGCGGCGCGGGGCGGATGGGAACGCGCGACCTTGGGACAGCGACCCTCTTCGACACGAAGGAATCCCTGGGGCTAGCCTCCTTTGGAGAGTTTCTGGAGGGAAGGACGAACGTCCCGCTCCTTGCTCCGGACGACAACCCCATGACGCTCCCACGCCTCGCCGAAATCATATGCAGGGGAGGCTGGCCTTTCTCCTTGGCCAAGGATGCGTCCGAAGGGATCCGCAGGACCAGGGCGCACGTCCGCAAACTCCTGACCGAGGAATCATATTTCCCAGAAGCCGCCCCGTTCCTCAAAGGAAAGAGCGCGGAGACGCTCCGCCTGGTCCTAACCGCCATGGCGAAGAACGCGGGCAAGGATGCGCGGGCAAGCAGGATGGCAGCGGAAATACGTTCCTCCGGAGCGGCCCCGAGGCTTGATGAGGAAACCTTCGCCTCCTACCGGCGCATCCTCGAAAAGCTGTTCCTAATCCGGAGGGTGGAATCCTGGGCTCCCTTTCTCAAAAGCACCGTCCGCCCCATGACATCGCCTTTCTACCGCTTCGCCGACACTTCGATCGCCTGTGCCCTCCTGAAGATGGGCCCGGACCGGCTCATTCGGGACCTTCCCTCCTTCGACGCCTTCTTCCATGACTTCGCCCTTCACGAGCTATCGGGGTATGCTCGGGAATCCGGCGCTGAGGTTCGTCGCTACCGCGACTCTTCCGGGCTAAAGGTCGACGGAATCCTTTTGAACAGCCGCTTCGAGTACGGCGCCATCCAGATCAGAGTCTGCAATTCCAAGAACATCGATGAGGCAAAAAGGACGCTGCTCGCTTTCCGGGAGAAAATGGCGAGGAACGGGGTCGCCCCGCCGACGTTCCTCATAATCCTGACCAGCCATGGCTTCATGCTCCGGGATCTCGATGGCGTATCCATCGTGCCCATTAACTGCCTGAGGCCTTGAGAACTGTCGTCTCAAAGGGGGTTCCGTTCCGGAAAAAGGTTCGGAGTGGCAAGGGAGCCACCGCCCAAAACCATGAAATCTTTCTTATCGGTTAGATTTTACCTAATTTCAGCTTCTTACACGCCGAATATAACCGATTGGTTCGATTTCCTTGAATCTGTCACCGATATACCTATAATTTAACCGATGAGTGAGATTCGATATGCACCCCTAGGGAAGGCCGTCCGCGAGATGCGGAAGAAGAACGGCTTGAGGCAGGAAGACCTGGCGCTTTACGCAGGGGTCTCGGCGAAGTTCATCCACGATCTGGAGAAGGGCGAGAAACCCCTCCGCACCGATAAGGTCGAGGCGGTCCTCCGCATCTTCTCCTGCCGTCTTGGGGCAGTGCCTTATAGGGAGGAAGACGGACAGGAATATTGAACAGCCCTGCCCGTGTGGACGGAAAACAGCAGAAATCCCTGTCCAACCCTGAAGACGAGCCCGCCTCCCGGCGTTAGGCCATAGGAGAAGGCTCATGTTCCACCAACAAGGAAGAAGGATATAACGGACCCGATGAAACAAGACGACCTCCGTCCCATGGCAGAAACATCACGAAAGAGAACGCCCTCCTTCGTCAGGCCATCCTCGCTCCTTCTTTCGCTCTTCGCCTTGTTCATGCCCGCCTGTTCCCTGCTACCGCAGTATCGGGATCCTGAAAGCATAGCTATCGGGGGCGAGACCTACATGTCAGGCTTCTACCGGAACCTATGGGTGGAAGGCATCCGATTCGCCGAGGGCAAGGACCCGGACTTTGAAACGGAATACCACGACTGGTGGAAAGTAGAAGGCGGCCCCTTCGATCTCTATTGCGCCCAGCACAAGGAAAAGCTCTGGTGGAACCCTGCCGTCTACTGCAAGGAAGACGAGTTCGAAACTGCAATGGCCTACTACGCGGATTCACGCCATTTCGACTATTGGATCGGCATCTACGGTGATAGCAACAAAGAAAGTCGCGTGCGCCTGGAGGAACAGGAGGATAGGCCCCTCTTGGAAGAGGCGGTCTCATTGAACATGAGGGTCGAGGCTAGCGGCGGGGCAGGCATATTCGGATGGCAGGAAGACTTTGCCGACGTTGAAGTCCATATCCCGGAAGAGGAGATCCTTCAGGTCAAACCTGTCCTATACCGGGTCAGCAAGGACGGGTTCTTCACGACAATCCAGAACAGCTGGATCGTAACGGGCAGCGGTATATACGTGAAGGGGATATACGACGGCGAATCGGAGCAAACCTACACAGCCTATCGCCTCAGCGAAGAAGCCAACGAATACATCATGGGGCTCTTAAACAAACACGGCATCCTCATAGCAAACCCTCTTCGCTAGGCAAGGGCGGAGCGCCCGAATCCCCGATGGAGAGGGATTCGACCGGGCCTCGCAATAAAAAAGTAATCAAGACTTGACGAAGGGTCATAGAAGGCCGATAGTATCTTCACATTCAACGTCTGCCAATAATTTAAGTTAGGAGGTGATCCCAGAAATCACGGAGGATGTGTTAAACGTACGTAATGCTCTGTCGTGAATAAGGAATATACGCAATACTACGAAATCTACAAATGAACGATGCAATTTCTATATATAAAGAGGTTGCATAACGTACGTTCACGACGCCCGATATAACGTAGTGATAGAGATCGACTCATATAATCTCAATTGCTTACAAGGACATCATCACCTGATAAATAACCCGTCCGTTGAAATTTCAATGAGGACGGGTTTGTTCGTATCTAGGATACGAAATCACTACCTTCAAATGGAGAAAGGAAACCAAATCATGAAGGACCCCCTCGGCAATCTGCCGTTCGGCTTCAGCGTCACCCAGGTGGCGAACCACTTCCCGCAGCCTCACGGAGGCCTCCTCCCGCCCAGCATGTTCGAGAAGACGTTCTGGGCCGACACGGAGGATCTCGCCCCGAAGGAGAACATCCATCCCTCGATCGTCGGGACGACCGTCGACTACCTTTCCCGCATGATGACGGGCACTCCGAAGGAAGAGACTTTCGCCATCGCCCTGAGAGGAGCCGACATCGCCGGAAAGAAGGAGCGTGCCTCAAGCCTTCTAGAAGGCATAAACGGCCTCGATGAGGAATCCATCAGGAAGGCGGCGAGGCTCGCTCGCTACGACTCCGTCGTCCGCGTGGGACTTCCCGTCTGGCTGTCCAGCAGCGCCGACGGCGGCCCTGATCCGGACGAAGCAACCGTCCGGAACATCCAGAGGATGGTCCGGCGCGCAGGCCTCATGCTCGACATGGAAGGCGGTAAGAGGCTTGACCACCTGACATTCGAAGGCGGCTACACCAGCCTCGTCGCCACCGGGGACGGCGACTTCATGACGAAAGATGGCATATGGGACCTCAAGACGACCAAGAGCCCGATCAACGCGAAGCACACCCTCCAGCTTCTCATGTACTGGAGGATGGGGCTCCACAGCGTCCACCCGGAATACCAGGACGTGAGGAAGCTGGGCTTCATGAATTCAAGGAGGAATCTCGTAGAGACTCTGGACGTACGCTTGATCCCGGAGGAGGTGATCCAGTTCGTGGAGAAGGAAGCGATCGGCTACTAGGGCGCAGGAGGGGGCGCGCGGCGTCCCCTTCTTGGAAAAGCATCCACATCCCACCTCAAAATCCGAAAACACTATATTTCCTACTCTTTTCTTCATTGTTTGGCGCGCTTGTTCCCTGCGGATTTGAAAAAGCCCGCCGTTTTTGGCGCGCGGAGGACCTAGGCAACCCTGTCCAAGGACATGAAGCTGATTTTGGCGTCCTTCGGGTATTTCGCCCGGAAGAGCTTTTCGGCTCGCGATAGGGACATCGCGGACAGGATGTCCCGCATTCTCTAGCGATCCTCTCGCTCCGCGCGCTCCTCCCTCTGGCGTTCCTTCACGTAGGCGATGTGCTCGGCCCTGGAGACGGGAGGATGTTCCTTGAAGCCCAGGAAGAGGCGCTTGAGCTCTTCGACCGTCTCCAAGGAGAGGCGCCCGGGACAGCCGCGCATCTTCTCCATCGCCTCCCTCGGGGTATAGCGGCTTTCCTCATGCACCCCGGAGATGTCCCCCTTGAGGAAGATGACCATCGGGATTGCCTTGATGAGGCCCGGGGACAGGCTTGCCCTCGTCCGGACGAGCACGAGGACGTGCCTCACGTGCCCTTGGTTCTGCAAGACCGGATTATAGAGCGCACGGGAACGTCCGCTTGGTAGAGGACGGTCCAGGGGCTCTCCTCCGCGCTTCCGCGGACGATGCCGTTCCAGGACTTGGTTTCGATGACGAAGATGCCCTTCCTTGAGATCGCCAGGACGTCGATCTCGGCCGTACGACGTTCCTCGTGGATCCCGGGAAGGATGAGGTTATTGAGGACGAGCCGCTCCGGGCAGTCGGAAAGGGCCCGCTCGACGAGGCTTCCGACTTGCTTCTCATCCTGTCCTGGGGCCTCTTGTAGGGCGAGTACTTGAAGATCTCGGAGTTCCTGATGTCGAAGAGCGAGCGCTTCGCGAGCCCCCTTCTCCTCAGCTTCTCCCACAGTTCCTCGAAAAGGTCCTGGTAGCGGAGCCGCTGGTAGTAGTCGTGGTAGCGGCTTTGCCCGGCGTTCATGTTCTGGAGTAAGAAGAGGCCGTCCGCGTGCATGTGCTCGATGAGGAGGCTCTCGAGGTCGGGGATCGCGGACTTGTTGAAGGAGCCCGAGGTCATGAGGGAGACGCGCGTCAGCTTCCTTCGCTCCGGGTTCTGGAGGTGCTGCCTCATCCTCGAGGAGGCGTCCTGCGTCTCCCCGACGTAGCACTCCCCCTTCCCCGTGAGGATGTACACGATCGGCCAGTCCCGCCCGCGGGGCTCATGGGAAAGCCGCTCCGCCTCCTCGAGGGTGAAGGGGCGGTCCTCGATCTGGATGGAGAAGGCCTCGCTCTGGGGCATGGGAAGATTCTAAGTCCCCCGGGGATCGGGTGGCTACTGGAGGGGACGGAAGGGGTTCCGGAGGACTGGGGGATCATGGTTACTTCTAAGGTGACTTCTACGCAAGCTTCTATGGTCACTTCTGCGATAACTTCTCTGATCGTAGAAGTAGGTTTTTTGAAAAACTCAGCATGTGAAGATTTTCTAATTTACATTGCATGATGTCTTTACGCTTACTTCTACGATTGGAGAAGTTTGCTTAGAAGTAAGCCTAGAAGTTAAGGCCACGCTTTCAGCGCCTGCTTGCTTATTTTTACTTGCCCGCCTGGATGCTCACTTCGGAGCGATGAGTATGTAGAAATGAGCATGTAGAGGGATCCCTCCGCCTGCCAGCGCCCTATCACCCGGGAGACAACTCACGCCTTGAAGTACCTTTGCCGGGGACTCCTGGGGGATCCGGGATCCGTCATGGAGATGAGCCCCGCCTCCAAGGCAGGCCTGAGGTAGTTCTTGAGGAAGGTCGCGCGCGACTTCAGCCCGAGCTTATCCATGAGCTCGGAAGCGGACATCGGGTATGCCTCCATGACGGAGAGAAGCGCCTGGACCTGCCTGCTCAGATGGGCCAGATGGCTCCGGGCGTCCCTCTCCAGGCCGAGGACGGCCTCCTTGATGGAGGAAAGCATGAACAGTATGAAGGGGTTCGACTTCCCATCCCTGTTCGAGCGGGCGATCGCCTGGTAGTACTCCTCCTGACGGTCATGGACGATGCTTTCGACGGGGACCCACAGGAAGATCGGCTTCCAGGATGCGAGAAGGGCGGTCTGCCAGAGACGCCCCATCCTGCCGTTCCCGTCCTGGAATGGATGGAGGAACTCAAGCTCGTAATGGAGCACGCTCGAGCGGACGAGCATGTGGAGCCCGCTAGCCCTGAGCCAGCGGAAGAGCTGTTCCATGAGGGAGGGGACCATCGCGGGAGGAGGAGCGACGTGGACGGGCCTTCCCTCCCCGTCGAAGACTCCGACCGGGCCCGTGCGGAGGCGCCCTGCCTCCTGGACTAGCCCTTCCATCATTACCCCGTGGGCCTTCTTCAGGTCATCGAGCGAGAAGGGGTCGAGGTCAGGGAGCAGGCGGTAGGCGGCGAAAGCATTCTGGATGGCGAGGACATCCTCAAGCGGGGCGAGCACCTTCCTTCCTTCGAGGACTAGCTCCGCCTGCTCGACGGAAAGGGAGTTCCTCTCGATCGCAAGCGAGGATTGCACGGACAAGACCCGGTTCACTCTCCGCAGGCGCGGCAGGCGTTCAAACTCGCCCAGGGGAACGAGGCCGCCAAGGCATTCCGTTATCTCGGAAACCAGAAGAAGAATCTCCTCGGTAACCTCATAAGGCGGCACGTATTTGTCCATGGAAATCCTCCCGGGTTGTACACGCATCACTTATAGCACACGTGCGTTCCTTTGGCTTACTTATATGTTTACTTATACGTTTTCTTATATGTTACTAAAGAATAGTCCTCGGAAGATTAAAGGGGAAGGAACGGTGATCAGTCGATGCCGCCTTCCTTGTCCCTCGGACGATGGAGAGGGCGTTCCGGGATGCCCTTGAAGCGGGCCCTCCCGCGGATTTCCACATAGGGAATAAGGAGGAACAGATGGAGGAGGGAGAGGAGGAAGGTAATGAGAGGGGCAAGGAAACCCCATCCCCAGGCAAGGGAAATCGAAAAGAGGATCACGTGGGCGATAAGGATGATCGGCTCATAGACAAATGTGACGTATGCCAGAGTCCGATTCGCCCAATCCCACCTTTCGGGGGAACTTAAGGAGAAGGAAGTCCGGTAGCCAAAGAAGTAGTTCCTTCCGGTCTTTCGTAAGACGAAAACTCCCTCTAGGACAAGGAAGAGGATGGGAAGCAGGATCCCAAGAATCCCGAATAGATAAAGGAGCGCTGGGACGTCCCATGGATTGGAATCGGAAAAGAAGGGAGGGATTTGCTGGATAAGCGAAGCCATTCCCCTATTCATGCCGGACACCTTTCCGGAGGGCGGAGGCCACTTTCTTGTCGAAGGGGATGGTGACCTGGGCGAAGGCGTCCTCTATCTCGAAGGCCGCCCTTCCGTACCTTCACGAAGACGGCCGTCCTGTCCCCCTCCAGGAGGGATCCGATCTCGCAAAGGCCGCTCGTGAAGGGAAGGATCTGGTCGCGGATGATGTCGCGGACCCGGCGCATCGTGTTCTCGACGCTTTCCACTCCTAGCACGATCCCGTCTTCCCAGACCCCTATGTAGATGACGCCGTCCCTGGTGTTCAGGAAAGCGACGGCTTCCTTCGCGAAGCCTTCCCCCAAGGAACGCTTCAGTTCGGTTTTCGAGGACCGAAAGAATTCCATGGATCCATATCAGCATTGGAACCATTCCAGGAGCTCGGGGACCCAAGCCGGAGGGACGCTTTCCCGGCCCGAGAGGGACTCTATCCTACAAAAGCGTCCGAAAATTCGTTTTTGTCAGATAGTAAAGGTCATAGCACCTTCCTGGCAAAAGGGTCAAGGAGACGAAAACCCTCCTCCTTGACCCAAGCGCGCATCTGGCGATCAAGCACGGCAGAAGCCTGGGAAGGAAGGGTCTAGATGTATGATTGCCCTATGAAAGATGCTTGCCACGGGAGGGAAATGGATGCTAGGCGCCATTTTGGGGGACATCGCGGGCTCGCAGCTTGAGTTCGCGAACAACAGGAAGAAGCCGGAGGTCCTTTTCACGGAGGATTCCTTCACGACGGACGACACCCTGATGACCGTCGCCTCCTTCAAGGCGGCCTTCTCAAGGAACGCGGGAGGGGCGGACCTGGAGGAGGTGTTCCTCCGCGAGACGATCCGAGCGGTGCTCCTCCACCCCGGCGCCGGATGGGGGCTGAGCTTCCTTTCTTGGATCCGAGGGATCGTCGGGGAGAACGGGATCACGGTCCAGAACCTCCATAAGAAGGAAGGGATCCGGTACCGCCCCAACGGGAGCGCCGGGAACGGATCTGCCATGAGGGTGTCCCCCATCCCCTACCTTTCTTCGTCCCTTGAGGAGACGAAGGAGCTGACCCATCGGATCACGAGGGTGACCCACGACCATCCGTATAGCTACAAGGCCGCCGAATGCGTCTCGACGAGCATCTACCTCGCCCTCGAGGGGAAGACGAGGGAGGAGATCAAGAAGAACATCCTTTCCTACTACCCCGAGGTAGAAGGAATGACCTACGAGAAGTTGAACAGGGGGTACCGCTATACGGAGCTTGCGAGGGACACCGTCCCCCAGGCGATGGCCTGCTTCCTTGAGAGCAAGGACTTCGAGGACGCCCTCTCGATGGCCGTCTCCATCGGCGGGGACGCGGATACCCTGGGGGCGATCACTGGAGGACCTGCGGAGGCCTTCTACGGCTGGACGGAGGAGGAGGCGAGGTCCCATTGGGGGTCATTTATAACGCGCCTGGAAGAAAGGCCCGGTATCAGGTGGACGACACGCTCCTCCTGATCTTCGTCGGGCTTGCAAGCGACAGGTTCCCGAAGAAGTTTCCGTGACAGGCGCTATTGGAAGTTGACGCCTCCATTAATTTGAAAAGAAAGGCAACCGAACCTAAGTTTCTTGGGGACGAAGTTCCTCTTCCCCTTCGGGAAGGGAGTACCTCACCCCGCGACCCCTCCCTCGTTTTTCGAGGTCCCCTGACTCAATAAGACGATCAAGAAAGATCTTGGCGGTACTTTGTTCAATTTTAAGCAACCCGGCCACATCTTGTGACGTGATGGCCCGACCCTTAAGGCCCTGAAGGCACTCTAGCGTCTCCTTCTTCCAATCCGCTGGAACGGGGCGCTTCCCCGGAACTCTGTTTTTGAACCAGATGTAACGATCGAATTCTCTTCTCCCGATTTCACAACCAAGGACTTTTTCTAATTCGCCTAATTTCTCACCTATATATTTATGGTATTCGCCATAAAGGCACCCCTCTTTCCAACTAATCAACTCTTCCTTGGTAATATCACCAAAATACAAAGGGAGACTCTTCTCCAATATGAAGTCATAAATCGAATAGTCATCTCTCCCGTAAATATTCCTGTTGTGATAACAGCAATATTTAGTTGCAAACGAGAAAATATTCACTTTTCCGTTGCTTTCGGCAATTGTTTTAACTAATTCAGCGTCGCCTTGTTTAACCCTTTTATCAAAATGTGGTATTGCGCAGATTAAATCTGCCAAAGCACGCAGATTAATCTTACTTTTATGCTGATATAAGCGAGTGCTGTTAGTGGTATCTATCAGAGCGACCTTCATGGCCACAATCAGAGGATCGTTATTTTCAGAGTATTTTCTAAAACACTCGGTTATAAGCGTGTCTTCCACCCCATAATCACTACGCGCAACTTCGGAATTAACATCTTGAATATCTTTAAAAGTTATAGGAATGTTGCTTATTACTTTAGTCGGGCACATCTTTCTCTTCCTTTTTCTATTTTCTATAGGGCTATCACAACCTTATTAGTACATTCGTAGTGTAATGAACGGCTTTGAAGTTTACAACTGTCCCTATTCATAGAGAGTGTCCGGAATCTTGTGCAGACGGCCCTTGTAGGTCATCTGGATTCTAATCACCTCGCCTCGTAGCAATCGACGATCTCCCTCCAGCACCTGACCCTCCGCCGGCCGACCGCCTCGTCGTGGTGCAGGAACATCGACACCACCCTCTTCTCGAGGGCCTCCTCGGTCACGAACTGGATCTGCTTCCTGGGCATCCTCCTGAGCCGCCTGTCGGAGGACCCGGCCCTGTTGTTCGCGTGGACGAGGCGCCTGAACCCCGGCGGGAACTCGCAGGAGGCCGGGACGTGCTCGGCCCTCTCGGACCAGACCGCGAGCCTCGGGTACCTCGGCCTCCACTTGGCGACGAAGGCCTCGAGGGCCGCGCGGCCCTCCTCCGGCCCGTCCCGGCGGGCGACCTCCATGAAGTCCGCGGCGACCTGGGCCCGGTCGCCGGACCTCACCCTCGAGCAGACGTTCCTCATCAGGCGGGCGAAGCAGCGCTGCCTCCTCACCCCGGGGAAGGAGCGCAGGACGGCCTCGTCGACGCCCGGGATGCCGTCCGCGACCGCGACCTCGACCCGCTCGAGCCCCCGGGCCAGGAAGCCCTCCAGGAACTCCGCGTAGGCCTCGGCGCTCTCTGCCGGGGTGACCGAGTAGCTGACGACGAGGGGGACCCCCTCGTCGGTCACCCCCATAGCGATGCTGACGGCCTCCTTCTGCACCGCGCCCCTTCGGAGGGGCACGTAGGCGGAGTCGAGGAAGAGGGCGAAGAGCCTCCGGGGCAGGGGCCTCGAGGAGAACCTCCTCACGTCCTCCGCGACCGCGTCCGTGATCGCGGAGATGGTCGACCTGGAGCACCTCGCCTCGCAGGTCGAGGAGATCGCTAGGCGCATCTCCTCGTCCGTCATGCCGGCCGAGTATAGCTTGAGGACGGTGGAGGCGACGAGGTCCGTCCTCCGGCTGTAGCGGGGGATCGCCATGGGGGCGTACTCGCCGTTCCTGTCGCGGGGCACATCGATCGTGATGGGCCCGAGGGACGTCTGGAGGGTCCTCTGGTATGTGCCGTTCCGCGAGTCCCCCGAGTTCCTCCCTGGGCAGTTCACTAAAATCCTCCATACAGGGCTCCTTTCAGATTTTCGTAGCAGACAAATCCTACTAGGGCCCTGCTTTCTCATGCAGCCCCCGGAGGGCGGGCGCCGCTCCGGCATTTACACAAGATTCTGGTTACTCCCCTCCTTTCTGTCAGCAAACGCAAGGATATGAGGCTACATCGGTCGGCTCAAGGGCCGGGCGCCGCCCCCGGGGGCGGTGAGGCCGGCCCTTTCTTCTTACACAAGATTCGGGAGTGGTCCCGAGAACGAGACCGCGGAAGATGTTTGAAAATGGTTCCAAAGCAATAGAGGCCTGCGCGGCCCTCGAGGCCTTCGTCGCCAAGTGGAGGCCGAGGTACCCGAGGCTCGCGGTCTGGTCCGAGAGGGCCGAGC
>CALVOS010000090.1 GCA_944350325.1 uncultured Bacilli bacterium | reverse complement strand
GGTCTTGATCTGGCCGGCGTTGAGGGCGACGACGAGGTCGCTGATGGTGGTGTCCTCGGTCTCGCCGGAGCGGTGGCTGACCACGCAGGTCCACCCGGCCCTCATGGCACGCTCGCAGGTATCGAGGGTCTCGGTGAGGGTGCCGATCTGGTTCACCTTGATGAGGACGCTGTTGGAGCAGCCCTGCTCGATGCCCTTCTCGACGTAGAGGGCGTTGGTGACGAAGAGGTCGTCGCCGACGAGCTGGACCCTCTTCCCGAGCCTCTCGGTGAGGAGCTTCCAGCCTTCCCAGTCGTTCTCGCTGAGCCCGTCCTCGATCGTGATGAGGGGGTACTTGTCGCAGAACTTCTCGAGAAGGTCGACCATCTGCTCGCTCGTGAGCTCGCCGCCGTGGCTCCTCTTGAGCTCGTAGCGCTTGGTCTCGGCGTTATAGAACTCGCTGGAGGCGAGGTCCATGCCGAGGTAGATGTCCTTGCCCGGGACGTAGCCGGCGGCCTTGATGGCCTCGACGAGGACCTCGAGGGGCTCCTCGTTGCTCTTGAGTCCGTTCGGAGCGAAGCCGCCCTCGTCGCCGACGGCGGTGACGTCGCCCCTGTCCTTGAGGATCTTCCGGAGGGCGGCGAAGGTCTCCGCGCCCATGCGGATCGCCTCGCTGAAGCTCTTGGCTCCGACGGGCATGATCATGTACTCCTGGAAGTCGACGGAGCTATCCGCGTGCTTGCCGCCGTTGATGACGTTCATCATCGGGACGGGGAGCTTCTTGGCGTTCGGGCCGCCGATGTAGCGGTAGAGGGGGACGCCGAGGTAGTCGGCCGCGGCCTTCGCGCAGGCAAGGGAGACGCCGAGGATGGCGTTGGCGCCGAGCTTGCTCTTGGTGGGGGTCCCGTCGAGGGCGAGCATCGTCTCGTCGATGAGGACCTGCTCCATGACATTCACGCCGAGAAGCTTGGGGGCGATGATCTCGTTGACGTTCTTGACCGCGGTCAGGACGCCCTTCCCGCCGTACACCTTCTTGTCGCCGTCCCTGAGCTCGAGGGCCTCGCGCTCGCCGGTGGAGGCGCCGCTAGGAACCGCGGCACGCCCGAAGGCGCCGCTTTCGGTGGTGACCTCGACCTCGATGGTCGGGTTGCCGCGCGAGTCGATGATCTGGCGCGCGTGGATCTCTTCGATGAATGGCATGTTGGTCTTTTCTACTCCTTTGCCTTATCTGTCGCTTACGCCCGCGTAAGCGGTTGCATTATAAGGCGTGGGAAGCGCTTGGGGGTCTCCTCTTCCCGCGGGCGCTAAGATTACCGATATGGCGGAATTGCTCTCCTACCTCCTCGCCGAGGCGAAATCCATTCCCGGGGTCCTTCGGGAGAGGGCCTTCCATAAGTGGAAGATGCCGTCGAGGATCGGCGGAATCCCCGTTCTTAGCGAGAAGGAGACGGGGGACTGGCTTCGCGAGAGGGTGCTTTCCCTCAGGGAGGGAGGGAAGCCGTTCCTTGCCGCGAGGTTCGCCGCGAGCGAGTTCGGTGTCCTCAACGGGGCGGAGCAGATCCGGCTCGGGCTCCGCAAGGACTTCAAGGACTCTGCCCGCTGGGCGATTTCCACGAGGGCGGGGATCCGCCCCACGGACAGGGAGACGCTCCTGGGGTGGGCGTTCCTTTACGAGAAGACCCTCTCGGAGGCGGATGCGGTCGCCTCCTTCGGAATCCATATGGAGGAGTACTTCTATCGGAGGCTTTGCCAAGGGAAGGCCCTCTTGAACGGAGAAGGCACGGAGCCTCTTCGGACTTTGTGGACCGAGGCTCTCAGGGGGATGAAGGTGGCGATCGTCTCTCCGTTCGTCGAAGAGATGAAACTTCAGTACGGACGGAGGGAACGCCTGTTCCCTGAAGGCGTGGAGCCGCTTCCGGAGATGGACCTTTGCTTCGTGAAGCCTCCCCTTACCCTCGGGGACTTCGATGGCGGGCGCTCGTACGTGGAGATGGCGAGGGACTCGCTCCGGGAGTTCGCGATCCTCGACTTCGACATCGCCCTCGTGAGCGCCGGGGGATATGCCCCCCTCTATCTCCTCAAGGCTCGGGAGATGGGGAAGTCCGCGGTGCATGTCGGAGGCGCTCTCCAGACCATGTTCGGGATCATGGGCAAGAGATGGGAGCGGAGGGAGCATGTAGCCCGTTTCGTGAACGAAAGCTGGATCCGCCCAGCCGAACGTCCTTCCGGGTGCGAATATATAGATGGAGGTGCCTACTGGTGATCGAGAAGTCAAAGGCGTTCGTGCTATCCCATGGGAAGGAAATCCTGTCCTTCCTGGGCCTCTTCCTTCTCGGGCTCGCCTTTTCCTCTCCGACGTTCGGGCCTGTCCTGGTCGCCTTTGAAGGAATCTTCGCGTTGCTCCTCTATCGGAAGGGCGCTGTTTCGGGAAGGGACGTCCTGAGGCATCTCTATTGGTTTCTTCCCGTCCTGCTTCTCGCGCTTCTTCCTGTGATCTTCCAAGTCAAAATCACTGGATATCTCGCGGTATTTCTTTGGATATTCAATATCATCGGCGTCCTAGGAGCCGTCCTTGTCGGCCTGATGGCCGCTAGGGAGGAGGAGAAGACAAGGGAGAGAATGATCGCCTCTGGCGCGCTTGCCATCGCCCTCCTTGTCCTCATTTCCTTTATCGCCACCCTGAGCCTCTATGGCCCTCTCCATGCCGCCCTATACAAGGACGAGGTGTACTACTGGGAAGGGATGGCGTTCCATGTGGCCGAAGAGGCATCCCTTCTGACCACATCGGGGATCCTGACCGTCTCGTCCCTTGAGTACTCCTTCCTTCCGTTCCTCCTTGCCGCTTCCGGGATTGCCCTTCTCTTCCTCGATCCACGGGGGAAGAGGCTTCTTCTCGGGATCCTCCTTTCCTGCTCCTTCCTAGGCTTCCTCGTCCTCGCCCTTCTTCCGAACGTGCTTGCGCTTATCATCCTTCTGGCTTTCTATCTTGCCGGCCTCGCCCTTCGCTTCATCCCATGGGCCGCTAGGACCCCGAGGTGGCTGGGCGTCCTCATGCTCGTCGTCCTTTCCTTGGCGCTGGCCTTCTCCCTTCTCATCCTCTTCCTCGCCTTCACCGGGACGGACATTTATGGGAGCGGATTCCTTAGGAAGCTCTTCGACAACCAGCGCTTCATGGAACCGGTCAACCGCTCGATCCAGGCGGTTTCCTCCTCTGGCATCCTGGGATTTCTGTTCGGCCTTGACCCCTTTACCTCCTCGGGAGGGCTGACCTTCTCGACCTGGAACGGGGGCTATACCTACTGGAACGAGGTCCCCCTCACGAACCTCCAGGCATCTTCCTTCCAGGAAGGAGGCATCCTCGCCTTCCTTTCCTCCGCGTGGCTCTTCCTTGTCGCGATCGGGGTTTGCTACTGGGCGGCGAGGGACGTCCGTTCGGGAAAGAGTCCTTGGGACAGGGCGTTGGTCTCTATCTTCGCGATGGCGTGGGTCCTCTATGCTTCCCTCCAGATGGACGCCTTCCCCTTCGTGAGGCAGCCGACGGCATATCTTTCCCCGACGTTCGGGAATGGCGGCTTCGCCCTTTTCGCGCTTGCCCTTGGCTACGGAGCTCCTCCCTTCGACCGTGGGCTCCTTGGATTCGAGAAGGAAAGGGAGGTTCTTTCATGAACAGGCGGAACGGATGTCTTCTCGCTCTTTCTCTCCTCGTCCCTGCCCTTTCCCTGACCTCTTGCATGGACCGGGTCCAGGAGCTCTATGGGGAGGACGAGTACCTTAGGGGCCCCCTGGTCGACTACTACTTCACCGGGAGGGACGACTTCGAAGGAAGGGAGGTCAGGGCGAACGACGTGCTGCCTCCTGTCATCGGGGAGGATGGGTATGCGCTTGGGGACATGGACAAGGCGGCGCATGGAAGGCCGTCCCCTAGGGATCTCTTCCCCGAATGGTTCTCCTGGATGCCGGAAGGAGGGACCATCAGCGCCTATCACGCGGAAGCGCACAGCATGGAGCAAAGCTATCTCGGGAAGGATTTCGGGAGGACGGCCTCCCTCTCGGCGAAGGACCCCTCCTTCGCGGACGGCATCGCCTCGCGCATCTACGACGGACAGCTTTCCTGCCACAGCTACCATTCGAAGGCCTTCCTGAACCTTGACCAGGACGGGATGGCCCTCATGTTCCCCCATGCGATCGAGGAGCCAGGGGACGGGATCCTCATGTCCCTCAGGGGAGGGTCCGACGTCGGGGGAGCAAGGGACGTTTCGGTTTCGGTCAATCTCACCCTCTACCTAGATCTTGGCGAGGGAACCTACTTTGCCGAGACCGTCGTGCTCGAGGACGTCCTTCTTCACACGAACGACGGAGGGGAGAACGTCAGCTTCCTCGCGGTTCCTATGGACCTCTTCGAAACAAAGGGACCCCTGGCAGGCTTCGGCCTTTCCTATGAGTACCGGGAAGATCCCCTTTCCTCGGAATACGAGATCAGCGCGAAGGCGGAGGAAAAGACGGAAGGGCACTTTGGGTTGCTTCTTTATGAGTTCACTCTTCCCGGGTGGACGCTTGGGATTTCCTAAGGGAATCCTCGATCTTTTTCTGGTAATCGGAGATATCAAGCCAGCCGGACTGGATGAAGTCGGCGACATCCTTGTCGAAGCGGAGAGTGCCCTTGGCAGGGGTGAAGGTCATTTCGTTTAGGTAGATTTTTCCCTTCGCGAGGAAGAAGTCCACGCGAACGAAGGGGAAGGGCTTGGCCAGAAGCTCGGCAAGCCTTGCCATCTCATCCATCTCCCTTGGGCGGGGCGGGACCTTGTCGCTTGCCTTCCAGCCGTTGAACTGGCTCTCGGGGAAAGGCGTCCAGTCGATGAGCAGCTGATCGTAGCGGATGTCCTTTCCTCTCCCGGTCACCAAGTAAAGGTTCCTCGCCTTCCCGTTGAAGACGTGGATCTTGTACTCAGGAGGAAGGTCCGTTCCCTCGCCTAGATATTTCTCCGCGATGATCTCCGGGGCGATCGGGGAGTAATGGGGCTCGAGGGTGAGCTTCCCGTAGTCCGTGGATAGGTATTTCGCGAATCGTTCCTTTCCTTCCTGAATCGCGCTCTCCCTGTCGCTTCCCGGAGGAACGACCTGGTTGAACCCGGAGGCATGGGTGGCCTTTAGGACATAGGCTTCCGGCAATTCCTCGAAAGGGATGTCCTCGTAGGAGGGGAATATGCCGAAGGAGGGGACGAGGTAGTCGGAGAGCCCAAGCTCCCGGGCGTATTCCCTTAGCCCGCGCCTTCCTGCCAGCTTCACCGCGAGAGGATCATTTGGATATCCATAGAGACGGAGCCATTGGAGCTTTTCCGTATAGCGGACGGGCCTCTTCAGATGGAGGAGATGGCCCGTGAGGTAAAGGTACTGTGCCCTTAGGAAGAAGGAGGGCGAGAGGCGCTTCGCCACTCGTGCGAGAGGCTTGTCGGCTCGTGTTCCCAAGGCGTCCATCCGGTTGCCGATTATAGAGGGAATCCCTAAAGTTAGGCGATGCGCCTCCTTTTTCTTTCGCAGCACTACCACCCGGAGAAGGTCCCGGGCTTCCGGATCGCCGAGGAGCTTGCGAAGCGTGGCCACGAGGTCACCGTCCTTTGCCAGGTGCCTCACTACGGGCTTGAGAATGTCCCCGAGGAGTTCCGGAAGGGAGGAACCTTCCATGAGAACGGCGTTCGGGTGGTGAGGCTGAGGGTCTTCCTGCGGAAGAAAGGGTACCTCTCCCTTGCCCTGAACTACCTCTCCTTCTATTTCGCCTCCCTGCGATGGGCAAGGAGGCACCAGGATGAGTTCGACGTCACCTACGCCTGGTCCCTGTCCCCGGTCATCTACCTTGCCGCCGGAAGGCTTCTTAAGCGGAAGAGCGGGACAAGGATGCTCGTCCATGTCCTGGATTGCTGGCCGGCCTCCGTGTTCTCCGTCCTTCATCGGGAAGAGAAGGGGATCCTCTTCTCCCTCCTCCGGAAGTGGTCGGAACGCCTCTACTGCTCCGCGGACGAGATCCTGGCCTCCTCCCCGTCGTTCATTCCCTATCTAATGGATGTCTGCAGGACAGGCTCCATCCCCATCTCCTACCTCCCCCAGCCAATGGATGAGGAGAGGCCCGGCGCCTGCCCTTCCTTCCCCAAGAAGAACCATTCCTTCCTTTATGCGGGCAATGTCGGAAGGCTCCAGCTCGTGCCTCTCCTCATCAAGGCGATGCAGGAAGTCCGCGAGGAGGACATCGACCTCCATATCTTCGGGAACGGATCTATGCTCGAGGAGTGCAAGTCCCTTGCAAGGGAACTGGGGCTAGGGGAGAGGGTCGTTTTCCATGACCCCGTTCCGATGAGCACTCTTGCTGCGATCGCAAGGACGATGGACGCCTCCTTCGTCTCGTTAAGAGGGGACGGGTCGGTCGTTTCCTCGACGGTCCCGAACAAGCTGATCAACTCCCTCTCCTATGGGATTCCCGTCATCGGGGTGATAGAGGGAGACGGGGCGAGAATCCTCAAGGAAGCCGGAGGATCGATGCTCGTCGAGCCGGAGGAGAAGGCGATCGCCAAGGCCATCGAGGACATCGCTTCCCTGGGCAAGGAAGAGAGGAAGCGCTTGGGCGCGTTGAACGAGCGCTATGCGAGAACGCATTTCTCGCTGGACGGCTTCGTCGACGAGGTCGAACGGAAGTTGACTTACTTGGCGGGATGATCCTCGGCCGCCAGCGCCTCCTGAAGCAGACGGGCGGTCGCTTGCATCGAATAGGACTCTTTGATCTTCGACGCCGCTTTGTTCATAGTCGTTCCGGCTAGGGAGCCGTCTGGACGGACATGCTCCTCCAGCCAGGAGAGGATGCCTTCGGGAGATCCATCCTCAAGGAAGTTGATGTCATTCGGGAAGTTCCTGAGGAAGAAGGGATGCCTTCCCGAAAGGATCGTACTCCCATAGGAAAGGAACTCGAACATCTTGCTGGGAATGCTCTCCTCATCGAGCTTTTCTCTAGGTGTCCGCGGATTGATGAGAAGAGTGGCTTCCTTCATGAACACGATGTTTTCCTCTTCAGTCAGTTCTCCAAGGAAGCGGACGTGCGGCTCTTCCGGACCCCGGAAAAGGATGTCCTGCCGGTGCCCGGCGAAAAGCAGGTCCACAGGAGGATTGCCCCCTTGCCGTTCCGACCAAAGGGCGAATCCCTTCCTTAGATTCGGAAAGCCGTAGGCGGGAAGAAGCACCCCGGAGTAGTAGAAGAAAGGGCGGTTATGACGCGCCTTGCAGGAACAAGTCTTTTGTTCCCGAAGAATGAAGGGGACGTTCACGTGCCTTGCTAGCCCGAAGATTTCTGCCAGGCGGTCGTTCAAGGTGATCGCGAGTTCCCCTGTCTCCGCGAAACGGGCGATGTTCCGGCGGAACGCCCAGAGATACGGTCCTGCGACTCCTGAAATGTTCTCGGGGTTGTCGGTCAGGACGAGGATCGCTCTCGCCTTGTGCTTCCGCGAGAGGGCAAGCGCGTCCTTAAACAAAGTCTGGGAAAGCCCGTCAAAGAAGATTAGGTCATTTTCTTCCACGGGAAGGCGAGGAGTTCTGCCCGGGAAGGGACTGGAAGCATCGAGGAAGGTCCAGCCTGGGACTTCTCCCAGCCTCTTCGCATACCTCGTTCTTGAGACAGCTTCGATATCAAGGAACGTGGAAAGGCATTCCATGAGGCGGGAATGATAGTTCTGGTTGCTTGGATTGTTCGGCGCCTCCCCTTCGTCTAGAAGAAACTTTCTCTCCTTCTCAGGGAGCGCGGTGGTCAGGTAGAAGGCCCTCATTTCTTGTGTTCGTTCTCCCATTCGTCCAGAATCGAAAGGAAGGATCCCAGCATCGCCTCGTAGGTGTTCTCCCGAGCGACAGCAAGGGCGTTTTCCCTAATTTCCTCTGCGAAACCGACCTTAAGTTGGCGAATTATCGCTTCTTCATTATCAAAGGAGACGACAAGTCCGTCGTTCCGCCCCTGCACGAGATGAAGCCCCGCGTTCGTGTTGGGGGAACAGATGACAGGGGTCCCTTGGGAAAGGGACTCGTTGACCGCGTGGCCATAGATGTCCTCCTTGGTGGGGAAGAAGGAGCATTCCGAGGCCCTGAGGAGGGAAAGCGTCTCCTCATGGGAGCGGAAACCCCCAAGGATCACGTTGCTCAGACCGTTCTCATCGATGAAGCGGCGGTATTCCCTTTCTTCCTTCCCGTTCCCAAGGAGGAGGAGGGTGTCTTCCTTTCCCATCCGCCTCCAAAGCCTGAGAAGGGACATGAGGTTCTTCCGAGGGATGTAGTTCCCGATCGAGGTATAGAGCCTTTCCCCAGGGATGGAGAAGGAGCGCATCATCAGGGACCTTTCCTCCCTGGTCGCCGGCCTATCCGGAATCTCGCTGGCGTGAACGGTGCTATATACGTATTCCCGGACGGGGATGTCCCTCCCTGCGTAGTGCCTCAGGTATTCCGAGGAGATGGGGTCGGGAGAAAGGAAGGTCGCGTAGGGGCTGCGGATGAACTTTCTCTTGAGGGCCTTCCTGAGGAAGCTCTCCCGTTCCTTGATCCTTCCTCCGTTGATGAGGAAAAGGTAGGGAGCCTTCCTGCGGTTGAGCTCGAGGATCCCCCTCATTTCCGCTGGCTTGGCCCAGCCGTTCATGACCACGAGGTCGTAGGAGCCTTCCCGCATCTCCTTGAGGAGCGCCTTCCCCTTCCCGCGCCGGGGAAGAAGCTTCTCCACGTAGTGCTCCCCCTTCGCCTGGTAGAAGCCTGGATGCCTCCCTCCTTCCCTATCGTTTTCGAAAACCGCCGTGAGGTCGACGTGCTCGCCTAGGAGGGAGAAGAACTCTCGCTTATAGGGCGCGGGATGAGAGAAAACCCATAGAAGCCGCATGCAAGGTTGGATTATAGGGTTTCCGCCCTTTCGCGGGGAGTATAGTCATCGAGTGCTGAAGGATTGGGATGCCCTCTTTTCCAAGGTGAGGGAGAAGGACTATGCGAGGACTCTCAAGGAGTTCTTGGACAGGGAATACGAACGGGAGACCGTCTACCCTCCCCGGGACATGATGTTCCAGGCGTTTCGCTTCACGGATCCCAGGACCCTTAAGGCCGTCATTATCGGCCAGGACCCCTACCATAACTCCGGGGAGGCCATGGGACTGGCCTTCTCCGTCCCGCCCGGGATCGAGACCCCTCCTTCCCTGGTGAACATCTACAAGGAGATCGAGCGGGACTGCTCCGTCAGGATGGACTTCCGGAAAGGCGACCTGTATTCCTGGGCGAGGCAGGGCGTGCTCCTCCTGAACGTGTACCTGACCGTCAGGGAGGGACAGCCGCTCTCGCATAAAAGGGAGGAATACCTTCTCTTCGCCAAGGACGTCATCTCCTATGTCGAGACCCTCGAGCAGCCAATCGTCTACTTCCTCTGGGGCAGCTTCGCGAGGAAGTTCGCCCCCTTGGTCCATCAGAAGGAAAGGCTCGTGCTCGAGTCCGTCCATCCCTCTCCCTTGAGCGCGAACAGGGGCGGCTGGTTCGGCCAGCACCAGTTCAGCAGGGCCAACGACTTTTTGATCGCCCACGGCGTCTCCCCGATTGATTGGAGGAACTCCTGAAACTATAGTCATTCCGTCCGGAGCTCACCCCAGTGGGCTGAGAGGGGCCGATAAGGGCGGCTCGACGGTACCTGATCCGGGTAATGCCGGCGGAGGTAAGCGGCCCCTAGGGCTATTCGCGCGCCTCCGGGAAGGAGGCGCTTTTCATGGAAGCGAAGATTGAGAAAGCCGGGGCCTGGCTCCGGGACCACCGCTGGGAGATGACGCTCGTCATCCTTGCCCTTGCCCTCCTGGGCTGGGCGATGCCCCTGTACCAAAGCGTGCCCGTCGCGCTTTCCGTCGTCTCAAGCGGCGAAGAGTACGAGGCCGAGGCCTTGAGCAGCGGCCCTCTCCCTGTCTGGCTCTCCACCCTCTTCGACGGGGGAACGAACTGGGCGATGGTGCTTCTGCTCATCGTCCTGCCGATCCTTTCGATCCTTCTCGCCGTCGGCGGGAAGTTTCGGAAGGGCCTCATGGTGGCCTCGTCCCTCGTTTCCCTTGTTCTCGGGGTCCTGCTCCTTATCTCGCCTTCCCTCTATGACATCGGGGAATCGCTCACCCAGCTCGGAGGAGCCGAGGGCGGGCTTGCCTACTGGACCGGGACGGAGGTCATGGAGACGGAGCTCGACGGCGGGGCGATCGTCATGATGGCCTTCAGCTTCTTCGGTGCGGCGATGGCCCTTGCCTCGG
The DNA here is from genome assembly GCA_944350325.1 of uncultured Bacilli bacterium. Classification (GTDB taxonomy): domain Bacteria; phylum Bacillota_I; class Bacilli_A; order RFN20; family CAG-826; genus UBA4951. The sequence continues at coordinate 7,006 of CALVOS010000090.1, read as the reverse complement.
CTAGCGAGCGCGAGGCCCTCTCCGTGAGGAACCTCGCGGAAATCGCGATCCTGAGCGCGCTTGCGATCGCCCTTCAGTTCATTCGCGTCCCTGTCGGGGAGACGGGCGGCTCCATCAACTTGGGCCTCGTCCCTCTCGCCTACCTTGCTCTCCGGCATGGTCCCGCCAAGGGCTTCGTCGCAGGCGCATTCGTCTTCGGGATCGTCACCTGCCTGACGGACGGATACGGGCTTTACACCTATCCCTATGACTACCTCGTCGGGTTCGGTTCGATCGCGGTCTTCGGCTTCTTCCGTCCCCTTGTCTTCCCCAAGGACAGGGCATGGACTCCCTGGGGCTTCCTCTGGATCGTTGTCGCTGCCGCCCTCCAGAGCTTCGTCCGTTTCGTCGGCGGCACCGTCTCGTCAATGGTGAACTATGGCTATGACCTCTTCGCCGCCTGCGCCTATAACGTGATCTACGTCTTCGTCACCGGGGCGGTCACCGCTGGGGCCATCCTCATCCTCTATCCCGCGCTAGGAAGGCTCGAGAAGATTCTTCCCGTGGAAAGGGGCAAGGGTGCGGGGAACGAGCAGGCTTCCAACTAAATAGGGAAGTGCGACCGCATTTGTGCTATCTTCCGCATAGTCGAGGAGTGTTTTCAGATGATCGGCGAAGAGAAGAAGGAAGTTGTCCCTCCTGAGGAAGGTTCCGAAACGAAGGGGGAGGATTCCCCGATTGTGGAGGAAGTGAAGGAAGTCTCTCCTGTTTCCGAAGAAACGGCCGAGAACGACGGGGATAAAGAGGAAAGCGAGTTCACGGACGAGCATCCCTACCAGCCGACTCCCGCCCCTGCCCCCAAGGAAGAGGAGGAAGGGGAGAAGGTGAGTCTCCTGAAAGAGGGGGAGAAGAGCGCCGAGGAGCTCAGGAAGGAGATGGAGGAGAGGGAGAAGGCGGCGAAGTCCGCCCCGGCACCGACCTTCACCTACGAGGACGAGAGGCTGGCCCACATGGAAGAGGCCCGCGCCCTCTTCCAGAAGGAGTACAAGAAGGCCAATCGCTGGAAGACCCCGATTACCATCATCGGCATCGGGATCATCCTCGTTAGCTGGCTCGTGCCCACCTTCATCGAGTCGCTCAAGGACTACGCGTGGGTGTTCGGCCTCTGCTTCTGCGTCGTCGCGATCGCGGCGATCGCCGTCTACACCTTCTTCGCGAACAAGGCCTCGAAGAAGGCGATGGACGCCTATTTCGACTCCTTCTTCAACGACTATAACGACTACACCTTCGGAAGCAGGGTTTCCGACCTCCACCAGGACATCGACGCGAAGCTTGACCCCGAGGTTTTCAAGGGCGCGAACCTCTATAAGGACGTCAGCCGCGTGACCTCGAGGAACTTCCTCACGTTCAACTACAAGGGAAGGTCCGTCTCCTATAGCGAGTGCGCCGCCCAGAGCGTGGACAACAAGATCGCAAGGACCGTGTTCATCGGCGACATCCTTGTCATCAACAACGGCTATACCGGGAAGGACGTCGCCATCTACAGGAAAGGGAACGCCCGCGCCCTTCCTCCCACGAACTTCAAGGCGTTCGGGGATATCTTCGAGGACACGAGCGACATGGTCGTCTATGGCCCCAAGACCGCGAAGTCCATCCTGACCAAGCGTGTCAGGGACGCCTTGGCGACCTTCGTCACGAACGCCACGTTCGTCGACTTCTCGATCGCAATCCTTCCTGGGAAGACCTACTTCCTCCTCGGCTACGAGGACGATCTCATGGTTCTCCCGATGCGGGATCCCATGGATCCGAAGCCCTACATGCAGCATAGGGCCGACCTCCAGAAGGTGTTCGACTTCATCGACGTCCTCGAGGAGACGCTGAAGTAGAAGGAATGGGAACGCTCTCCTCCGGGGGAGCGTTTTCATATTCGCCCGCTATGGAGGAGTGCCCCTCCTCGTCCCTATAATCGAGCCATGGGTTTCCATTACGCGAGCAAGAGGAAGACCGAATGGTACCTTCGGGGCTTCCGCGACCTCTTTTCCTTCGCCACGAAGGCGGCGAACGAAGCCGAGCTGTTCTTCAAGAACTACCGGAAGTCCGAGCTGGCGGAGTTCCGCGCCAGGATGCACCGCATCGAGCACGAGGCGGACGCCAGGATGACGGAGATCGTCGAGAAAGCGATGGAGGAGCGCTTCCTCCCGTTCCGCAGGACGGATATCTACAAGATCGTGAACCTCATCGACGACGTCACGGACGCCATCGAGGAGATTTCCCTCCGCTGCTACCTCTATGAGTTCGATGCCCTCCCGCATGACTCCGTGGAGTACATGGAGCTGAACATCGAGTGCCTGGAGAGATGCCGGGCGGTGCTGCGCCTGTTCGAGAGGAAGCCCCGCAAGGTGGATATCCTTCCTCTGATCGAGGAAGTCGCGAGGCTTGAGGAGCAGGGAGACGCCGAGTACCTGAACGACATGACGCTTCTCCACCGGACCTCGAAGGATCCCCTCTACATCATCGAGGCGAGCGAGTTCTACTCGCGCCTGGAAGAGGTCTCCGATTCCGCAAGGAAGCTCGTCACCTATCTTGGCGCCATCATCTATCGGCGAGGCCGGTAGGTTGGTCTATAATCCTGGCGAGGTTCCGGAGGGAACTCGCCCCGATCATGGATGAGAAAACCTATCTTTCGTTGCATCGCCCGCCCTGGCGCTGGACCAAGGTGCAGGCCTATAAGCACGACGGCAGCTTCCATCGGCAGTGGTCCCCGGCCTTCTTGACCTACGAGTGTCCTGAGTTCTGGGCCCTTTGCTCCAGGAACTCCCTCGTCACGGAGGGGGACGGGAGGAAGTGGATCACCCGGGAGAACGCGGTGTTCTATTTGTTCCGCCGGCGCTGGTTCAACGTTCTTTCCATGCGAAAGGAGGAAGGGATCGTCCATTACGTGAACATCGCTTCCCCGACGATCAAGGACGGGGGCTTCCTTCGCTACATCGACTACGACCTCGACGTGAAGCTCTACCCGGACGGGGGCATCCGGGTCCTTGACGGCAAGGAGTTCGACGTCCACATGCGGCAGTTCAACTACCCGGACTGGGTCGTCGAGAGATGCCAGTCCGCGGTCAAGGAGATCGAGGAGATGATGAAGGCGGGGGAGCCTCCTTTCTCTAAGGAGTTCTGCGACCGCATGTTCGCTGAGTTCGACCGGATGACGAAGGACTCATGAGAGTCGCTTCTTGATCTCGCTGGCGACCAGGGCCGCTTCCCGGAAGCCAGGGAGCAGCCTCTTCTCCTCGCGGTCCTTGAGCGAGCAGTCCCCGACGACGAAGAGGTTGCGGGCTGTCTCCTGGAGCCTGTCGTGGAGATACCCCTGGAAGTCGATCGACCTTGGCGCAGGAAGAGGGAAGTTGGGGTTCTCGCTTAGGATCCCGTAGAAAACCAGGAGGTAGTCGATCCCGCGTATCGTCCGTTCGCCGACTCCTTCGGCCTCTTTGAGGCGGAGTGCCCTGACTTCCTTTCCCTCAAGCTCGATTTCCACTGGGACATAGGGGGTGAGGATGGAGATACCCGTTCCATCCAACCTATGGATATCCCCGCGAAACTCGTTTCTTCTATGGGATAAAACGACACACGAGGCAATGCTGGATAAATCGTGAGCCCAGTCGATCGCCGCGTTTCCTCCTCCGAGGATGACCACCGTCTTTCCCCGGAATAACGCTGGGTCCTTGACCATATAGAGGATGTTCTTCGCCCATCCTTCCCCCTCGAGCCCGAGCTTCCTCGGCCGGTAGGTGCCCTTGCCGATCGCCATGACGAGGTAGTCCGCGTGGAGCCTGGCTCCGCTAGAAAGGGCGAGGGAGTAGCCATCCCCCTCCTCATCGAAAGAAATCGCCTTCGTCCCGTAGAGGATCTCCTGGCCCTCCGCTTCATGGGCGAGCCTTTCCACGGCCTCCTTGGCGCTCAGTCCGGCGAATTCGGACGGGTCCTCCATCGCCTTGGCAGGGTAGAGGGCGCTCATCTGCCCGCCAGGCCGGGACGAGGACTCAAGTATCGTCGCCGGAACGCCTTCCTTCTTCAAGAGGGCGGCAAGCCTTAGCCCCACGGGGCCTGCACCGACGATGACGACCTTCTTGCCCATGCCCTGCATCGTAGCACGCCCCTGGAGTGAGGAAGTCTATAATTGCCTCGCTTTCTTATGGAACTCTTGCTCGAAGGTTATTCCTTGTCCTCTCCGGAGGAAACTAGGCGCGCCGGGGCCCTCCTCGCCCCCCTCCTTCTTCCTGGCGACGTCATCGCTCTCCGGGGGGACCTTGGCGCTGGGAAGACGACGTTCGTCGGCGGGGTCGCCAAGGCGCTTGGGGCGAAGGACGACGTCATTTCCCCGACCTTCAACATCATGAAGTGCTATTTCGACGCGAGGCCTTCGCTCTACCACATCGACGCCTATCGCCTGGAGGGGCAGATGATCGACATCGGCCTCGACGAGGCGATCGAAGGGGACGGGGTCTCCTTCATCGAGTGGCCCGACTACATCCGGCCCCTCATCCCGAAGGACCATCTCGAGATCGAGCTCGTCCATGCAGGCGATGCCCGCAGGATGAGCGTTCGCTTCGGCGGGAAACGTTCCAAAGAGCTTGCCCTCCGCTTCAAGGAGGCGCTCCATGGCTAGCCTTCTTTTGGACACAAGCGACCGCCTGCTCGTCGTCGCCCTCGCGGAAGGGGGCTCCCTCATCGGCCAGGTCGTCGAGGAAGCCTGGCAAAGGCAAAGCGAGCTGCTGGTCCCGCGCATCAAGGACCTCCTTGAGGAAAAAGGGATGTCCCCTGACAGGATCGAATCCATCGTCTGCTCCAAAGGCCCTGGGAGCTATACCGGGGTGAGGGTCGCCCTCACGGTCGCGAAGGTGCTCGCCTTTGATCTTTCGATCCCCCTTCACCTCGTTTCGAGCCTCGAAATCCTGAGAGAGCCCGGGAAGCTTTCCCTTTGCCTCATGAACGCGAGGGCCGGGCGGAGCTATCTGGGCGCCTATTCCCCCTCGGGGGAGTGCCTCATTCCCGACCGCATCGTCCGGAACGAGGATATCCCCGGGATTCGGGAGAGCCTCGGCGATCCCTCCCTCTGCGGCGACCTCTCCTATCTCGGGATCGAGGGACACCGGGCCGATATCCCGCGGAACCTGCTCCTGGCGCTCCGGGAGGACACCTTGGAGAAGGAAGTCCTTTCCGCGAAGCCCGTCTACCTGAAGGAGACCTATCTCCGATGATTTCCATCCGGAGGGGGGAGAGGAAGGACGCGCCCATGATCGCCTGTATCGAGAAGGAGGTCATGAAGGCTCCTTGGCCGCTCGAGGTTTTCGACCATGACCTCAGCGAAGATTCCCCATGGGTGTTCCTTGTCGCGGAAGAGGACGGGGAGATCCTCGGCTACCTCGACTACATGGTGACCTTCGATAGCTCGACCATCGCCTCCCTCGCGGTCCGGAGGGACGCCCAGAGGAAAGGCGTGGCCACACTTCTCCTCGACCGGATGGAGGAGGAGCTCCGGAAGGAAGAGGAGACGGTCCTCACCTCCACGCTGGAGGTGCGTGTCTCGAACGAGCCTGCCAAGGCGCTTTATCGGAAGAGAGGCTATCTTCCCGTCTGCCTGAAGAAGGGCTACTACGAGGACGGGGAGGATGCCGAGTACTACGTGAAGGGGTTGATCTCATGAGCAAGATCCTTGCCATCGAAAGCAGCTGCGACGAGACCGCGGTCGCCATCCTCAAGGACGGGGAACTTCTGGCCAACGTCATCTCCTCCCAGGTGGAAGTCCACCGGAAGTACGGGGGAGTGATGCCGGAGGTTGCCTCACGACTCCATGCGGAGAACATCGCGGTCTGCCTCAAGGAGGCCTATGAGAAAAGCGGCCTTCGCGCCGAGGACATGGACGCGATTGCGGTCACCAGGGGCCCCGGGCTCATCGGCTGTCTCCACGTGGGCCTCCAGGCGGCCAAGTCGCTTGCGATGGCGCATGGGCTTCCCCTCATCCCGGTCCATCATCTTGCTGGTCATATATACGCCAACGAGTACGTCGGGAAACTGGAGTACCCCCTCCTCGCCGTCGTGGTCTCCGGCGGGAACACGGAGCTCGTCCTGATGGACGCCCCCATGTCCTTCCGGATCATAGGGGAGACAAAGGACGATGCGGTCGGGGAGTGCTACGACAAGGTCGCGAGGATCCTTGGCCTTCCTTATCCCGGAGGCCTTCCCATCGACCAGCACGCGCAGAAAGGAAGGCACACCTACGACATCAGCGAGCCCCTCAAGGGACAGAAAGGCTATGACTTCTCCTATTCCGGGCTGAAGACGGCGGTGAGCAACCTCGTCAATGGCCTGAGGATGAGGGGAGAGGAGGTGCGGCTCGACGATATGTGCCGTTCCTTCCAGGACGTCGCCACGGGGATGATCGTAGACCGTGCGAAGCGCGCGGCCTCCGAGTTCGCCGTCCGGCAGGTCGTCCTTGCCGGGGGAGTGAGCGCGAACAGCGACCTCCGCAGGAGAATGGAGGAGGAGATCCGGGGGGAGGGGATCGACCTTATCATCCCGCCCCTATGGTGCACGACCGACAACGCGGCGATGATCGCGAAGGTCGCGGAGCACCTCTATGAAGAAAGGCTCTTCGCTCCTCTTTCCGTGGCCGTCGATCCGAACTGGCGGATTGATAAATACCGCGAGTTTTAGAAAAAGCGCCGTCGAATTGCGGCGCTTTCCCTAATTCATCTAGACCAGACTTATATGGAGAGCGTGGAGATAGACGGCCTTTCCTGCCTCCGGATCGGGCGTTAGTTCGAACCGGTATCCGGTTTCCTCAAGAACCCATGTGGAGATGCGGACCTTCTTCTCGAAGATGCCGTACTCCTCGTTTGTGTAGGACGGGACGAGCTCCTGGGATTCCGTCGCCTCGATTGTCCCTTCCCCGCCTTTTCCGGAAGCGGCAAGAAGGAGGTGCCCCATGCCTACCCATTCGCTCGAGCCGTCCTCCTGGACGCGGATGACC
>CALVOS010000089.1 GCA_944350325.1 uncultured Bacilli bacterium | reverse complement strand
GATTTCAAAGAGAGGCTCCTCCTTTTCCAGGGTGAAGACCATTCTCGCATCCGTCTCCTCGCCCTTAAGGGGGAAGCGCGGGGCGTCCTTGAGGAGGCGCACGCTCTCCTGGAGAATCTCCTCGAACCCAGTTCTCTCGAAGGTCGAGAGGGGGAAGACCTTCCTCCCGAGGGCATGGGACAAGGCAAGGAGCCGCTCCTTAGCCCCCTCCAGGTCCATCTTGCTCGCGACGACGACCTCAGGCCGCTCCTCGAGCCTCGCCCCGTAGCCGACGAGCTCCTTCCGGATGCTCTCATAGGCCTCGAGCGGGTCCCTCTCCCCGTCCATCGCGACGAGATGGACGATGAGCCGGCAGCGCTCAATATGACGAAGGAAGGAGATCCCAAGCCCCCTCCCCTCGCTCGCCCCCTCGATGAGGCCGGGCATGTCGGCGATCACGTAGCGATGGTAGTCCTCGCCGAGGAAGGTGCCGAGGTTCGGGCTGATCGTCGTGAAGGGGTAGTCCCCCGTCGCCGCCCGGGCGTTCGTCACGAGGTTCAGGAAGCTCGTCTTCCCGGCGTTCGGGAAGCCGACGAGGGCGATGTCCGCGGCAAGCTTCAGCTCCAGGCGAAGACGCATCTTCTCCCCTTCCCTTCCGTTCTCCGCGATGCGGGGGATCCTCCGCCGCGAGCTCTTGAAGGAGGCGTTCCCCCTTCCTCCCTTCCCTCCCTCGGCGATGAGGGCCCTCGCCCCCGGCTCGTCGAGATCGGCGATGAGGCGCATGTCCTCCTCGCGGTAGACCGAGGTCCCGACGGGGACCTTGACGAGGACGTCCTCCCCGTCCTTCCCGTGCATGAGGGTCTTCCTTCCCCTGCCGCCGTCAGGGGCGACGAACACGCGCGAGTGCTTGAAGGCGAAGAGGCTGTTGACGTCCTCGGCGGCCACGAAGTAGATGGAGCCGCCCCGCCCGCCGTTCCCGCCGTCGGGGCCCCCGAACTCGGTGTTCTTGTCGTGAAGGAAGCTGATGGCCCCGTCTCCCCCCTTCCCGGCGCGGACCTCGACGGTCGCGCGGTCGATCAGCACCGGAGGCTCTCCCTCTCCTCCTCGCTCAGGAGGTAGGAGTCCCTGTTCCTCCTAATCTCGAGGATCTCCCGGAAGAATTCCCAGGAGGAGCGGAGGGCGCCCCCTACGGAGCTATCCGGGTCGTCGGTCCAGCGGACCGGGAGCTCGAGGACGGGGATGCCGTTCCTCTGGAGCATATAGAGATACTCGCTATCGAAGGCGAAGCCGTCGATCCTCTGGCGCGAAGCGAGAAGGAGGGCGATGTCCCTCCGGATGAGCTTGTAGCCGCACTGCATGTCCTCGATCCCCTGGATGCCAAGAAGATGGCGGATCAGGAAGCGGGAGCCCTTCCCCATGAGCCTCCGAAGGAAGCTTTGGGGGACGGGGATCTCCGCCCCTTCCTTGTAGCGCGAGGCGATGATGACGGGGTTCTCGTCGATGTAGGGGCGGAACTTCGTGAAGCTCTCGAGGTCGGTGGCAAGGTCGCAGTCCATGAAGAGGACGTAGTCGCCCCTCGCCTCCTCGATGAGGCGCCTCACGTTATGGCCCTTCCCCTTCTTGCTCTCGTAGGGAAGGAGGCGGAAGTGGTCGGGAAGCATCCGCATCCCCGCCTCGAGCGCCCGGCGGTCGACCGGGCTAGACCCGTCCATGCAGATGAGGACCTCGTAGTCGACCCCGCACCCCTCGAAGTAGCGCCACAGGGGCCCCTTGAGGTTCTTGAGGGTTTTCTCGGACTGGTCTTTCGTCGGAATGAGAACGCTGAGGAACATATGCGAAATTATAGGAAATCCCTCGGAAGAAGGAAGAGCAAGGAAAAGGCGCCCCCCTCGCGGGGAGCGCCCGGCCCCTTCTAGCGGCGGACCACGACGGCGGAGAGGGGCGGGAGGGCGCTCGCGCTGGCTCCCCCGTAGGAGAAGACGCACTCGCCCTCCAGCTGGATCACGTCCCATTTCGCCGTGGGATGGAAGTTGATGACGATTTCGTAGGTCTCGCTCCCCAGCGTCCTGAGGAAGTGGAGGACGTAGGGCGCGGGCTGGGTGCCGCCGCTCGGGAGCGTCACGTCCCAGCCGACGGGCACGTAGTTCCCGCGGGTGAGGGTCGCGCTTCCGGCCTTGAGGCGCATCGCGTCGCGGTAGGCCTTCCAGGTCGAGGAGCTCTCGCGCTCCTCCACGCTCGGGACGAGGGAGGAGGAGTTGAGCTCGTCCAGCCCGACGTTCTTCCCGTAGGACCCGGTGACGCCGTATCCGGTCGTCATCGAGCCGTCCCCGGGCTCCCCGCCCTGGACCCACTTCATCGGCTGGCGGTAGCTGAGGTCGCTGTAGTCGCTCTGGGAGGTCGCCCCCTCCTCGTAGTTCCCGCTCATCCCGAGCTCGTCCCCGTAGTAGACCCAGGTGAGGCCCGGGAGCATGAGCTCGGCGATCGCGACGAGGGTCGCGGAGGGGAGGTAGTCGCCGTAGGTCTCCTCCGTGAGGCGGCCTTGCTCGCTGATGTCGCTGTTGCCCCCGCCCCTGGTGCCGGCGATGCGGTTCACCAAGCGCGAGATGTCATGGTTCGAGGTGAAGGAGCCCCCGAGGAAGGTGTAGCCGTTCCCGGGCTCCTCCCCGCCGGAGCGGTAGCGCTCGTAGGCGTCGTAGACGGACTTGATGTTCCACCCCCCGCCGTACTGGATCGCGCATCCCTCGCCCACGTTCCCGGTAAGGCCCTTGTTCGGGTCGGTGTCCCCCGCGGCGCTATAGCCGCCGCCGGAGGAATAGGCCCCGCCCCAGTTGGCGACGGCTCCCCCGACCTCGCCGTTCCGGAGGGCGTGGGCGGCGCCGTTGGTGAGGTTATAGTAGGTGTAGAAGTCGAACATCGAGTCGAAGCCCTCGTAGAAGGGGGCGACGTGGTAGGCGTGGCCGTCGAAGTTCTCGCCGACGAAGAAGCAGTCGGGATGCGTCCTCTTGACCTCGCCGATGAGGTACTGCCAGAACTGGAGGTTCTTCGTGAGGTTGCTCGAGTAGTCCTGCTCGCGCCCGGTCTCCGGGTTCGTGCTGACGTCGAGGATGATCGTGTCCCCCTCGTCCCGCTCGACCTCGTCGTCCATGAAGATGTGCTTGACCGCGTCGATGCGGAAGCCGTCGACCCCGATCTCGCACCACTGGCGCGCCATCGTGACGACAGCCTCGCGGGTCGCGACGTAGCTATAGTTCAGCTCCGGCATCCCCGAGCCGAACTTCGCGTAGTAGCTGTAGGGATGGTCCCCGTAGGGGTACCAGAAGCGCTCCTCGCTGATGTGCTCCGGATCCGTCTCGTGGTTCCCCCACTGGTAGAAGCCGCGGTAGTCCTCGGAGAGCTGGGCGCTATCGAGGAACCAGACGTTCCCCTTGGACGTGTGGTTGATGACGAGGTCCATCACGACCGCCATCCCGCGGCGGTGGGCCTCCTCGAGGAGGCCCTTGTAGTCCTCCATCGCGGAGGAGGCGGTGACGAGCCCTCCCACGGCGTTCGGCGAGCGCTTGCTCCCGAACTTCGGGTCGACCTGGGTGTAGTCGCTGATGTCGTAGCCGTGGTAGCTGTCCGAGAGCTGGATCGGCGTGAGCCAGAGCACCTCGACCCCTAGCTCCTGGAGGTAGTCGAGCTTCTGGAAGATCCCGTAGATGTCCCCGAAGCCGTCCCCGTCGCTATCCGCGAAGCTCGAGACCATGATCTGGTAGCCGACCCCGGCGCCGGAGGAGAGGGTCCCCTCCTCCGGGGCGCCCTCGCCCTTGAGGAAGAGGGGCGAGGTCTCGGGGCGCAGGACCTCCGCGTCCCAGTCGACGTCGGAGTACTTGTCGTTCCCGTAGGTGACGTTCGTCCCGTCGTCCCCCGCGAAAGGGTCCTCGACGCCCACATGGGGCCTTGCGGCAGGCTTCTCCGCGGCGTCCTGGACGAGGAAGACGTGGTAGC
>CALVOS010000088.1 GCA_944350325.1 uncultured Bacilli bacterium | reverse complement strand
CTGTTGGGCCAATGGCCCGCGAATTGTCTCAGGAGGAATCAATGGCAGACAAGAAGTATGTCTTCTCCTTCAAGGAGGCCCACGAGCTCCGGCTCGGAAAGGACATCCTCGGAGGAAAGGGCGCAGGCCTTGCCGAGATGACCGCCGCCGGGATGAACATCCCCGCCGGCTTCACCATCTCCACCGAAGCCTGCAACCTCTACTACGCCTCGGGCAAGAAGATCCCGGACGTCGTTTGGGAGGACGTCGTCAGGCACGTCCACGAAATCGAGAAGGCCTCGGGCAAGGAGTTCGGCGGCAAGGGGATGCCCCTGCTCGTCTCCGTCCGTTCCGGCGCCCGCGTCTCGATGCCTGGCATGATGGATACCATCCTCAACCTCGGCCTCAACGACGAGACCTGCGAGGCGATGGTGAAGGCCACCGGCAACGAGCGCTTCGCCTACGACTCCTATCGCCGCTTCATCCTCATGTTCACGAACATCGCCAAGGGCCATCCGCGCACCGAGATGGACAAGATGCTCGATGAGATCAAGGAAACCCGTGGCTACAAGCTCGACACCGAGGTGACCGCCGAGGAGCTGAAGGGCCTGGTCGCCAAGTACAAGGACTACTACAGGAACGTCTTCCACGAGGAGTTCCCGACCGATCCCTACGAGCAGCTCAAGGAAGCGGTCGCCGCCGTCTTCCGCAGCTGGGACAACGAGCGCGCCAACGTCTACCGCCAGATGAACGGCATCCCCTACAGCTGGGGCACCGCCGTCAACGTCCAGACCATGGTGTTCGGCAACATGGGCGAGGACTGCGGCACCGGCGTCGCTTTCTCCCGCAATCCCTCCACCGGCGAGAACAAGATCTACGCGGAGTTCCTTCCCAACGCCCAGGGCGAGGACGTGGTCGCCGGGGTCCGCACCCCGCTCCACATCGACGAGCTCGAGAGAAGGATGCCTGACGTCTACAAGCAGTTCGTCGAGGCCATCAAGAACATGGAGCGGTACTTCAAGGACATGCAGGACATGGAGTACACCATCGAGAAGGGCAAGCTCTACTTCCTGCAGACCAGGAACGGCAAGCGCACCGCTCGCGCCGCCCTCAAGGTCGCCTGCGACCTCGTCGACGAGGGCCTCATCGACGAGGAGGAGGCCACCCTCCGCGTCGAGCCGAAGATGCTCAACGACCTGCTCCACCCGACCTTCGACGCGGCCGACCTCAAGAAGCACTCGCCGATCCTGACCGGCCTCCCTGCCTCTCCGGGCGCCGGCACCGGCCACCTCGTCTTCACCGCCGAGGAAGCCAAGGCCGAGCATGACGCCGGGCACAAGGTCATCCTCGCCCGCGCCGAGACCTCTCCGGAGGACATCATCGGCATGGTCAACGCGGAAGCCATCATCACCTCCCGCGGCGGCATGACCTCCCACGCGGCCGTCGTGGCCCGCTCCATGGGCAAGTGCTGCACCGTCGGCTGCACCGCCGCCATCATCAACGAGGAGAAGAAGACCCTCACAATCGGCGACAAGGTGTACACCGAGAAGGACGTCCTTTCCGTCGACGGGAACACCGGCAACGTCTACGAGGGCGCGATCACGATGACCGAGGCCGACCTCGGCGGCTACTTCGGCCGCATGATGGCCTGGGCGGACAAGTACCGCCGGCTCAAGATCCGCGCCAACTGCAACACCCCGCTCGATGCCCAGAACGCCAGGAAGTTCGGCGCCGAGGGCATCGGCCTCTGCCGCACCGAGCGCATGTTCTTCGCCGACGACCGCATCCTCAACATGAGGAGCATGATCCTCAGCGACACCGCCGAGCAGCGCGAGGCCGCCCTGGAGAGGCTCCGCCCCTACCAGGTGAGCGACTTCTACGCCATGTATATGGCGAACCCCGACAGCCACGTCTGCATCCGCCTCCTCGACCCGCCTCTCCACGAGTTCCTCCCCGAAATCCACGAGGAGGAGAAGATCGCCGGGATCGCCAAGGCGCTCGGGGTCACCGTCGAGAAGGTCAAGGACAAGATCAACCAGCTCCACCAGGCCAACCCGATGATGGGCTTCCGCGGGTGCCGCCTCTGCGTCGCCTACCCGGAGATCTACCGCATGCAGGCGACCGCGATCATCCAGGCCGCCCTCAAGGCGAGCAAGGAGCTCGGGCACGACATCGAGCCGGAGATCATGATCCCGCTCGCCGGCGAGCTCAAGGAGTTCCAGTGGGCGAAGAACGTCGTCGTCAAGGCCGTCGAGGACGAGATGGCGAAGGCGGGCCACAAGCTCTCCTACAAGATCGGCACCATGATCGAGATTCCGCGGGCCTGCCTCAGGGCCGGGGACATCGCCAAGGAGGCCGAGTTCTTCTCCTACGGCACCAACGACCTGACCCAGCTCACCATGGGCTTCTCCCGCGATGACGCCGGCCAGTTCCTGCCCTTCTACTACGAGCACAAGATCTACGAGTTCGATCCGTTCCAGACCGTCGACGTCGACGGCGTCGGCGAGCTCGTGAAGATCGCCTTCGAGCGCGGCCGCGCGACCCGCCCGGAGCTCGTCGTGGGCGTCTGCGGCGAGACCGGCGGCGATCCCGCCTCCATCGCCTTCTACGACGGCGTCGGGCTCGACTACGTCTCCTGCTCCCCCTTCCGGGTGCCCCTTGCCCGCCTCGCGGCGGCCCAGGCCAACATCCTCAAAAAGAGGGCGGCGAAGAAGTAGCCCCCGTCCCCAAAGGACAAAAAGGCCTCTCCGGAAGGAGGGGCCTTTCTTGTTCTCCTAGTCTAGTTCCTTGAGGAGAAGCTCCTTCTCTATGCGGTAGGCGGCCTCGCCGATCTCGCCGGAGCGATGAGCCTTCTCAAGGAGGGCGGCGGCCTTGTTCCTGTTTCCAAGGAGGCGCTCGCGCTCGATTTCTTTAAGCGGGAAGGATGGCTTCCTCCTTCTAAGACGGAAACACATCGCTAGATGCCCAGCCTTTCTTCGTAGAGCGCCCTGTCCTCTTCCTTCTCCGTGACGAAGCAGACGATCGGAGCATCCTTCGAGGAGGAGATCTCCTCAAGGACGGCATCGATCGCGATTCCGCAGGCATCCTTTCTTGGGAACCCCTTCTCCCCGGTGGATAGGCAGGGGAGGGCGACCGTGCGCATGCCGCTTTTCTCGGCAAGGCGGAGCGCCCTTTCGTAGGTCAAGGAGAGATCGCGGGCGTCGATGTCGCGAAGCCTCCCGCGGACAGAGGGCGGGACAGCGTGCACCACGCGCTTCGCGGCGAGGTGGTAGCCTTCGGTGATCCAGACAAGGCCCGGCCGGACGGAGGAAACCTGGTCCGAAAACCTCTTGCAGGCGTTCCTTAGCTCAAGGCCGGAGGCGGAATGGATCCTGGCATCCAGCGAACGGTGCCCAGGGACGAAACACCCCTGGAGCTCGAGGCTCGCCTCGTTCACGTAGCAGTCCGCCCGAAGGCGGAGCATGTCCCCGTGGAAATGCGTGATCTTCGGGAAGACGGAGGCAGCAAGGGAGAGGATGTCGATGAGTCCGGACTCTTCCCGTTCCTCATCGAGCAAGGCCCCCTCGAGCCTTAGGAACTCCTGCGACAAGGGACCGGCGGGACGAAGCGCCATGAGTCCTTGAAGAAGCTTCCTTCTTTCGCGATAGCCTCTCCCGTATTGCCTTACCAGGAAGGCGTGCTCAGGATGATCAAGGAGAAGGATCTGAATAAGACGTTCGACCCTCGCTAGGTCTTCCATGACTCAAAGGTACTCCAAAGCCTTCTTTAGCGTGAGAGGGGGCTTCTTTTCTTCCTTGGCGGGCATAGGAGCCGCCTTTTTTCTCGCCACAGGCTTATTGGGAGAGGCCTTCCCTAACTCAAGCGAGAAAGGAAGCCTGCCATCCCTAGCGGAGGCCTTCAGAAATTCCGTGACAGCGAACGTCATCGAAATGCCTAGCTTGGCGAACACCTTCTCAGCGTCCTTTTTCACGCGCGGGTCGACGCGAAGATTCAAAGTTGTCTTTGCCATACCTCAATCGTAACGCGGATTGCGTTACATTCAAAGATGTAATGATATACATCTGTGAAATTCGAAAATCTTTCGATTGAATCGATAGATTTACGTAACGCTGTTTGCGTTACTTAGTCCTTCTTCAGAAGTCTTTTGGCTGTGCCAGGCTTGTTCGTCTGCCTACTTCTTCCGAAAGCGGCCGCGCCATCCGGGACGTTCTCCGTGATGACGCTTCCGGCGGCAACCAGGGACTCCTTCCCAATTTCCACGGGAGCGACGAGTACGCTGTCGCAGCCGATAAAGGCGCCCTTTCCGATCGTGGTGATGTTCTTGTTCACTCCGTCAAAGTTCGCCGTGATGACACCGCAGCCGATGTTCGCGTCCTCACCAACGATCGCGTCCCCGATGTAGGAGAGGTGATGGGCCTTTGCGCCGCTGTCGACCCGCACATTCTTAAACTCGCAGAAATTCCCAAGCGACGTGTGGGAGGCAATCGTCGTTCCGCACCTCGCGTGGAAATAGGGCCCAATCTGGTTGTCGTCTCCGACCACGACGTCATTTAGCCAGGAGGATAGGATGTGGTTTTCCGACCCGATCACGCAGTTTTCGATGTAGGAGTTGGGGCCGATGATGTTTCCTTCCCCGATCACCGTTTCCCCCATGATGTAGCAGCCGGGGCGAATGATCGTGTCCGCGCCGATGACGACGTCCGGCCCAATGAATGTCGAATCGCTATCCTCAATCGTGACGCCGCGGAGCATGTGCTCCCGGTTGATCCTTGCCTTCAGGTTCGCTTCGGCGACGGAAAGCTGGTAGCGGTCGTTCACCCCCATGGTCTCATCGATATCCGCGACCTCAAAGGTTCCCACCTTCAGGCCTTTCTTGGCGAAAAGTTCGATGACATCGGTCAAATAGTACTCACCGGCTGCGTTGTTCGTGGTGATGTGGTGAAGCGCCTCGAACAGCTCCTTGTTATCGAAGACGTAGACCCCGGCGTTCACCTCGCGGATCTTCTCGGCCTCCTCGTCGCAGTCCTTCTGCTCGCGAATCTGGATGACGTTCCCTTTAGCATCCCGGACGATCCTTCCGTATCCATGGGGTTCCTCAAGAACCGAAGTCATGATGGTGAGGGAATTCCCTCCCGCCTCATGGGCATCGAACAGGCCTTGGTAGAGATCCGTGGTGATAAGAGGGGTGTCTCCGCAGCAGATGATGGTCTGCCCCTCCTTCCCTTCCAGAAGCGGGGCGACCTGCATTACCGCGTGGCCCGCCCCTTTCTGCTCCCTCTGCCAGACGACCTCGCAGTCTTCCTCCACGATCGGCTTAGATGTGGCGCCCCCGAAGCCGATGATCGCGATAAGTCTCTTTGCCCCAAGGGGCTTGAGTGCCTCGATGATCCATTTGACGAGGGGCCTTCCCAGAATCGGGAAGGAAACCTTGCTGATGTCCTCACGCCGGCTCTTCATCCGGCTTCCCTTGCCAGCGGCAAGGATGATCGCGTATCTATCCATAAGACTCCTTATTTCGCAGGGCTTGCCATCGTGGTCGTGATTCTTGCCATGTAGCCGTCTTCCCTTAGCTTCTTTCGCGCGGCCTCCAGCCGATCGAGATCTTCGTCGATCGCGAACACCGAGGTTCCCGATCCGCTCATCTGGACGAAGGGGAACCCGAACCCGCGCATGATCCTGGTCAGCTCGCACACCTTCGGAAGAAGGGAGCAGGCGGCCTCCTGGAGGTCGTTCCCGGCGAACCGGGAGGCTTCGGCAAGGTCCTTCCTTCTCAGGGCGTCGATAAGCCTTTGGCAATCGATGGGAAGGCGCCTCATCGCGTCAGAGGCGCAATAGACGACCTTCGTGCTGAGCCCTTGGGCAGGCTTGGCGAGAAGGACATGAAAGGAAGGGATGCCATCTAGCGGCTCGGCGAGCTCGCCGATCCCCGTCACGTAAGATGGCGAAGGGTTCAGGAAGTAGGGGACGTCAGCCCCTAGTGAGAGAGCGAGCGAGCGCATCCCCTCCAGATCGTCGATATCGGCAAGGCGGTAGGCTCCAATAATCGCGGAGGCACAGTCCGATGAGCCGCCTCCAAGGCCCGCTTCGACGGGAATCCTCTTTTGGAGCACGGCCCGGAACCAAACGTTTCTTCCAGTCTTCTTGCGGAAGGCGCGGAAGGCCTTCGTCACGAGGTTCTTCTCCGGATCCGCGAGACGATCGTCGCTGACGGCAAGGATGTCCTCTTCCCCTTCCGCAAGCCCGATCTCGAGGGTATCCGACATGGCGAGGGGGAGATTGACCATCTCCACGTCGTGATAGCCGTCCTCGCGACGGCCAACCACCCTAAGGGCGACGTTGATCTTGGCCTTTGGTTCGAAGCGCTCCATCCTTCCTCCTCCGACTATCCCGATTGTAGCGCACGAGGCGCCCTCTCACCGCCCCATTCCTTCAAACAAGCGGAGGAATCGGGAAGGCGAGACGCTCTCCGCCCGCTCGGTCTCGGGAATGCCGGCATTCTCAAGCGCCGCCAAGGCGCCTTCCTTGCCTGTCATCGAGGTAAGGTCAAAGAGGATCCGCTTTCTTCTGTGAAGGAAAAGCTTCTTTAGAAAAAGAAGGAATTCTCCTCTGTCAAAATTAAAATTTCTGGAAAACAACAGGGAAAACACAAGGCTTTCCACATGGGGAGGTGGAACAAAGGCAGTAGGGGGCACGACCATCTCCTTCTGCGTTTCCGCAGATAAGGAAAGGAGGATCGAAAGCGGGCCGTAGCCTTCCTCTCCCGGCTTTGCTATGACCCGGCGAAACACCTCCTTCTGGATCATGAAGACCGCGCGAGCGCCTTCTTTCATCTCGACGGCGGCCTTTTCCAAAAGAGAGGTCGTGATGTAGTAGGGAAGGTTGCCGATGATTCGGTCGAACTGACTGAAGTCCGTTTCCAACGCGTTTCCTTTGACGGGGGTGACGCGGGGGTTCCCTTCGAAATCCTTCTCCAGCTTGGCGATGAGCGCCTCGTCGATGTCCACGAGAAGAGAGTCTCCCTCCCCTTGGGCAAGGAAGAAGGAAAGCGAGCCGGCCCCTGGCCCTATCTCAAGGACTCGATCGCCGCTCCTTGCATCAAGGGCCTCCACGATCCGTCCCGCCACCCGGGAGTCGACAAGAAAGTTCTGCCCTACCTCCTTTTTCGCAAGAAGCATGTAGGACCGAACATTTTCGAAATACTTCTCAACGTCCATCCAGGAGCCTCCGCAGATCTTCCTCCATCAGGCCGAGGGCCCTGCACCTCTTGAGGAAGGAACGGCCGTTGGCCTCCCCGATATGAAGCTTTTCCCCAAGGGTCTTGCGAAGCCGGGCGCTGTCATGTTGCCCTAAGAGCCCGAGCCGGAAAAGGGAAGCCTCATCGAGATCGCTTAAGGGGGCTTCCTCCCCCGGCACGACGTTTTCAAGAGCGAGAAGCACGCTTTCCTTATCGCTTTCGGCGATCCCTACCTTCTTGCCGCGAATGCACCGCTCCTTAGGGACGAAGGCGTGGGCCAGCCCAGGAACGGCCTCGTCTAGCACCTTCCGGATTCTCTTCCCTGGGCCATCGGGGTCCGTCAGCACAACTACCCTTCGTGTCCTTGCTAAGGTTGAGATGTAGGATATTGTTTCACGTGAAATCGCTGAACCGTTAACTTCGACAAAGTCCGCTTTGACAAAGGAGGAAAGAAACTGCACATCTGTCTTTCCTTCCACGACGATCACCGGACGGAGGTTGCTCATATATGTTTCACGTGAAATATTCTTTCCGCATTCTCCTTCGCGATCGCGGCAACCTCTTCCGTAGGAAGAGACAGGAGTTCGCCAGCCTTCCTGTATACCCATTTGACATAGGAAGGCTCGTTCCTTTTCCCGCGGAAAGGCTCGGGGGATAGATAGGGGGCGTCCGTCTCGAAAATCATCCTGTCCCTTGGGCATGCCAGAAGGGCTTCTTTCGCGACACGCGCGTTCTTAAACGTCAGCACCCCTCCGAAGCCGAAATACATCCCAAGGCTGGCGAAGGCATGGACCATCTCCGCGCTATAGCCGTAGCAATGCATGACGGCCCCGTGGTTGGGCGTGTGCTCTTTCAAAATCTTCAGCGTATCTTCCGCAGCATCCCGGGAATGGATGGTCAGGGGAAGGCCCAGAGAATCGGCGAACTCGATGTGGCGGACGAAGCTTTCCCTTTGCCGCTCCCTGAACCCGGGGTCCTTCACCCAGTGGTAGTCGAGGCCGGTCTCGCCGATCGCGAGGACGCAGCTCCTGGAAGCAAGGTCCCAAATGTCCTCCCAGTCCCCAGGGGACGACTCCTCAAGGTTCTCGGGATGAAGCCCGATCGCCGGATGGCATTCCGGGTATTCCTCGGAAAGAACCAGAGCTCGTCTGGCGCTTTGGAGGTCATAGGATGCCACCAAAAGGAAACGAACCCCCTCCTCCCTCGCTCTCGCCATGATGCTGTCCCTTTCCTCGAAGAGGGCAGGGTCGTTCAGATGCGTATGGGTGTCAAACAGTTCCATGCCTTATTTTCCCACGCAGAAGCGAGAAAAGATTTCGTCCTCGATATCGGAAGAGGCCGAGGCTCCGAGGACTTCCTTGAGAAGAGCGTATGCCTCCTGAAGGGAGGGGGCGACAAGGGAAAGGGGAGCCATCTCGCGGGAAAGGGATTCCGCCTCCTTCAAGGCGCAGGATGCCCGGGAAACCAAATCAAGCTGCCGCTCGCTCACCAGGGCCGGGGAATCCAAGGAGACCGCGCTCAGGGAAAGGGCGGAAACGATCGCCTCAAGGACCTCACCCACCTCGCCCTTGATGGCAGAGGCGAGGACGCCTTCCGACCCTCCTTCCCAGAGATCCGCCTTATTTTTCACATGGATGATGGGGCAGCGGACCCCCTCGGGAAGAGGCGGCTCGGCCCCGTCGCGGATATCGGAGACCACGAGGACGACGTCCGCCTTCCGGATGGCGCCTTCCCCAAGGGCGATGCCCTTTCTTTCGACAGGGTCCTTGGCTTCCCTCATCCCCGCGGTGTCATAGAAACGGATAGGAATCCCCTTATAGACCACATCCCCCGTGACGACGTCCCGGGTGGTCCCGGGGATGTCGGTCACAATCGCCCTCTCTTGCCCAAGGAAAGCGTTGAGGAGCGAGGATTTCCCCACGTTCGGAAGACCCACGATGGCGACGTCCACCCCCTTGATGAGGGCGGTCGCGGCGCGACCTTGCCGGACGAGTTCGTCAAGGATCCGTTGGACAGAGGGAGCCTCCCTTTGGATTTTTCCCAGCAAATCCTCTTCCAAGTCGCGGTATTCGGGAAAATCTATGCTGGTCTCCACCGCTGCAAGCATTGAGGCGACCTCTTGAAGCGCCGATTCGGTTTTCCTTGAGGCAGCCCCTTCCAAGGCCATCAGGGACAAAGAGGCGCCCTCCTGGCTCGAGGCCCCGATGAGCGCGTTCACCGCTTCCGCCTCCACCAGGCTCATCTTCCCGTTGAGAAAAGAGCGGAGGGTGAATTCCCCAGGCCTTGCCATCCTCGCCCCTTTCGCAAGGAACGCCTTGACGATTCCTTCCCCGATGACGGGGTTTCCGTGCGCGATGATTTCCACGGATTCCTCTCCGGTCGAGGATTTGCCGGACGGATATGCAAGGGCGACGACCCGATCAATGGGCCTGCCTTCTTCGTCATGGAGGAGCCCTACGAAGCTGGAGCGCTCCTCGATGGAGCGGACAGATGGGCGCCCGAGCAAATCGACAAGGATCGAAAGAACTCCCGCTCCGCTTGAGCGGACGATCAGAAGGGCGCTGCGGATGGGCGGGGTCGCCAGGGCGACGATGGCCTCCCGGTCCACTACTTCTCCCTTCTCATCTTCCCCTTCAGGGAGTGGATCCGGATGCTCCCTCCATTGCGGAGACAGAGCTCCTTAGCGTAGGCAAGGGCTTCCTTCTGGGTGGGGAAAAGGCGGATCGCCCTCTTTCCCGTGGCAAGGCGGACCTGCCAGCGGACGCCATCCTTCTGGCGGCTGATGTGGTAGACACGAGCCCTTCCGTTATAAAACCCAGGCCCTTTCTTCCTTAGTTCCTCCGCCTCCTGGCGCTCTAGCAGTTCTTCCTCTTCCTCGCTGTCCTCGTCGGCGTAGCTGACGTCGACCTCGTCCTTGGCCCCCTCAGCGGGAGATTCCTCAACGATCGGGGCGGCCGCAGGGTCGGGCTCTTTCCCAGGCAGGGGAGCGAGGCTTTCCTGACCCACGGCCTCAGCACGCTTCACCGCGCTCGAAAGCTGGGCGGATTCCGCGGAGGCTATCGTGACGGTCCGGGACCAAGCGCGATCAATCCTGTTCCGAATCGGGATGATGATGAGCGCGACAAGGAACACCCCGAGGATGATCACGAGCCCATAGATGACCGGCATCAGGTTCGTTGGCTCCTCCGCCTCGAGGATGGGGTAGGGGTCTCCAATCGTAGATCCATAGATCAGGGGAAGGAGCGAGGCGAAGTAGATGGCGGAAGGCACGATCGCGAGGAGAGATTCGAAAAGGTTGAGCCTCGTCTCGTGCTCGACGGTCATGAAGGAGACGAGCGAAAGGATGGGGAGAAGCGTCCGGATCCACAGGGTGTCCACGACGTTCACGAGCTCGTTCGGGTCCTGCTTCGTCTCGCCCGAAAGAGGGTAGATGTAGATGAGGGAGAAGAGGAGCGAGGTGACGAGCGTCGCCACGGCGACGAGCTTCAGCGAGCGCACCCAATGCGGGATCTCGTAGGCTCCGCGAGTCAGGGCAATGATATCGAACGGGAAGGTGATGAACGCGCTCACCATGAAAAGGATTGCGGCGTCCAGAGTGAAGTCGCTGAAGGCCATGGCTCCGGAGGGAAGGCTCTGCCGAAGAGGGGCCCACCAACCGAAGAAGGCGTTAAGGGAAATGACCAGCACCATGAGCCCGAGAAGGAGGTTCACGATGAGGGACGTGATGTGGCAGAGGCGTTTCATGACAATTCCTCGCCGGCATTATATTCGCAAAGCCGGCATACTTATGGAAAAAGCGGAGCCGTTGGCCCCGCCGGACTAGTCGACGTACTTGATGATGACGGCCCGCTCGTCCCCGACGCCCTCGCTTTCCGTCTGGATGTGCTCGAGGCCGTTCAGCTCGTTATGGACGATGCGCCTTTCGTCCGGAGTCATGGGCTCCAGCTTGCAGTCGACATGGGAGCGCTGGACGTTCCTCGCCTCGCGACGGGCGATCCGGGCGACGCGGTCGTAGCGATCCTCCTTGTAGCCCCCTACGTCGAGAAGGATGCGGTAGCGGTGGCGGAAGTGGGCGCTCACCGCGAGCCTGGCGAGCTCGTTAAGCGCCTGGAGGGTCTTCCCGCCCTTTCCGATCAGGATCGGGTTGCGCGGGCTATCGAGGGTGATGTGGATGATGTCCTCGTCGATGTAGCCGTCGGAGGTGACCTCGACCCCAAGCCCGGCGATCGCCTCCCGGAGATACTCCTGGGCGTACTCGAGCGCGTCCTCGATGGAGGCGACGCTGATGGTCACCGACTTGGAGAAGAGCCCCTTCTTCTCCTCGACAAGGGTGTATTCGAGCTTATCCGGCTCAACGCCTAGCTCGAGGGAGGCTTGCTCGACGGCCTTCTCAAGCGTTTTCGCTGTGTACTGCTTCATAGGCTACCTTCCTTTCTTCTCCGCCTTCCTGACGAAGTGCTTGGAGAGATATAGCTGGGTGAAGAGCGTCTGCACGATGCTCATGAGGGAGCCGATGGCCCAGTAGACCGCCATGGCGCTCGGGAGGTTGAAGGAAATGATGATGGTGAAGACAAGCATGCCGATGCTCACCCACTTCATGGTCTTCTGGGTCTTCTCGGCGGCAGGGTTCACCCCGGTCTTGGTCATGTTCCTCGTCCGCCTCTTGTTGATCCATTGGGGCAAGAGGAACGAGAGGACCTGGAGCGCGACCATCACCACGAAGATGACGACCATCGTCCACCAGCCGTTGGAGTTGTAGTACCACGCCCCATTGAAATCCATGAGGGCGGTTGAAACAGTCTCCGAGAGGGACAGGTTGAGGAACTCACCCGTCCCTAGCGCCGCCGAGCCTTGGAGGGCGCCCCAGACGGCGATGAAGATGGGGAACTGGAACACGAGGACGATCAGCATCGACCACGGCGAGACGTGGTTCCTCTTATAAAGCGCCATCTGCTCCTGTCCCATGCGGAGCTTTTCCGCCTGGTTGGTGTTGCTGTTCGGGTACTTCGCCTGGATCTTCGCGATCTGAGGCTGCAGGGCCTGCATCTTCTGCTGGTCCATCGTGGACTTGAACGTAAGCGCCAGGACCACAAGGCGGACGATGATCGTCACGAGGATGAGGGCCCAGATCTGCCCAAAGCCCGTGAGGGCGGGCTCGAACGACACGGAAAGGGTGTCGAGGAGCCAGGCGACCGGATATACGATCAGGCCCTCGAGGAAGCCCTTGCTCCAGGCATAGCCCCAGTCCTTGATCTCCATCGAGACTTCCCAGTTCTGCTCCGGACCGTAGTGGCCGAAGGAGCCCTCGATGTTCGTGATGCACGAGATGCTTGTCGAGATGGCGCTGTTGATCTGGTTCTTGTAGGCGGTGATCCAGTCGAAGCTCGGGGCGTTCCCGGCCCCCAGTTCGATCGCAAGCTCGTCGTTCCAGCGATCGTAGTTGATCCAGAGGTTTCCGTTCCCCTCCTCGTCATAGCCGTAGAACTTAAGGAACCCGTAGCGGCGAAGGAGGCTGTCCTCGTTTGCCTCGATCCCCTCCTCCGTCCCGAGCACATCCGGCTCGGTCCAAGGGTTCACGTCGTCGGCGGTGAGGGAGGCCTTGTCCACGGCCTCGCCGTTATCGATGGCGGCGTCCACCGCGGCGTCCAGCACGAGCTGGTCGATCGCCTTGAAGTAGTCGTAGCTCGGCACGATGAAGCGCTGGGCCTCCATCGAGGACACGAGGGCGTTCACCAGGGTGGCGTTCTTGGCGGTGAAGTTGCCATCCTCGTCGACAGGGATGTAGGCGTAGAGCGTGTCGTTCCCCTCGTCGCCATAGACGGGCCAGGCGACGTCGGCGTAGTCGGCGGGAACCTCGTCCTTGTCGACGTACACCGTGACGCCCTGCTCATAGGGGTAAGCCATGTTGGCGCGGTCGAGGTTCGTGCAGAAGCTCGCCGTGCAGCCGGAAAGCATGAGCCCTCCCATAAGAAGGGCCATCCCGCCAAGAATTTTCGCTTTAGTGCTTTTCTTCACTTGTCTTCTCCAGTTCTGCCAACAAGGCGAGGAGCTCCTCCTTCTCCTTTCCGAAGGATGCGGTATCGAACTCCGGCCTGGCAGCGATGATGATGTCGAAGGGCTTGCGGAAGTCGTGGGAGGAGGCGAGGATCGAGCGGATCTGCCGTTTGATCCGGTTTCTCCGGACGGCGTTCCCGCAACGCTTTGTGACCTGGATTCCGATGCGGGACTTCCCTGCCTGATTCTTCCTCCAGAAGACGACCGTCGCGCCCCCCTTTGCGCGCCTGCCCTTCCGCTGGATGTCGAGGAACTCCTCGTGCTTCAGGATCCGGAACTCACGCCTCACCACTCACTCCGAGTCTAGAGAAAAGCCCGCGACGCGGGCCTAGGCGCAGATCTTGGCGCGGCCCTTGGCACGACGGCGGGCAAGGACCTTGCGCCCGTTGTGCGTCGCCATCCGGGCACGGAAGCCGGCGACGTGGGCGTGCTTGATCTTGGAAGGCTGGTACGTTTTCTTCATCTGATGTTCCTCCGAGTTGGCTTAGTAGCGGGAGCGATTATAGAGAGCCCCGCCTCCCTTCTCAAACAAAATCGCGTGCGTTCAAGCGTACGCGCGAAGGGGAAACGATCCCAAAGGGTGGTTGTCCACAAATCCACAATCCTGTGGAAAAGGCGTTGTGGAAAATGTGGGAAGTTCCAGGAACATTCGGTTTCACGCGAGGAATTTGGCACCTGACTGTTGTGGAAATCAGGCAAATAAAGGGACTTATCAACAGAGGCGTTATCCACAATTTTGTAAGGAACAAGTTTTCCACACTTAAATGTTGTGGAAAACGAGATTTCTTCGGTGATTACTTAGTAACTTGTCATTTCTAAATGTGGAAAACACATAGTTATCCACAATGCGAATGGTGTATAGAGGTCTCAGGTGGTAAACTGCCCCGCGATATGGGAAACGCAGGCACGCAAATCGGGGAACTCTGGTCGCGCGCCCTTGAGCTGATCAAGTCGCGGCTTCCCGAACCCATATACTTCGATCCCTTCTTTGCGGACAGCGCCGTGGACAGGGTGGAGGGCAAGACCATCTACGTCATTGCCAATTCCTCGGTTGCCGTGGCAACCCTTTCCCGCGCGCCCTTCAAGGACATAACCGACCAGGCCGTCCAAGAAGTAACGCAAAGCGATTACTCCGTTTGCTTCATCCCCAAGAAACTTAGCGAAAAACCAAGCGTTTCCTCTTCAAAATCGTCGTTTTTCGCGAACGCGAAGCTAAACCCGAACTTCACGTTCCGCAACTTCGTGGTGGGCGCAAGCAACCGCGAGGCCTACCAAGCCTCGATTCTCGCGGCCAAGAATCCCGGGGCGTTCTCGAACCCTGTTCTCATCTATGGAGATTCAGGGCTCGGGAAGACCCATCTCCTTCACGCCGTCGGAAACAGCATCCGGGAATACTCGCCGAACACCCGCGCCGTCTATATCTCGTCGCACGATTTCATCGAAGAGTACACGCGCTTCGTGCGGAGCGACAAGACCGAGTCGTTCGTTGGTTGGTTCCGCGAGAACGCGGACGTGCTCCTCGTGGACGACGTGCAGTTCCTTGCCAACAAGCCGAATACCGAGGAGACCTTCTTCACCATCTTCAACGAGCTTGTCGCCTCCTCCAAGCAAATCGTCCTCACCTGCGACCAACACCCCTATAGGCTCTCGGGGCTCTCGGACAGGCTCAAGACGCGGTTCGTTTCTGGATTACCCCTTACGATTTCCGCCCCGGAACGCGAGGTTTGCGAAGAAATCCTTAAGTTGAAGATAGAGTCAAACGGTCTCCGCCTGGAAGACTTCGACCCCGCCGTGATCACCTATTTCGCCGATAAGTTCGGCAAGAATATCCGCGAGCTTGAGGGCGCTTTCGCAAGGCTTCTCTTCTACGCCGTAAACCTGGCTCCCGGGAAGCGCATCGACCTCAAAACCGCCGTTGAAGCCGTGAACCCCCTCGCCGCGGTAGAAGGGGACCTGGCGGAGCTCACGATCGAGAAGGTCATCGCCGCTGTGGCGACGACATACGGCCTTACCGCCGCGCAGCTGACCGGGAAGATCCGCACGGCGCAGATCGCCCTCGCGCGACACATCGCCATGTATATCTGCCGTGACCTGATGGACGCCCCCTTCGCGAAGATCGGGGCGGCGTTCGGCGGGCGTGACCACACGACCGTGATGAACGGTGTAGAAAAAGTGGAAAAATCCCTCTCCTCGGATAAGGAGCTGCAGCGTGCTGTGAAACGCATTGAGTCGAAGCTGAAGTAGCGATGGAATCGAAGAATTCTAGAGGTGTTCGCAAACTATACGAAGTCTAATTTGTAAGAGATCGTGGCCAACTTATCCACATATCCACCAGCCCTTATCGTTGTTATAAGAAATAGACTAATTAACTGGATTAATTACTAGGAGGTCGAAAATGCGCTTCACGATGCCGACAGCCAGATTCGCCAAGGCGCTAGCAACAGCCGGAAGGGCAATCCCCGGCGTAGCGACGAACGCCTTCCTGCTTTACTACAAGATCGCGGTATCAGACTCCGCCGTTGAGATAACCGCGAGCAACGGGGGCATTTCCATCTGGACCTCGATCCCCTTTTCTGAGGGCGACGAAATCGTCGTGAAGGATCCGTCCCCCGGGGCCGCTCTCTTCAATGCCCGCGTGTTGAACGAAATCGTGCGCCGGCTTGACGGGAACGAGATCACCTTGGACGTGGTGGACCGCTCCTTCGCCAAGCTCCTCTGCGGGGACAACAGCGACTTTAGCCCAAGCTGCCGCGACGCCGACGAGTTCCCGGACATCGACTTCGAGCACACGTCGCAAACCTTCAAGATCTCCGGCCCCGACCTCGCCGAGCTCTGTGACCAGACCGTCTTCGCGACCGACCCGAACCCGCGGGTGGGGATGCCCGTCATCGGCGGGGTGAACATCCTCGGGGCGGACGGCACCCTTACCGCCACCGGCACGGACCGCGCGAGGCTTTCCCAAAAGAAGATCCCCTGCGATCCCGACCTGGCGCTCAACTGCACGATTCCCGCGGACTCCTTCCGCGAGATCGCGCGGCTCTTCGAGGACAAGGGCGAGGTCACCTTCTCCGCCAGCGAGGAAAGGGCCGTCTTCTCCTGCCGGGACATCGTCGCCACCACCAGGCTCATCAGCGGCCGTTTCCCGCAGGTCAGAATCCCGGACCGCTTCCTCCGGACCCTCGTCGTCTCCTCGCGGCAGTTCATTGCCGCGGTGGAAAGGGTGCTCGCCATCGCCACGACGGAGAAGACCAAGAAGATCACCCTCTCCGCCGACGGGGACGTCGTGAAGGTCGCCTCTTACTCCGACGCGAACGGGGAGGCCACGGAGACACTGCGGGACTGCTCCTATTCGGGGCCCGCGCTGGACATCGGGCTTAGCGGGGACTCTGTCATCGCCGCGATCCGGGCGCTCGGCTCGGAAGACGTTACCTTCGCGTTCGGGGGCGAGAAGGACCCCTTCCTGATCCATAACCCAGAGGACCCCTCGATCGTCGAGCTCCTGAGCCCTAGGAGCACTGACGGCCGAGCCTAGGGAACACTCCGAGAAGGCGCCCAGGGCGCCTTTTTCGTTAGCCAGCTTTACTACTATGTAGTAAAATGCCTAACGTGGAGCCAAGGGAAGAGACCATCGCCATCCGCACCCCCTACATAACCCTGGGCCAGCTTTTGAAGTACGCCGGCCTCGTTGACGAGGGGTCCATGGCCAAGCCCTTCCTCGCCGCGGGGAAGGCGCTCGTCAACGGCGAGCCGGAAACCCGTCGGGGAAGGAAGCTCCGGCCTGGGGACACCCTCTTGGCCGAGGGGCGCCTCATCCGCCTGGTTCCCGAGGAAGGGGAATGATCCTTCGTTCCCTCACGCTCCTCCGCTTCCGCAACCACCGCAAACTCGTCATCGCTCCGTCCCTCGGGGCAAACGAGCTCGTTGGGCCGAACGGGGCCGGGAAGACGAACGTCCTCGAGGCGATCGACTTCCTCTCCCTAGGACGGAGCTGGCGGACTTCCGACATGGGCGACGTCGTCCAGGAAGGAGAAAGCGAGGCCTATGTGCGGGGCGAGGTCGAGGAAGGAGGGATCACGCGGAGGATCGAGGTCTCCTTCCGCGGCGGGGGCCGCGCCGTCCTTCTGGACGGGAAGCCCCTAGCGCGGCTCTCCGACCTCAGGGGCGCCTTCTCCGCCGTCCGCTTCACGCCGGAGGACGTCTCCCTCTTCCGGGGATCCCCCTCGGGCAGGAGGGCCTTCCTCGACGAGGCGCTTTCCCGCCTCTCGGGCGACTACCTGCTCGCCTACGGGCGCTTCCGCCACCTCCTCGAGGAGCGGAACCGGGCCCTGAAGGGCGGCAGGTGGACCCCCCTCCTGGAGACGCTCACGGAGCGCCTTGTCGTGGAGGAAGAGAGGGTCGAGGCGCTAAGAGGGCGCTTCCTCGAGCGGCTGGAAGGGGCCTTCGGCACGCTCTCGGCGGCCCTTCTGGGCGAAGGGCGGGAGGCGCGGGTTCGCCTGAAGCGCTTCCTCGAGCCTGGGGAAGACTTCGCGAGAAGGGCCCTTGCGCTCCACCTCTCCCAGAAGGAGAGGGACCTCGTGCTCGGAAGCACGCAGGCAGGCCCCCAAAGGGACGACCTCCTCGTGACCCTGGACGGCCGCGAGGCGGCCTCCTACGCCTCGCAGGGGGAAAGCAGGGCCCTCGCCCTCGCCCTCCGCCTGGCTCCCGCCCTGATCCCGAAGGGGGCGGGAAGGCCTGTCGTCCTTCTGGACGACGTCTTCGGGGAGCTGGATCAGGAGAGAAGGAGGCGCCTCGTCGCCATCCTTCCCCGGCTCGGCCAGAGCTTCATCACCGGCACGACCGCGCACGTCGCGGGAGCGCGCCGGTTCCATATCGGCAAGAAAGACTCGGAGGAGTGAGCATGAGCGACGAAGAAAAGAAGGAAGTCCGGGAAGAGGACGGCATCACCTACGGCGCCGTCGAGGTTCCCGCGAACGAAAGGGCGGTGGAGAAGGCCGACGCGGACTACACCGCGGCGAACATCCAGGTCCTGAAGGGCCTTGAGGCCGTGCGGACCCGTCCGGGCATGTACATCGCCACGACGGCCGCCCCGGGCCTGCACCACCTCGTGTGGGAGATCGTCGACAACGCGATCGACGAGGCGCTGGCCGGCTACTGCGGGCGCATTTCCGTGACCCTCAACAAGGACGGCTCCGTCACGGTCACCGACGACGGGCGCGGCATCCCCGTGGACGTCGTCCAGGACTCCGGCCTTTCCGGCGTCGAGACCGCCTTCACCATCCTCCACGCCGGCGGAAAGTTCGGCGAAGGAGGCGGCTATAAGGTCTCCGGCGGCCTTCACGGCGTCGGCGCCTCCGTCGTGAACGCCCTTTCCGAGTGGTGCGAGGTCGAGGTCAAGAAGGCCGGCGGCCTCTACCGCGTCCGTTTCGAGAACGGCGGCAACATCGTCGCCCCTCTCGCCCGCATCGGGGACGTCGGCGAGAATGAGCACGGGACGAAGGTCACCTTCAAGCCCGACGCGCAGATCTTCACGGAGACGACCGTCTATAACTACGACACCATCCGGAACCACCTGCGCCAGATGGCCTTCCTGAACGGCGGGGTGGAGATCTCCCTCCAGGACCTGCGGGGCGATGAGCCCGTCGGGGAGACGTTCCGCTACGAAGGCGGGATTCGCGAGTACGTCGCTTTCATCAACTCCGGGAAGACGCCGATCGCCCCCGAGGTCATCTACTGCCAGGGCGCCGAGGAGGTCACCCTCGTCTCCGGCGAGAAGCTTCGCATCTACTGCGAGGTCGCCCTCCAGTGGACCGACTACTACAACTCCGACGGCATCTATTCCTTCTGCAACAACATCTCCACGAAGGAGGGCGGTACCCACGTCGAGGGCTTCAACCTCGCCCTCAACCGCGTGATCAACGAGTACGCCCGCAAGGCGAAGCTCCTGGGCGAGAAGGACCCGAACCTGGCGACCGACGACTGCCGCGAGGGGCTCACCTGCGTCATCTCTGCGAAGCACCCCAACCCCCAGTACGAAGGCCAGACGAAGACGAAGCTCGGGAACAGCGAGGTCCGCAAGATCGTGTCCGCGATCGTCGGCGAGCAGCTGATGCAGTTCCTCATGGAGCATCCCGTCTCCGCCCGCGCGATCGTCGAGAAGGCGAAGCTCGCCGCCAAGGGAAGGATCGCCGCCCAGAAGGCGCGCGAGACGGCCCGGAAGGGCGCCCTCGGCATCAGCTCCCTCCCCGGAAAGCTCGCCGACTGCTCCAGCAAGGATCCGGAGGTCTGCGAGCTCTACATCGTCGAGGGGAACTCGGCCGGTGGCTCCGCGAAGAACGGGCGCGACCGCGAGACCCAGGCCGTCCTCCCGCTGCGAGGCAAGATCCTGAACGTCGAGAAAGCCCGCGAGGAACGGATCTTCAAGAACGCCGAGATTGGGAACATGATTCTCGCGATCGGCGGCGGCATCCGCGAGAACTTCGACGTCTCGAAGATCCGCTACCACAAGATCGTGATCATGACGGATGCCGACGTGGACGGCGACCACATCCGCATCCTGCTTTTGACCTTCTTCTACCGCTTCATGCGCCCCCTCATCGAAGGCGGCTACGTCTATATCGCCCAGCCGCCCCTCTACAAGATCGACTACAAGGGGAACGCCTACTACGCCTATAACGACGCCGAGCTCGAGAAGCTGAAGCGCGCCCTCCAGCTTCGCGAGGGCTACCCCTTCCAGCGCTACAAAGGACTAGGCGAGATGGACGCCCAGCAGCTTTGGGAGACCACGATGGATCCCAAGGTCCGCAAGATGATCCGCATCACGCTCGAAGACGCCGTCGAGGCGGAGAAGGTGTTCACCGACCTCATGGGCGACGAGGTCCTGCCCCGCAAGAAGTTCATCAGCGAGAACGCCCGCTTCGCGGAGAATCTCGACTACTAGGAGGAGCATTCCATGGATAACGAAGAAAAGAAGGACGAACTGCGGGGTTCCCCGTCGGATCAGGGAGGGGACGACGCCCCCAAGGCCGGCATTGAGTCAGGGCTCACCGACCGCGAGATCGTCAACGAGGTCCGCTCCGCCTTCCTCGCCTACTCGATGTCGGTCATCACCGCCCGCGCCATTCCGGACGTGCGCGACGGCCTCAAGCCCGTCCAGCGCCGCGTCATCTACGGCATGCAGCTGATGGGGATGACCCCCGGGAAGCCCTACAAGAAGTCGGCGAAGGTCGTCGGCGACGTCATGGGCCGCTTCCATCCCCACGGCGACTCCGCGATCTACATGACGCTGGTCCGCCTCGCCCAGGAGTTCTCGCTCCGCTATCCCCTCGTGGACGGGCACGGGAACTTCGGCTCGATCGACGGGGACGAGGCCGCCGCCATGCGTTACACGGAGGCCAGGATGGCGAAGCTTGCCGTCGAGATGGTCGACGGGCTCGACGAGGACACGGTCGACTGGGCCGATAACTACGACGGCACCGAGAAGGAGCCGGTCGTCCTTCCCTCCCGCTTCCCCAACCTGATCGTGAACGGCTCGGAAGGGATCGCCGTCGGCATGGCCACGAACATGCCCTCGCACAACCTTTCGGAGACCATCGACGCGATCTGCGCCCTGGCCAAGGACCCCGACATGGACGTCCTCGACATCATGGCGCGCCATCTCCACGGCCCGGACTTCCCGACCGGAGGGGTCATCCTCGGCCGCGGGGGAATCCGCGACTACTTCCAGACGGGCATCGGCACCGTCTCGATCCGCTCCCGCTACTCGATCGAGGAGCTATCGGGCGGACGCTCGCGCATCATCGTGACCGAGATCCCCTACCAGGTGAACAAGGCGACGATGGTGGAGGGCATCGCCCAGCTCGTCCGCGACAAGGTTGTCGACGGGATCAGCGACCTCCGGGACGAGAGCAATAAGGAGGGCATCCGCGTCGTCATCGACGTCAAGCACGGCTTCGTGCCGGAGGTCGTCTGCAACAACCTTCTCAAGCATTCGCAGCTCCAGGTCAACTTCGGCGTCATCAACCTCTGCCTCGTCAACGGCGAGCCGAAGACCCTCGGCATGAAGGAGATGCTCCAGAACTACATCGACTTCCAGGTCGAGGTGCTGACGAGAAGGACCAAGTTCCGACTCAACCGCGACCTCAAGAGGAGCCACATCCTCGAAGGGCTCATCCTCGCCCACGACAACATCGACGAGGTGATCGCCCTCATCCGCAGCTCGCAGAGCGATGAGGAGAGCACCGGGAAGCTGAAGGCGCGCTTCTCCCTCACCGACGACCAGTGCCAGGCCATCCTCGCGATGACCCTCCGCCGCCTCCAGGGCCTCGAGCAAGGGAAGCTCCACCAGGAGCTCGACGAGCTGATGAAGAGCATCGCGGAGTACCGCCGCCTCCTGAGCGACCAGGCGAACATCATCGACCTCATGATCCAGGAGCTGCTCGAGATCAAGCGGAAGTACGGGGACCGCCGCCTCACCGAGATCAGCGACGAGGCCGCCTCGATCGACTCGGAGTCGCTCATCCCTGAGAAAGAGATCGTCATCATCCTCACGAAGAACGGCTACGTGAAGCGGATGGACGACGACACCTTCCGCACCCAGAACCGCGGCGGCAGGGGCGTGACCGGCATCCGCATGGTCGCCGGGGACGTCGCCAACATCGTCATCCACGCCCGCACCCACACCGACCTCCTCTTCTTCTCAAGCTTCGGGAAGGTGTACCGGATCCGGGGCTACATGCTTCCGGACGGGGCGCGCGACTCGAAGGGGATCCCGGCGGTGAACCTTCTCCGCCTCGACGAGGGCGAGCAGATCGTCTCGATCGTGCCCTGCGACGACTACCCGGAGGGCGAGTACCTGCTCTTCGCCACGACGAACGGGCTGGCCAAGAGGACGCCCATCTCGGAATTCAGCAACATCAACGTGAACGGGAAGAGGGCGCTCTCCCTCCGCGAAGGGGACGAGCTCCTGGGGGTGAAGCGCACCGACGGGAGCGCCATCGTCTCGATCGCCTCCTCCTCCGGACGCGTCTGCTCCTTCCGCGAGGAAGAAATCAGGCCCATGAGCAGGACCGCGTCCGGGGTCCGCGGGATCCATCTCGAGGGGGAGGAGAGGGCCATCGACCTCACGACTTCCCTCGAGGGCGACAAGATCCTCGTCCTGACCACCCGCGGGTTCGGGAAGATCAGCTACGCGAAGGACACCATCGTCACCGACGCGGACGGCAACACCCACCATTACGACGGCTATCGCCTGACGAGCCGCGGGACGAAGGGCGTGCTCTCGCTCAAGATGAGCGCCAAGAACGGCGAGCTCGCGGCGATGAGGGCCGTCCAGGGGGACGAGGACCTCATGGTCATCACCACCAGCGGCATCGTCATCCGCACGCCCCTCGACCAGGTCAAGGTGTGCGGGCGCAACACCCAGGGCGTCATCGTCATCCGTCTCGAAGGACGGCAGAAGGTCGCCTCGATCGCGATCCTCCCCCACCAGGAGAAACCCCTGGAGGAGGAGTCCCTCGAGGAAGAGGAGGTCAACCCCTCCCTTGCCCCCAAGGAAGAGGCGGGCGAGGCCCCTGTCCATAACCCGACGCCCGACGAGGTGGAATAGCGCGTGAAGGCGCTGGTCCGCTATCAGGCGGGGAAGGGGGAGCCCCCCTACCTCGCCGTCCGTCTCCGAAAGAACCTCAAGGGTGCCCTCGAGAGCACGGAGACGCAGCTCGTCGACAGCCTCGACGCGGGGCCCTCGATCGTCCATCTGATCTCGCCGGACGACGGCCCCTTCCTTGAGAAGGCCCGGGAATACGGGGCGAAGGTTGTCGTGAGCGCCCTTTACGCCGAAGGCGAGCCCTCCGCCTCCTACCTCGGAGAGGCGGAGGAGGACGGCTTCCGCCCCATCAAGCCTCGCGCCGCGCGGATGCTTCGCCACGCGGACCTCATCTTCGTCCCCGGACTTAGGGAAAAGGGAATTCTCGTCGATTCCGGAATCCCCTCCTCCAAGGTCGAGATCCTGACCCCTGGGGTGAACGTCTCCCGCTTCGAAGGGCTCGACCCCGCGGAGAAGGACGTCTACCGCCAGTACTTCAATATCCGCGACAGGGAGAGCGTCGCCGTCGTGTTCGGCGACTATGAAAGCGGGAGACCATTCAAAGCACTTGAGGAAATCGCCGGCAATCTCCCCTCGTTTCGTTTGATTTTCATAGGTTACGAGAAATATCAGGCATTCATGAGCTCTCGCAGGAGGCGCCTTTCCAAGAAAGGGCCGAAGAACGTCCGTTTCGAAGGAATCATCGAGGACGACGTCTTCCGAAGCCTCCTTCGCTCGGCCTCCTTCGCCTTCTTCATGGGCGAAGCCCCGCGAATCCTCGCGCTTGAGGCGATGGCGTCCAAGACCCCGGTGATCCTCTTCCGCGATCCCGGCCACGGATCCCCGCTTCGGCCTGAGGAGAACGCGATTCTCGCGGAAACGCCGTCCGCGCTCGTCAAGGCAGTCGAATCGCGACTTGCCGGGGACTATGATTCCCTTATCGAGCGGGCCTACCGCCTCGCTCGCGCGGAGTCCCTTCTCGACCTCGGGAAGCGGCTCTTCCTGCGTTACCGGCCGCTGGCCGGGGAGGAATGACCATGATCGATTGGAAGCTGATCGAGGAGAAGCCTGACTACGTCAGGGCCCAGCTCCTCAAGAAGGGCTGGGACTTCGAGCCCGAGCCCGTCCTCGGGATGTTCAGGCGGAGGCGGGAGCTCCTTCACGCCGTCGAGGCGAGCAAGGCAGAGCAGAACCGCCTGACCGCGAAGGTCCCGGCGATGAAGAAGGCGGGGGAGGATCCTTCCCCCATCTTCCGCGAGGTCAAGCGCCTCGCCCAGGAGAACAAGGACCGCGAGGCGGAGCTGAGGGAGGTCGAGGAGGGGATCCAGGCCGCGATCGAGGTGCTCCCGAACCTCCCCGATCCCGATCTCCTTGCCGGCGGAAAGGAGAACAACGCGCCGATCCGCGAGTGGGGCAGGAAGCCCTCCTTCTCCTTCGAGCCCAAGGACCACGTCACCCTTGCGGAGAGCCTCGGGATCATCGACTATCGCCGCGCGGCGAAGATCTCCGGCTCGGGGACCTGGATCTATGTTGGCGACGGGGCGAGGCTGGAGTGGGCGCTCCTCAACTACGTCATCGCCGCCCACCTCAGGGACGGCTACACCTTCATCCTTCCCCCGCACCTTTTGAACGTCGAGAGCGGCTACACCTCCGGCCAGTTCCCCAAGTTCCGGGACGAGGTGTTCTACATGGAGGGCATGGAGCCGAGGAAGTTCCTTCTCCCGACCGCGGAGACGGCCCTGGTCAACCTCCACCGGAACGAGATCCTCTCCCTGGACGACCTCCCGAGGAAGTACTTCGCCTACACGCCCTGCTATCGGAAGGAGGCGGGAAGCTACCGCACCGAGGAGCGCGGCATGATCCGCGGCTACCAGTTCAACAAGGTCGAGATGGTCCAGTACACAGAGGAGGACAAGAGCGACGTCGCCTTCGACGAGATGGTTGGGAAGGCCGAGAGCCTCCTCCAGGGACTTGGGCTCGCCTACCGCCTGGACAAGCTCGCCGCGGGCGATTGCTCCCACTCGATGGCAAGGACCTACGACATCGAGGTGTGGATCCCCTCGATGGGGATCTACAAGGAAGTGAGCAGCGTCTCCAACGCGAGGGACTACCAGGCCAGGCGCGGGATGGTCCGCTACCGGGACGCCCAGGGAAAGATTCATTTCTGCCATACGCTGAACGGTTCGGGCCTTGCCACCTCCCGCGTGTTCCCCGCCCTCCTCGAGCAGTGCCAGCAGGAGGATGGATCGATCCTCATCCCGGAGGCGCTCCGTCCCTATATGGGCGGCCAGGAAAGGATTCTCCCGAAGAAGTAATTCGCTATAATCCTCACGCCACCGCGAGGGCGGAGGGCCGAACCAGGTCAGGCGGGGAACCGAGCAGCCTTAAGGCCGGATGCCTTGCGCGGTGGTTTTCTTTTTGGTTTGGTAGGAAAATTTCCCTATGGAAGATCGGGCGTTCATGGAGATGGCCCTCGAGGAGGCACGGAAGGCCGCCTTGGAGGGGGAAGTGCCGGTCGGCGCGCTCCTATCCCGGGACGGGAAGCCACTTGCCCTTGGCCATAACGAAAGGGAGAAGGGGCTCGACATATCCGCCCACGCGGAGATCGTCGTCCTTCGGAAGGCCGCGTCTTTGCTCGGCACGTGGCGCCTTTCCGGATGCACCCTCTACGTGACTCTCGAACCCTGCCTCATGTGCGCGGGAGCGATACTCCAGTCCCACGTCTCCCGTCTTGTCTTCGCCTCCAAGGACCCGAAGGACGGCGCGATCGTTTCCCGATACCGGGTCTACGACGCCCCGTCCCTTCACGAGAGGCCGCTCGTCGACTTCGGCGTCCTTGACGAGGAGTGCTCCGCCTTCCTTTCCGAGTGGTTCCGGCATAAGAGGGCGGGACAGGAATAGAGGAAGCCCATGCTGGAGCTCAAGGGGATCAAGAAGGTCTACCGGACCAAGGCCGGGGAGTTCCCTGCCCTCCAGGGCGTGGACCTCGTCCTTCCGGATAAGGGCTTCATCGCCATCCTCG
This sequence comes from uncultured Bacilli bacterium, assembly GCA_944350325.1. Classification (GTDB taxonomy): domain Bacteria; phylum Bacillota_I; class Bacilli_A; order RFN20; family CAG-826; genus UBA4951. The sequence goes on along the minus strand of CALVOS010000088.1, from coordinate 8,208 downwards.
GTCCTTCGGGGTGCGGGAAGACGACCCTCCTCAACCTTATCGGCGGGCTGGACCGCCCAAGCGAAGGAGAGATCCTTGTCGACGGGGATAGCACGAGGGACTACAAGGAAAGGGACTGGGACTCCTACCGGAACGAGAGGATCGGCTTCGTCTTTCAGGACTACAATCTCATACCCCACCAAAGCGTCCTTGAGAACGTCGCCGTCCCTCTCTCCCTCGCCGGAGTGCGAGGGAAGGAAAGGGAACGGATGGCCCTTGAAGCGCTGGAGAAGGTCGGGGTCCTTCCCCAGGCCGGGAAGAAGCCTTCAGAGCTTTCCGGGGGCCAGATGCAAAGGGTCGCCATCGCAAGGGCGATCGCCAACCACCCGGCAATCATCCTTGCCGACGAGCCGACAGGCGCGCTCGACAGCAAGACCTCGACGCAGGTCATGGACCTTCTTAAGGGCATCTCCAAGGACCGCCTCGTCGTGATGGTGACCCACAACCGCGTTTTGGCTGAGCATTACGCGGACCGCCTTATCGAGATGGAAGATGGTGCGATAGTGAGTGATTCAAATCCCTGCAAAACACTCGCAAAAGATCAGTTTTCCCTTCCAAATAGCCGAAAACCAAGGGTCTCGATGGGGCCGATCGCCGCGCTAAGGAGCAGCCTTGGGGCGCTTTGGACAAAGAAGGGAAGAACTTCCCTCACTATCATCGCCTCGGCCTTCGGGGTCCTGGGGGTCTCGCTTGTCCTTGCGATCTCGAACGGCTTCGGGAACTTCGTGACGAACGTCGAGGAGGAGGTTGCCGCGGCGGTCCCAATGACGATTTCCCGCAACCACTACAGCATTGTCGAGGACGAAGACGAGCCTTCGCCCGAGCGATTCCCGGACGAGGATGTCCTCTATGTCCATGACACATCCACCCAGACCTACGTCAGCCATACGAATGACCTGAACAATAGGGATTACATCGACGGGGTGCTGATGCCCCTTGTGGAGGATGGGCTCGCGAGATCCGTCCTTCTTAATCGGGAAGGCCTTGATTTCAACCTCATCACAGAGGAGGGGGTCGGAAGCGGGTCCGGGACGTTCCTCGAGATCAACCAATATCAGTCCGCTGGATTCGGGAACAACATGTTCAGCGGGATCACCCCGCTTCCTGCGATGATCTTCCACGAGGTGTACGCGGACGAGGACGGCCTTTCCTCCATGTACGACCTCGTCTATGGGAAGTTCCCCGAGAGGGCGGACGAGCTGGTCCTGATCCTCGACCAGTACAACAGGGTCGACATCAACACCTTGAGGAGCCTTGGGTTCTTCGAGAGCGACACGCCTCTTCCAAAGGAGATCTCCTTTAAGGACATCGTCGGGACCGAGTCTTCCGGGGGCAAGAGGTACAAGGCCTTCAAGAGCTCGGAGTACCTAAGCGATGTGAAGGAAGTGACGGGAACGGTCTATGAGATCGACGACTTCGACGTCGCCCGCGGGCTCCTGGGCGGGGACTTTGCGAAAGGGAGCCTTGTCGAAAGGCAGTTCTCCATCCATCCCGCCCCCGACGACCTGAAGAGGATGTATGAAAGCGATGAAGGGATTGAGCTCCGGATCGTCGGGGTCATCCGTCCGAGCGAGAACTCCTACTTTAACCTGATGCCCTGCTCCATCGGCTTCCTGCCCTCCCTAGCGGAAGCCATGGCGGGGGACGTCTCCACCCCGGAAGGCGAGTCGCTTGGGGAAGACGCGACCTCCGCCTGGTTCGTGCCGAGGACATGGAGCGACGAAAACGGCGAGGCGGACGGGCTGGAACGGCTGAACGCCTCTCTCAAGGAGGCCTTCCAGGAGATCGCTTCCGCGCTTGGCTCCACGAGCGGGAGCGCTAGCGACGCCCTTGCGCTTTCCCAGAAGCTCCAGAACGCCATGGGGACGATCGCGAAGAACGTCTATTGGCTGGACTTCACTTACTTGAACGAGGAGGGAGGCCTTGCCCGCTATACCTCTTACACCGGATTTTTGAGCAAAGCGCGCTCGATTGGCGCTGATTTCAAGGAAGACGAGGTGGCGAAGCTGCTTTCCCGGATGCAGGAAGAGGGGAAGCTTTCCTCATCCGAGGCGCTCGCCTTGCTCGGGGAGGCTATCGGCAAGGACTTCCTCGACCCTTATGCGGAAGGCCTTTCCCTCGTCGACTTCCTTGCCTATATCTCTGCCTACTCGAACATAACCTCCATCCTGATTTTCCCCGAGTCCCTCACGGCAAAGCCATCGATCATCGAGCGGCTTGAGGCGTATAACGAGACTCGTCCCCTGAGCGAGAGGATCTACTACACCGACATAATGGGGAGCTTCACGGACGCTCTCAGCACCCTTATCGACCTCATTTCCCTCGTCCTGGTCGTCTTTGGCTCGCTTTCCCTCGTCGTCAGCTCGATCATGACGGCGATCATCACGTATGTCTCGGTCATCGAGAGGACGAAGGAAATCGGAATCCTCCGCGCCTGCGGGGCAAGGAAGAGGGACGTCGGGCGCCTTTTCCTTGCCGAGTGCCTCGTGATCGGGCTTCTCGGCGGGGTCATAGGCATCCTGGCCACGCTCGTCCTGTCCGTCCCGATCAACACTCTCCTCGCCTCATTTTTCCCCGGCCAGATCCTTGGCTCCATCGCAAGCCTCACCGCGTTGGCGGCGTTCGCGATGATCCTCATCTCCACCTTGCTCTCCCTTCTTTCCGGCTTCATTCCCAGCAGAATCGCTTCGAAAAAGGACCCTGCCGTCGCCCTTCGGGCGGGATAATCTGATACACTCAAGCAATGGCCAGACGAAGCCTCCGCAAGGAAGAAGTCGAAAGGAAAATTCTTGAGGCAGAGGAATACGATCCCGATTTCACCATAGGGCTGAGCGAGGGGCAGGTCGCCGCCCGGGTAAAGGAGGGGCTTGCGAATAAGACGGCCAAGAAGGTTACCAAGACCTATTGGGAGATCATCCGCGAGAACGTCTTCTCCTTCTTCAACCTCGTTTTCTTTGGCATCGCGGTCATGCTTCTTGTCGCCCAGGCGAAGATCACCTACTTCTTCTTCCTCGGCCCGATCCTCTGCAACATCTTCCTTGGCCTTCTCGCGGACATCCATGCCCGCCGGCTCGTGGACAAGATGCGTCTTCTCACCGACCCAAGGGCTACCGCCCTGAGAGGCGGCAAGGAGATCTCTCTCCTGCCGTCGGAGCTCGTGCTTTCCGACATCATCATCCTTTCACCCGGGGACCAGGTTCCCTCCGACTGCGTGGTGGTGAACGGGCGCTGCGACATGGACGAGTCCCTCCTCACCGGAGAGACCGACGCCGTTCCGAAGCGGGCAGGCGATCAGCTGCTTTCCGGCTCCTACGTCCGCGCCGGGAAGGTGTTCTGCCGCGTGAACCGCGTCGGCGCCGCCAACTACATCGAAGGCCTCCGGGAGGCGGCCGGGCAGTTCAAGAGGCCGGATAGCGAGCTGAAGGGCACCTACATGAAGCTCTTCCTCATCTGCGGCATCATCGCCATCTCCATCGGCGTCGTCACCGCGATCACGTGGGTCGTGCTTTCCTACATGGACGGAACGGGCATCGACTACCCCTCCTACCAGGACTTCGCGGTCCGTTTTTCCGGATCCCTCACGGCGATGATCCCGGCAGGCCTGTACCTGCTCACTTCGCTGACCCTCACCGTCGGCGTCATCAACCTTTCGCAAAAGAAGATGAACGTCCAGGAGCTCTACTGCATCGAGATGCTGGCCCGGGTCGACGTCCTCTGCTTCGACAAGACGGGGACGCTCACCGACGGGGCCCTCGAGGTGAAGGACGTCTATCTGGGGACGAAGGTTACGAGGGAGGAGATCAAGCGGCTCCTCCGTTCCCTGTTCCTTGCGACGAGCGACGACAACGGGACTGCCAGGGCGCTTAGGAAGTACGCCGGGGACGGAAGCGCCTATTCCTTCAAGGCGGCGATCCCCTTCGACTCGAGCCGGAAATGGAGCGCGGCGAGCTTTCCTGGAATCGGGTCCTTCGTCATGGGCGCCCCTGACATCGTCGAGGCAAAGGTCGGAGAGGAGCTCAGGGCAAGATCCCTCTCCCTTGCCAAGGAGGGCCTGAGGACGATCGGGCTCTACCGCTCGAAGGAAGAGTTCGCCCCGGGATCCCTTCCCACGAAGCTGGAGATGATCGCCCTCGCCGTTCTGAGCGACCACGTTAAGGAGGACGCCAAGGCGAACATCGCTTGGTTCGTCTCCAACGGCGTCGATGTCAAGGTCATCTCCGGAGACAACGCGACCACTGTCTCTCGGATCGCCGAGGAATGCGGGGTCCCGAACGCAGGAAACTACTTGTCGATGGAAGAGGTGAGCGACGAGGAAATCCCGCAGATCGCAGGCAAATACTCCGTTTTCGGTCGAGTAAAGCCGGAACAGAAGGCGATGCTTGTGGAAGCGCTGCAAGGGATGGGCCACAAGGTCGCGATGACCGGGGACGGAGTGAACGACATCATCGCCCTTAAGAAGGCCGACTGCTCGATCGCCATGGCGAGCGGAAGCAGCGCGGCAAGGAACGCCTCTCACATCGTCTCGCTTGAGAACGACTTTTCGAAGCTTCCTAACGTGGTCGCAGAGGGCCGCCGCGTCATCAACAACCTCCAGAGGACCGCCTCCTTGTTCCTGAGCAAGACCACCTTCGCGATGGTGCTCTCCCTCTTCTTCATCATCGTCTCCTGGTTCGGCGGCCCAGACTATCCCTTCACCACGACGAACATGTACGTATGGGAATTGGGCGCAATCGGGGCGGGCGGCTTCTTCCTCGCCCTCCAGCCTACGAACGACAGGCTCGAGGGCTCGTTCGTGAGAAACATCATCTCTCGCGCGGTCCCTGCTGGGTGCGCTTCGATCCTCGCCGTCCTGATCGTCTATATCATCCATTTCGCGAACCCGGGCTTTCTTGATCTTGAGACCGCGCGTTACGTCGCCGTCATCACCTTCTCCATCATCGCCTACTTCGTATTCTTCAAAGTTTGTCTCCCCCTTGACCTCTATCGGGCGATCGTCTTCTTCGGGATCTTCGCCCTCGCCCTCCTCGCCTTCGGGCTTGACGTCGGCCTTGGGTGGGGAATCTTCGACATCAAGATCGACGGAATCACGGCGGCGCACTGGGGAATCATCGCCGGGCTCTCTATCGGCCTCGGGACGCTCTACCTCGCCCTTTCCCCGCTTATCGATCGCTGGAACAAGAGGAAGGGTCAGAAGAAATGAGGATATCCAAGGAAGTCGCGGAGGCGATCGTCCGTCATGAGCCGGTCGTCGCGCTGGAAAGCACCATCATCGCGCACGGGATGCCATACCCACGGAACCTCGAGACGGCGAAGGCGCTAGAGCGCGCGGTGAGGGATGAGGGCGCCATCCCCGCCACGATCGCGGTCATTGAGGGCGATCCCGTCGTCGGGCTTTCGGAAGAGGAGCTTCTCGCCATCGCGACGAGGGGGGACGTGATGAAGCTCTCGCGCCGGGACCTGCCGATCGCCATCGGCCTTGGAAGGTGGGGCGCCACGACGGTCAGCGCGACCATCATCCTTGCCGCCAAGGCGGGAATCGAGGTGCTCGCGACAGGAGGGATCGGCGGGGTGCATAGGGGCGCGGAGAGCACCTTCGACATTTCGCGCGACCTTCCTGAGCTAGGGGAAAACGACATCACGGTCGTCTCTAGCGGGGTGAAGGCGATCCTTGACCTTCCGAAGACCCTGGAGGTGCTCGAGACGGAGGGGGTCACCGTCCTTTCCTACCAGGCCCCGCACCTTGCCGACTTCTATAGCCAGGACTCGGGCCTTCCCGTCGACTACGTCGCGAATGCTCCGGAGGAGATCGCGCGGATCGTGCGGGCTAGGAGGAACCTCTCCCTTGGAGGCGGAATCCTTGTGTCGAACCCGTGCCCTTCGGGTCTTGCCCTGCCGCGGGAAAAGATCGACCCCGTGATCGCGAAGGCCTTGGATGAGGCTGAGCGCGAAGGAATTCGAGGCAAGGCGTCGACCCCCTATCTCCTCGCCAAGATCGTGGAGCTTTCCGGCGGGGAAAGCCTCGAGGCCAACGTCGCTCTCGCGATCAATAACGCTAGGCTCGGCGCGAAGATCGCCTGCGCGCTTTCTTCTCTCCAAAAGGAGGGGCGATGAAGGCCTCGTCCCGGTTCCGCGAGGCGCTCCAGAAAATGATGGAGACGACCCCGCTGGACGAGATCAACGTCACCTCGATCTGCCAGTCCTGCGGCGTGCACCGCCAGACCTTCTATTACCATTATCGGAACATATACGACCTTTTGGGCGAGATTTTCCTGGGCGAGAAGGTCAAGGACCTGGACAAGTCCAAGAACGCGAAGGACTTGATCATGGCCCTGGTGGGCTACGCGAAGGCGAACTTCGCCTTTCTTAAGGCCGCCTATTCCTCAAGCGCCCATGACATCGTCGACAGCTTCATCCTTTCCAAGTCGATGACGAGGCTTCTGGAGATCGCCTCGACCCCGGAAGGGGGGTCCCTTGGCAAGGCCTCCGCCAGGCTTCTTGCGCGAAGGATGGGATCCTTCATCGAGAACGAGTTCAGCCACGTCTTTCGCGACACCGACATCACCGTGACCCGCTTCGAACGGAAGATGCGGAGGTTCGCCCAGCTCACCCAGGAATCCATCTATCCGGCGATGGTGAGGATGGCTGAGGAGGAAGGGGGACGCTGACGGGTTTGTTTGCACTATAATCACCCCGCTTCCAATAGGGAGGACGCGCCCAGGCGCACGCACGGTGGCCAACACCGGCACGGCCTTCCGGCCTAGGAGGAAAGATGAAGAAAAACGAAATGTTCGGGTGGATCGCCTACGGGGCGATGCTTGCCCTTGTGCTGGGGATCGGCTTCGGCGTCATCCAGCCCATGATCCAGGGAGCGAACGACGCCGACCAGATCATGAACCCCATCCTGCTCCTCGTCCTCGCCGTCATCGCCTCGCTGATCCTGAACGCCCTTCTCATCGAGGTCGGGCATCTCCTCGGGGCGCTGATCGGGAAGTACGGCATCCATTCTGTGAACGTCCTCTTCTTCAACTTCCAGAAGAAGAAGGAGGGGAAGGGCGTCTCCTTCTCCTTCCGTTCCTATGACGGACTCACGGGCGAGACGGTTCTCTACCCCAAGGACGTGGAGAAGAGCAAGCCGCAGGCCGTGGTGTACATGCCTCTCGTCCTCTTCTTCGTCGAGGTCGTCGCGCTTGTCGTCTGGATCGTCCTTTGCGAGGTCGGAAGGAACTCCGGGAACGCCGGCCTCGTCTGGTGGGAGATCTTCGCGATCGCCGCGCTAACCGTCGGCGGGATGCTTTATCTCTACGACATCTTCCCCGCCCCCCTGGACAGCAAAAACGACGGCTATCTCCTGACGGTCCTGACCAACCAGACGAACCGCGTCGCCTACAACAGGCTTCTTCTTGGAAACTACCAGATGCTCGTCGGCGAGAAGGCCGAGGAGATGGATGTCTACGATGAGGTAACTGACTTCACCTACGGGGTGAACGACATCATCCTCTATCGCCGGATCGGCGAAGGGAAGCTCGTGGAGGCCGCCTCGATCGCCGAGAAGGCCGTCCGGAGCCAGGCGACCCTCTCCGCCCGCCTCGTCCATGAGGCGAGCTGCCAGAGGGTGTCGCTCCTCCTTCTCGCGGGAGAGGAAGAGAAGGGTCTTCTTGCCTATAAGGAAATGTCCATCGAGGACAAGAAGCATGCCTCTCTCCTCGGGAGCGCTCCCGCGGTCCGCGCCCACCTCGTTATCTCCGGCCTCGTGGACGGCTCCTACCAGGAGACCATCCGCGCGCTCGACGAAAGCGACCGCGCGATCCGCAAGAGTCCGGAGGGCAAGCGCGCCCTCGAGGAGAACCTCATCGTCGACGGGCTGAAGATGATTCACAAGGCTCATCCCGACTGGGATTTGAGCGCCTATAACGTCGGCGACGAGGAGGAGCCTTCCGCGCCGGAAGAGAAGGATGAGGCCCCCGTTCCTGAGGACAAGCCGGCGGAAGGCGAGGGGAACCCCAAGGAATAGACTTTCCTGCCGTTTGGAAAGGGCCGCCTTCGGTAATCTGGACCCCGTAATTCGGAGTCCGAAACAAAAAGCCCCCAAAGGTTTCTGCCTCCGGTTACCCTACTGTGATCGGAGGCTTTTCTGATGGCGCACGGAGAGATCGGGCCCGAGCTGGCCGG
>CALVOS010000087.1 GCA_944350325.1 uncultured Bacilli bacterium | reverse complement strand
TCGCCTTGCGGCTAACCCCACCTTTTAACCTTCCAGCACTGGGCAGGCATCACCCCATATACGTCGCCTTGCGGCTTAGCATAGAGCTGTGTTTTTGGTAAACAGTTACTTGGGCCTCTTCACTGCGGCTCCCCTCGCGGGGAGCGCTTCTTCTTCCGAAGTTACGAAGCGATTTTGCAGAGTTCCTTAACAACAGTTCACTCGCTCACCTTAGGATACTCTCCTTGGCCACGTGTGTCCGTTCTCGGTACGGGCCGCGCGCACTTAAGCTAGCAGCTTTTCTCGAGACCTGGTTTGCGGGCTCCGGTACTAGGATCGCTCCGTTCCCTCGCGCTCGCCCTTTCACCTTGCCCGCCGGATTTGCCTGACGGACGGCCACGGGGCTTGGCCCCCAATCCGATAAGGGGGACCCGCTCTCCAGATCTGTCACTACGTCGCATGCGCGCGGGGGCAGGAATCTCGACCTGCTGTCCATCGACTACGCCTCTCGGCCTCGCCTTAGGCCCCGCCTAACCCTGGGAGGACGACCCTTGCCCAGGAAACCTTGGCCAAACGGTGGGAGGGATTCTCACCCTCCATCGTTACTTACGCCGGCATACTCACTCCCATGCGGTCCAGCGGTCCTTCCGGTCCGCCTTCGCCCCCCATGGGACGCTCCCCTACCACTTGGTAGAAAACTATCAAATCCGCGAATTCGGAACAACGCTTAAGCCCCGGTAAATCATCGGTGCAGGGATACTCGACTAGTGAGCTGTTACGCACTCTTTGAATGATGGCTGCTTCTGAGCCAACATCCTAGTTGTCCATGCGTCCCCACTTCCTTTAACACTTAGCGTTGATTTAGGGTCCTTATTCGGCGGTCTGGGCTGTTTCCCTTTTGACCATGGAGCTTATCCCCCACAGTCTGACTCCCTGGATACGCCCCGCGGGATTCGGAGTTTGATTGAATTCAGTACCGCCTGAGGCGGCCATCAGTCATTCAGTGCTCTACCCCCGCGAGGTAGTGGCCAGAGGCTAGCCCTAAAGCTATTTCGGGGAGAACCAGCTATCCCCCGACTCGATTGGAATTTCTCCACTACCCTCAGCTCATCCGCGGGCGTTTCAACGAACGTCGGTTCGGTCCTCCGGAGGGTGTTACCCCTCTTTCAACCTGGCCAAGGGTAGATCGTCGGGCTTCGGGTCCACGCTTGCATACTGAACGCCCTGTTCAGGCTCGCTTTCGCTACGGCTCCGCCTCTACGGCTTAACCTCGCAGGCAAACGTGACTCGCCGGCTCATTCTTCAATAGGCACGTCATCAGGCATTAACGCCCTTTGACTTGTTGAGAGCATGCAGTTTCAGAATCTTTTCACTCCCCTTCCGGGGTTCTTTTCACCTTTCCCTCACGGTACTGGTTCGCTATCGGTCACCGACTAGTATTTAGCCTTGCGCCATGGTCGGCGCAGCTTCCGTCAGGATATTTGACCCGACGTACTCTGGAACACGCTAGGGCTGACGACGGTTTCTCCTACAGGGCTATCACCTTCTATGGCCGGATTCCCATTCCTTTTCGGATACCATCCCCAAGTCCCATGTCGCGGTCCGCAACCCCGGTCTTGCGACCGGTTTGGGCTCCTCCGCTTTCGCTCGCCGCTACTGACGGAATCGATACGATCTTTCTTTTCCTCCGGGTACTAAGATGTTTCAATTCCCCGGGTCTTGCTCCGCTGGCATAAGCCAGTCCGGTGCCGCGAAATGACTCGCGGCGGGTTCCCCCATTCAGAGATCTGCGGGTCGAAGCTCACTTCCAGCTCACCGCAGCTTATCGCAGGTAGTCGCGTCTTTCGTCGCCTGTCGGTGCCAAGGCATCCACTGCACGCCCTAATAACTTCTTATCTCTTCGTAAGCCATTATCAGGGTCGGGCATCCCTTTCGGGCGCCTCGACTATGATTTTGATCTATCTCGCTATCAGTGCTCTCGTTCCCGGGTTGCCCCGGTCGCGCTAGCACGGAAAGAACATGTTTCTTGTAGTGTTCGGTTTTCAAAGAGCACGGCTGGAGGACTGATCCTCCAAAACCGGACAGACATACCGGCCGACGGGAAGAAGGCGCCAGTGGCCCTCCTCCAGGTTCGTGACTTGGTACCGCCGGAGCGCGCTATGCGTCCGGCACTCCTTAGAAAGGAGGTGATCCATCCCCACGTTCCCGTAGGGATACCTTGTTACGACTTAACCCCAATCACCGGTCCTGCCCTAGGCGCCTCCCTCCCTTGCGGGTTGGGCCGACGACTTCAGGCATTACCAGCTCTCATGGTTTGACGGGCGGTGTGTACAAACCCCGGGAACGTATTCACCGCGGCATGCTGATCCGCGATTACTAGCGATTCCGCCTTCGTGGAGGCGAATTGCAGCCTCCAGTCTGAACTGAGGCCGGCTTTCTGGGATCGGCTCGAGGTCGCCCTGTCGCTTCCCTTTGTACCGGCCATTGTAGCACGTGTGTCGCCCAGGACATAAAGGGCATGCTGATTTGACGTCGGCCCCACCTTCCTCCGATTTGCATCGGCAGTCTCCCCAGAGTTCCCAACTGAATGATGGCAACTGAGGACGAGGGTTGCGCTCGTTGCGGGACTTAACCCAACATCTCACGACACGAGCTGACGACAACCATGCACCACCTGTGTGCTGCGTATATGAGCCGCATCTCTGCAGCCTTTAGCAGCCATGTCAAGCCCTGGTAAGGTTTTCCGCGTAGCGTCGAATTAAACCACATGCTCCACCGCTTGTGCGGGGTCCCGTCAATTCCTTTAAGTTTCAGCCTTGCGGCCGTACTCCCCAGGCGGTTGGCTTAATGCGTTTGCTTCACCACTGACTCATGCCAATAGTTAGCCAACATCGTTTACGGCGTGGACTACTAGGGTATCTAATCCTATTTGCTCCCCACGCTTTCGTGACTGAGCGTCAGTAGCGCCCTGGTCAACCGCCTTCGCCACCGGTATTCTTCCGTATATCTACGCATTTCACCGCTACACACGGAGTTCTGTTGACCTCTGACGTACTCTAGCCCGCCAGTTCCCGGAGCTATACGGGGTTGAGCCCCGCGCTTTCACTCCAGGCTTAGCGAGCCGCCTGCTCACTCTTTACGCCCAATAATTCCGGATAACGCTCGTGACCTACGTATTACCGCGGCTGCTGGCACGTAGTTAGCCGTCACTTTCTGGCGAGGTACCGTCAGGCCGGACCCATTTCCTGGTCCGGCGTTTCGTCCCCCGCAACAGAGCTTTACGACCCAGAGGGCCTTCATCGCTCACGCGGCGTTGCTCGGTCAGGCTTTCGCCCATTGCCGAAAACTCCCCACTGCTGCCTCCCGTAGGAGTATGGGCCGTGTCTCAGTCCCATTGTGGCCGGTCATCCTCTCAGATCGGCTACACATCCTCGCCTTGGTGGGCCGTTGCCCCGCCAACTAGCTAATGTGCCGCAGGTCCATCCAAGAGCGGCGCTTGAAGGCGCCTTTCAGAAGGAGGGGATGCCCCCTCCCCGGTTATCCGGTATTAGCCGAGCTTTCGCCCGGGTATCCCAGACTCGAGGGCAGGTTACCTACGTGTTACTCACCCGTTCGCCTCTAGGGGATTGCTCCCCCCGATCGACTTGCATGTGTTAGGCACGCCGCCAGCGTTCATCCTGAGCCAGGATCAAACTCTCAAGTAAGTTGATTTGATTTTGCAATCAGTACTGGCTTTCGCTTCGTATTTCAGAATCGACGTCGACGTATAAGTAGTACATCTGTCCGGTTTTCAAAGATCAGCCCCGAGGAGGTTTCCCTCCCCGGCGTCCCAAGGGACGTCGACATCCTTTCCCGGCGGGACCATGTCGAGGGGTCCTCGCCTCGGCTGTCTCCCTTGCGGTTGACAGCGTGTTGGATTGTACGCCTTTTCCGAAGCGAGTCAAGCGGGAATTTCGAATTTCTTCTTTTTCCCCTCCCGATCCTCCGGGGGCGCCAACCGCTCCCCACTTGGTGGAAAGCGTGGGTGATTGTAGCATCCCGAAGTTCCCCGTCAACGATTTTCTTCATCGACTTTCTGGAAAGCGCTGAGAGGGACTCCTCCCTTGCGCGCATGCGCACGTTACGCGCCTATATATTAGGGACGAATAGGAAAAGGCCTCCCGTTCCCAGGAGGCCCCGAAGGCTAGTCCCTCTTCGAGCGGATCACGATGTAGAGGATCCGGAGGAAGAGCGCCATGAAGTCGCTATAGAGGAGGAAGCCGCAGAAGAGCGAGAGGTTCCTCGCCCCCGCTCCCTGGGCCGCCATCTTGCGGATGCGGCTCGCGTCCACCGCGACGAAGAGGAGCATCGCCACCACGAAGATGACGCTCACCGCGCAGTCGATCGCGCTCCAGTAGGCCGGCGCGAGGAAGAAGACCAGAGCCCAGCCAAGCGACAGGAGCGAGCCCACGATGAGGAGCGACATCCCCACCGTCATGAGCCACCCGGCGTTCCTGAGGAAGTAGCCCACCCCCGCGGCGAGGAGGAAGCTCCCCGTCGCGATGAGGAGGGCCTCCAGGACCGTCGCCCAGGTCACCCCCGGGACGACGAGGAAGGAGGCGAAGAACACCCCTTCCAGGACCGCGTGGCAAAGGACGAGGGGCAGGACGCCCTTTCCCTGGGCCGCCCGGCCCACGATGAAGGGGATCATCACCATCTGGGCGATCGCCGCGCCAAGGAGGACGAAGAGCGAGACCATGTAGCCCGTCTCGTTCAAGTACCCCTGCCCGTCCCCCGCGAAGAGGGTGAGCCCGCCGGCGAAGAGGAAGCCCGCGAGGGTGGTGAGCCCGAAGAGCCCGGCGACGATGAGGAGCGACTTCAGGAGAAGGGAGCGCTCCGCTTCCTTCCCCTCCTTCGTCCCCGCGACGGGAAGCGGCTCCCCGACGCGGTCCTCCACCCCTCCGGGCGCGTAGTCGAGATCGGCCATCCTAGAGGATCATCCCTTCCAGGAGCTGGCGGTAGCTCTCCGGGTCGAGCGAGGCCCCGCCGACGAGCGCCCCGTCGATGTCGGGGCATCCCATGTAGGCGCGGACGTTTCCCGGCTTCACGGAGCCGCCGTAGAGGATGCGGATCTCCTCGGCAACCTCGCCGAACATGTCGCGGAGGACGTTCCGGATCATGAGGATCGTCCCCTCGGCGATCTCCGCGGAGGCGCTCTTCCCGGTGCCGATGGCCCAGATGGGCTCGTAGGCGACGACGACCTTCCTGGCCTCCTCCCCGGAAAGCCCGGCGAAGGCCTCGCGGACCTGGCGCTCGACGAAGGAGGCGGTCTCCCCCTTCTCGAAGGTCTCCAGGCTCTCCCCGCAGCAGTAGACGGGGACGAGGCCCTCCTTGAGGAGGGCGAGGATCTTCTCGTGGCAGCGGGAGGAGGTCTCGCCCTCGTACTCCCTCCGCTCGCTATGGCCGATGATGGCGTGCGTGACCCCGACGGCGCGGAGCATGGGGGCGCTCACTTCCCCGGTGTAGGCGCCCTTCTCGTGCTCATTGACGTTCTGGCTCGCGACGATGAGGCCCTCCGGCGCGTTCTCGAGGACCGCGGGGATGGCGAGGAAGGTCGGGGCGATCCCGATATCGACCCCGTGGGACTCGGCAAGGGAAAGGAGAGGGCCGACCCCCTGGAGGAAGCTCCTCGCCTCCTCCGGGGTCTTGTTCATCTTCCAGTTGCCGAGCAGGAACTTGCGGCGCATCGCTAGCGGAGGACGTCGACGCCGGGGAGGTGTCCGTCCTTCTCGATCATCTCGAGCGAGGCTCCCCCGCCCGTGGAGACGTGGCTGAAGTCGTCCTTGTAGCCGAACTCCTTGGCCGCGGAGGCGCTGTCGCCGCCCCCGCAGACGGTGAAGGCCTTGCCCTTGAGGGCGCGCACGGCCTCGCAGATCGCGATCGTCCCGGCCTGGAAGTCCTTCTGCTCGAAGACGCCCATCGGGCCGTTCCAGAAGACGAGCCTCGCCTTCATGAGCTCCGACTTATAGAGCTCGGCGGTCTTCGGGCCGATGTCGACCCCCTCGAAGCCCTCAGGGATCCCGCCTTCCTTGGTGAGGATCGTCCGGCCCGAGCCATCGTCCTCGAACTTGTCGGTGATGATGCTATCGACGGGAAGGAGGAGCCTGCCGTTCGCCTCCTCGTAGCAGCGCCTGGCGTAGTCCAGCTGGTCGTCCTCCACCGGGGAGCAGCCGACCTCCTCCCCCAGGGCCTTCTTGAAGGTGTAGGCCATCGCCCCGCCGATGAGGATCTTGTCGCACTTCCGGAGGAGGGAGTCGATGACCTTGATCTTGTCGCTCACCTTGAAGCCGCCCAGGACCGCGACGTAGGGGCGGTCCTCCGCGGTCGGCTCGACGCACTTCCCGAGGTGCTCGACCTCCTTGATCATGAGGTAGCCGAGGGCGACGGGCTTCCCCTGCTCCTTGAGGATCGAGGGGACGCCGACGGTCGAGGCGTGGGCGCGATGGGCGGAGCCGAAGGCGTCCATGACGTAGCAGTCGGCAAGGGCCGCCCACTCGGCGCTGAGCGCGGGGTCGTTCTTCTCCTCGCCCTTCTCGTAGCGCGTGTTCTGGACGAGGAGCACCTCCCCGTCCTTAAGGGAGGAGACGGCCTCCTTGAGCGCCTCGCCCCTCGTGACGGGGCAGAAATGCACCTTCGCCTCCGGGAGGGGCTCCTGGAGCGCCTTGGCGACGGGGGCCATGTCGTTGGCCTTCTTCATCGCCTCGATCTTCTCGGGATCGGGCTCCTTCCACTTGATCTTCCCGAGGTGGCTCATGAGGATGAGCCTCCCGCCCTTCTTCACGAGCTCCCGGATCGTCGGGAGCGCCGCGACGATGCGGTTCGTGTCGCGGATGACGCCGTTCTTCTGCGGGACGTTGAAGTCCACGCGGACGTAGACGTTCTTGCCGCGGATGTCGTTGAGGTCCTTGACTGTGATCATGTCCTTAAACCTTCTCCTTTGC
>CALVOS010000086.1 GCA_944350325.1 uncultured Bacilli bacterium | reverse complement strand
CCTCCCTGGAGCGCCTGGCTCCGGATCAGCGAGGGGTGCGACAACCACTGTGCCTTCTGCGCGATCCCGAAAATCAGGGGGAGCTTCCGCTCGCGCCCCTACGAAGAGATCCTCGAGGAGGCGCGCTCCCTGAGGGAGCAAGGAGTGATTGAGCTTTCCGTCGTGAGCCAGGACACCTGCCGCTACGGGAAGGATCTTGGAGCGGGGGCTAAGTCCCTCGTCGACCTCCTCCGGGAGCTGGACGGGATGGGCTTCTACTCCATCCGCCTCTTCTACCTTTACCCCGCGGAGGTCACCGACGAGCTCCTCGACCTCATCGCCGGAAGCAAGAGCATCGCCCACTACCTCGACCTCCCCATCCAGTGCGCCTCCGACCCTCTTCTCAGGAGGATGAACCGGAGGGACACCGTCGAAGGCATGAGGGATCTCTTCCGCCGCATCCAGGAGAAGATCCCGGACGCGGTCTACCGCACGACCCTCATCACCGGCTTCCCCGGGGAGACGGAGGAGGACCACCGGAACACCCTCGCGTTCATGAAGGAGATCCGCTTCCACCACCTCGGCTGCTTCCGCTTCAGCCCCGAGGAGGGGACGCCCGCCTATAAGATGGACGGGGAAGTGCCCGAGGACGTCGTCCGCGCCAGGGAACGGGACATCATGGGGCTCCAGCTCCAGATTGCCGCCGAGCGGTGCCGCGAGATGGTGGACAAGGACCTCGAGGGCATCGTCACCGGCTACGACGCCCACCGCCACCAGTACACGTTCCGCTCCTACTGGAACGCCCCCGACGAGATCGACGCGAACATCTACTTCTCCTCGCCCATCGCCGTCCCCTCCGGCTCCATCCGGAAGCTCAAGGTGACGAACGGCTTCGTCCGCGACCTCGCCGGGCAGCTTCTCCCGGAGGAGTAGGCGGTTGAAACGGGAATTAGAGGCCTTCGGGCCTCTTTTTCCATACGTTTGGGCGGGAATTACAGTTTTATTTGCTAGTCTAGGATTTCCCAGCGGCCACCGTTCGGGGGCCCCGACATCTGGATCTTCCTTGAGGAGCGGATCGTTCTTTTGATCGTAGTTAGCGAGGTCCCGGCGGCGCACGCTATCGCTCTTCCTCGCCCAAGTTCACCAGGTGAGTTGCTTCCTCTAGAGATCGGGCCTTGCGGTATCTTGCCTTGTGATGAAGTCTCCCGGACATTCCTTCTGGATTTCTGAGGCGACGTTTTTCGGTCTCACTCCTAATTTGCCAAACGTTCATTGTGTGGTCTTCGGTCGCGGGGGGGGATTAGCGGGAAGCGACTCCCCTCATAGCGGCGCTCCCGGTGGGTGGGGATGGGTGGAAACAAATCACCTCATAACCGCATGGGGAATATGACGTCATTGACATAAGGGAGAGCTCGCGACGAAGATTAAGCATGGTAAGCGAGCTGTTTGTTCTAGCGGCATGTCTTTCATGCTCAGGATCCGCCACGAACCAAAACGTGCCGCATGCGAAGATGGTTTCAGGCTCATCGTCCGATCGGGTGTCCCAGGATCGCGGCTCCCCCTATACGTTCGTGACGAACCGCGGCAGTTTTGGCTTTAGGCTCGAATGCTCCGACCTTCCGCTTGGTGATTCCAACAAGGGGAGGGTGGCTATTTCGGAAATTCGGGTATGGGAGTATGTATGAAAAGGGCTAGGCGGTCCCTGATTGCCCTTTCCTCCTGCCTGACACTTCTTTTGGGGTTCCCTCTTTCCGCTTGTGCCTGTTCGGGAGGGAACAAGTGCGTCGAGGTTGACCAGGACATCATCCCGCGCGGCTTCTACGAGGTGCTGGGCGTCTTCTTCCTCGGCAGCGGCCTTGCCGCGATGGATACCGCGCTTCCCGGCTACCTTGCCGTAGGCCCCGGGCATCCGGGCGGCAAGCCCGTGGAAATCTCCTATTGGGCGGAGGATGGGAACGGAGGGGCCGTCGAGAGGTCGATCGAGGCCTATCCGAACGCCGTGCAGAACCGTGGTCGGGTTCATCCAGAATGTCCCCCGGCGGAAAGAAAGGATTTTGACAACGCTCGGCTTTGGCTAGACCGCGGGAACGGGATGGAAGAAGTCACCCTGTACGCCGACGTCGTCACCGGAATGCATTTCATCGACTGGCTCTTCGAAGGGAATTCCGAGAGCAATCCTTTGGATGAGCTCGCGTTGAAAGGCGAGTCCTTCTTCCCCGGCTACGCCCTTCCTTTGGAGGACTATCGCCATCCTGGCGACCAACATGCGGAGGAGGGATGGCTCCGAATCCTCTTTCCGGTCGAAGGCGGCTGGGGCACGAGGCCCGAGGGATCGAGCCTCGGCGAGCCGAAGCTTGTCGTGCACGACTCCAGCGCTTCCTAGAAGATCTGCCAAGGCTCGAAGACCCTATCTTTCATTGGAGCGTTCGGCTTGCTTTCCCTAGGCCTTTTTAAAGAGAAGTTTCTATAGGAAAGACTCTGGTCGTTCATACGAATCGTGCGTGACGTCGCATGAACCGGAACGGAAAGGTTTTTTTTGCAGGTTTCCATCAGCGACCGCTGAAAAGGCGGCCCGAAGGCCGCCTGGGGAATCGCTAGGGACTAGAGGTATTCCGTATACGTCTCGTCCTGGACGAAGGGAATGTAGACGGTAGGCGTCCCGTCCTCCGCATCGACCGTCCCGATCACCGCGCCGAACTCCATCCCGTAGTTCTCCATGTCGGCGATCCCGTAGGAGAGGCAGACGCGGATCTCCCCGTTCGCCGGGTCGTACTCGAAGGCGAGGCGGTAGTCCTCCGCGGCGATCCCGGTGTCCACGACGTTCGTGTCGTAGATCGTCGCGCGGATCCCCCCGTCCACATACTCGTAGTAGAACCAGTAGACGTCCTCGTGGGTCTCCTCGGGGTTCTCCTCGTCCGCGGACTCGATGTAGGTGTCGACGAGGTAGCCCTTGAGGGGGCTCTCATAGCCATCGTCCCCTCCCTCGTAGGGATCGTCGGTGAAGACGATGTGGGTGTCTGGGTAGCCGACGGGGTCCATCGTGACCGTCCAGGAGGTGCCCACGGGCGTCATGTCCTGGGGCAGGATGGTGATGGAGAAGACCACCGCGTTCCCCTCGCCCGCGGGGGGATCGTACCAGGGGCTCGTGCAGGCGACCCTCACGAGGGTGGGCTCCTCGACGGAGCCGGCCCTCAGGGTCAGCCTCCCGCCTTCGGTGGACACCACTTCGAGAAGCGAGGGATTCTCGCTTTCGGCCTCGAATACGCAGGGCGCGTTGTCCGGGACCTGGTTCACGACGTAGCTTTCCGTGGTGTTCTCGTAGATCCTCGCCCTGTCGATGTCCTCGACCATGTCGCTAAGGGTCCAGTCGAGGGCGAGGGCGTGGAACTTGGTCGTCGCCCAGACGCGGATGGGCAGGGCATAGGTCGCCCCAGGATCCTTCGTAGGACGCCCGAAGGTGACCTCGACCCCAGCCTCGTCCGTGAGGCCTAACGCGGTCATCTCGGTGTAGTCGTCGTTGTCGCGCCTCCCGATCTTCGTCTCGTCCGCGGAGGCGATGGGGCCGTACTGCCAGAGGTCGAGGGCGGTCGCGGGGAGGTAGCTGACCTCGACGTTCTCGATCTCCTCTTCCTCGAAGTAGGAGGCGAGGCGTACCTTGTCGCCGTAGTGGACCGCGGAGGTCGTCCCGTCGTCAGTCACGCCAGAGTCGGGGTTATAGAACCGGAGGGAGGCGAACTCCTCGATGAAGTAGGGGGAGAGATCGATGGGCGCTTCTCCTGCGAGAGGCTCCCCGTAGCGCCATTCCCCTTCCATCCTCTTCTCGACCTTCCCGGGCTGCCCGGGAAGAGGCGCGTGGTTCACGAAGTCCCACTCCGTCTCGCCATATTCCGTCGCGAGGTAGTCGAGGGTTTTGACCGCCCCTTCCTCGGTGAAGCCGATCTCCATATGGAAGACATGGCCCTCGTGCATCTCCTCCGCGTAGGTCCCGCCCTCGGAGCTATATTCGACGTAGGTGTCGACGGCGACGAGGAAGCCTTCCTCCTGGCGCTCGCTCTCGATCTGGACGCTCCAGGAGCTCGTCTCCTCGCGCTGGAAGCCGCTCCGGTAGGCGCTCATGATCTCGCCTTCCAGGAACTTCATCGCGTAGGGGAAGGTCTCGAGGGACTTCCGCGCAAGCCGGCGGGAGATCTCGAACGTCCCGAGCGACTCCGACTCCTCGAGGGCGTCCTCGACGACGTCGTAGGTCGCCGAGTAGGCGTTCTCCCTTTCCCTCGTGACGTCGTTGTTCCCGAGGGCGTTCAGGTACTCGTCGACCACGGTGAAGGTCCCACTCTCCTCGTCCAGGCGCTTATAGACCAGATAATCCCGCGCCTGGAGGATGTCCTCCGCCTCGAGGAGGAAGCTCCCGTCCGCGTAGCGGTTCATCTCGAGTTCCTGGGCGAGCCCTTCCTCGGGGATCTGGAGGGAGAGGGTCATCCCCTGGACGTCCTCGGGGTACAGCGCGGTCTCCGAGCGAATCGAGAGCCCCGTGTTGAAGAGCGAGCTGAGCCCGGCCTCGCTATTGGGGAGCTCGTCGACCCTCACCCTCCTGACGTAGCAGGGGAAGAGGGGGGAGCCCGGGTCGTAGAAGAAGTCGTAGGTGGCCCCGGAGGCGATGTTCAGGTTCTCCTCCATTCCGAAGTTGAAGGAGACGTCGGCGAAGCTCCTGCTCTCGTCGAGCGAGTAGGCGGGGATCTTCGTCAGGGCGCCTCCCTCCCCCTCGACGGAGAAGGAGAAGTTCGCCCGCGCCTGGGGCACGTCGACCTTGACGTTCCGCGCGGCGTAGACCCCGCCCTCCTCGAGGGCGAGGACCGCCGCGAAGTCGCCGGAGATGGTCACCGCCCCCTCGACCTCGCACTGGATGGTCACCCGGACCGAGCGCCCGGGCATCGTGAAGGAGAAGGTCCTGCCCCCGTCCTCCGAGACGAGGGCCTCGTCGTTCGCCTTCGCCCCGGTCACCCGGAAGCCGGGCTCGGTGCCGAGGATCGTGAGGGTGACGGTCTCCCCTTCCTTCGCCTCCTCCTTGTCGAGCTCCGCCTGGACGCCCGTCGGAAGGGTGAGGGTGATGATGTAGCTCCTCTCCTCGAACGGGAGGGAGGAGGAGCTAGAGCCCGCGGGGCCGGGGAGGGAGGAGCTTTCCCCCTCGCTCCCGGAGAGGGAGGAGGAGCCATCCTCCCCTCCGCCGCAAGCGGCGAGGAGCAGGGCGAGGGCAGGGAGGATCAGGATGCTTTTCTTCATGGCGCGTTCCTTTCTTAGTCCATTTCCGGCAGGAGGTAGCAGAGGATCGTCTCCTCGCCCCCGGCCAGGTACCAGAGGTTGATGAAGTCCCCGTTTAGGGAGATCGAGAAGGAGCTGAGGGTCGTCCTCGCCGACTCGGAGGGCTCGTAGGAGATGGAGTAGAAGCGCGTCTTCGACTCCTCCTCGTAGTAGGCGTACTCGTAGGTGAAGTCGTAGCGCTGCCCCGCGCCCATCTCGTCGGACATGAGGAGGATCCCTGCTTTCTCCTGGGGATCGACGAAGGTCAGCTCGTAGCTCCCGTAGGGGTAGCCGGGAGGCTCGTTCCACGAGGTCACGGAGAAGAGGTACTCGTCCATTTCCTCGAGGGGGATCTCCTTCCGGATCCGCACGACCTTCTGGTAGTAGGAGAACCCGTCGTCCCCGTAGATGGTGAGAAGGAGGTTCCCGGCCCCCTTGGCCCTGAGGAGGAAGGTGAAGTCCTCCGCGGGGTCGACGACCGCCTCGAGGAGCGAGGGGTCGCTCACCTCGACCCGGAGGGAGCTCACGCCCTTGTCGTCCGGGGCGAAGGAGCACTCGTACTCGTCCCCGACGGTGAGAGAGAAGCCCATCTCCAGCTGGAAGAGGTAGCCCCCGTAGGCCCCCTCGCAGTACTCCTCGCCCTCGATCTCGGGGTAGCTCTCCTCCCAGACGGGAGGAAGGCTCTCCGCGGGGGAGGAGCTCTCCCCCATGGGGAGGGAGGATCCTTCCGCGGGAGGCGTCCCCTCGCAGGAGAGGAGGAGAAAGAGAAGCGGCAAAATCAAGCCTGTCTTGCGCATCCGAGATGTCCTTTCCGATATCCGCACCAGACTTTTATAGGCATCCTCCCGATTTTCTCAAGAAAAAACTCATAGGAGGAAACTTTCCCTTCCTGAGGTCGATTTCCTGTTGAAAGTTTGCCTGAAGCGGTTACATTCGGTGCGACGAATGAAGAAGGAGAAGGAGAAAGGAGTTCCAATGAAGAAGAAACTGCTGCTTCCCTTGCTCGCGGCGGGAGCCCTGGTGGGCATCCTCTCCGCGGGGAACGTCGCCGGCCGCACGCTGGCTGGGCCGGGGACAACCCACCACGCCTTGGAGGAGGGGGAGGAGGCGATCGTCCTCTCGCTCCCGCCCGAGGTCACCGCCGAGGCGCCGGAGGGCGCTGCTCCCGGCGAGATCGTCCACGTGGACATCTCCTATGAGGAGGGGGACATCCTCGTCCACGCCCTCCTCGTGAACGGGAACCCCGCCGCCGAGGACCCGGACGGGGGCTACTACTTCCCGATGCCGGGGGAGGGGGCGACCATCACCCTCGACTACGACTACGTCGGGAAGTACGAGGTGAGGGACGTCTCCGCGGAGGGGATCGTCCTCACGGGGCTTCCCGAGGGGCTCGTCCGCGAAGGGGACGCCATCACGTTCGCCGTCCATACCCTCCCGGGCACGCCCGTCTCCTTCACGGGGGCCGTGACGATCGAGGACGAGGAAGGGAACGAGGTCCCCTATACTCAGAATGGGAACTCCTACTCGTTCCAGATGCCCGCCTCCGACGTCACCATCCTCTGCGGGACCGAGACACGCCTCTTCCGCGTGAATGAGGAGAAGTACGCGGCCGACGATACTTCCTACGACCTCATCCTCAACTACGGCGTCCTCGGAGAGGGAGGATCCGTCGAGGACATCACCTACAAAGGGGCCGCCCTCGCCGGATCGACGATCCGCGTGACGATGCAGGCTTCCTCGCGCTACGTGCCCACGGGCGTGAAGATCAAGGAGTCCGGGACGACCTACATGCTCGAGGAGGGATCCCTCGTCCTCGACATCCCGCTCCCGGACCACGACATGACGCTCGTCCCCCTGGCCGAGCTGAACTACCTGCCCTTCTCGATCGAATGCCCCGAGGGGGTGACCGCGAAGGCCTACCAGAAGGACGAGACGGGCGCCTATAGCGAGATGACGGCCCTTGAGGCCGTCCCCGGCGACCTCGTCTACCTCAAGGCCGAGAGCGAGAGCACGGACGTCAAGGTCACCGGCTGGACCGGGACCTACCTCGCCTCCTGGGGCAGCACGACGACCCTTCCTTCCGTATCCTTCACGGAAGTGGGGGACGGCTACTGGTCCTATGAGATGGACGACGAGGACCAAATCGTCCTGACCCCGACCACCATCGACAGGATGGATGTCGAGCTTCCCGTCTCGGAGGACGTCGAGATCGCCCTCTACGCGAAGAACGCGGAAGGGGAATACGTCTCTCAGACGGGCTTCTTCCCGGGGGACACGGTGTACGCGAAGGCGACGCTCCTCGACGAGAACGTCCGCCTTGAGTCCCTCGCCCTTCTCTGGGACGAGGGCTACTACGAGGGCGAGGTCGCGATGACCCTCAACGACGAGGGCTACTACGAGGGGGCGATCGACAATAGCGCCACGGGCGGCTACCGGATCGAGGCCGAGATCGTCGCGCCCTTCGACGTGACGCTCACGAACAGCCTCAGCCTCACGGGGACCCTTTACGGGAAGACCGAGGCGGGCGCCTACGAGGCGAAGTCCGCCTTCTTCCCGGGCGAGACCGTCTACGTGAAGGTGGCGGGCGAGACCGAGGACGTTATGGTCCGCGAGGTGCTCCTCGGCTGGTACGAGGAAGGCAGCTACTCCTACTCCGACCCGGAGCCGGCGGATCTCTCGATGACCCTCAATGGCGACGGCTACTACGAGGGGACGATTCCCGCGGACGCCCTCGACCCCGTGAGCGTCACCATCCTCGAGGAGAACCCCACCGCCTACGCCGCCTATCCCTTCGTCGGGAGCTACCTGCTTGCCGAGGGGTATAGCGACAGCGACTCCTACAACCGCTATGACGCGGCCCCGAGCCACGGAAACGTCGACATCCCCGCCTCGGGGATCGCCTCTCTCAAAGGGACCGAGGCCACCATCTCCTCCATCGAGGGGAACCCCGAGGACAAAGAGGGCATCATCCACTTCGTCGATGGCCAGATCCTCGCCTATGGCCCGAACGTGGTATTCGGCAGCTGGAGCGACTTCACGACCCTTGCGAAGAACGACGTCTACTTCGGCCTCAAGACCGCGGACGACGGGGCGGATTACACCTGCTCGCTCCTTAACGTACGCGTTTCCGGCTACACCGGTCTCTTCCAGGGCTACCGGACGGACGCGGAGGGGAACCGGACGGTCATCGCCACGGCGTTCTACCGCTACGAGTCCTCGAGCTCCTATGACCTCCATCTTTCCGGCGTCGAGTGCAAGGACGCCGAGGGGAACCCGGTCGAGCTTCCGAAGGCATCGGAGGAAGACGCCGAGATCCACGTCTACGTGGATGGCGCCAAGATCGGCGTCATGACCCGCGCATCCAAGACCAACACCTGGACTCCCGCCGAGTAAGGAAAGGAATCCCCAACCATGAAACTCAAGAAAACATACGCCCTCATCCTCGCCGCCGGGGCGCTCGTCCTGGCCGGATGCGGGAACGGCGACGTGACATCCGCCGCCTCTTCCTCGAAGGACGAGGAGTCCTCCTCGATCAGCGAGGGGACCTCCTCCTCCGACAAGGGGAGCGAGTCCCATTCGGAAAGCCAGAGTTCCTCCTCCAGCTCCTCCAGTTCGAGCAGTTCCTCCAGCTCCTCCAGCTCTAGCAGTTCCTCCAGCAGCTCGTCCTCGAGCAGCTCCGCGAGCGAGCCTTCCAGCACGACCTCGAGCAGCGAGCCCGTCGTCACCTACCCGATCGCCGTGGACGCCCCGGACGGGGTGACCGTCACGGTAGACGAGAAGGCCGAGGAAGGGGCGCTCGTCAAGGTGGTCGTGGACGAGGGGGACCTCGTTCTCGACTCAGTGACCGCGAACGGCCTAGCCTGCGGGCTCCTCGAGAAAGGGACCTATTACTTCCAGATGCCCGGGGAGGCCGTCACGATCGTCGTGACCGCCCATGAGGCGGACGTCCCCGGGACCCTCTACGACCTCACCGTCTCCGGATCGATCGCCCTCCAGGGGGCGAAAGGCTCCTACGAGGAAGGGGAGGAAGTCTCCTTCTCCGTCCTCGTCGACCCGGGCATGGTGCTGAACGGAGTCAGCATCGCAAGCGACAGCTTCTTCAACCCCGAGCCGGTCGACTATACGACCGAGGTCGGGACGGACGGGAATACCGTCTACACCTTCCTGATGCCTGCCTTTGACGTCGTCGTCACGGGCGAGACCACCTACGGGCTCTACGAGCTCGCCTGGGACGATGAGAACATCTCGGGCGTCTACGCGACGGCGCCGGGGGAGGAGTACGCCTCCTCGGTGAACTATGGGGTCGTCGCCTACAAGTCCGAGGTCGAGGTCCGCCTCAAGGACACCGACACCAACCTCGCGAAGGGGATCCGCATCGTCGAGACCGGGGAGGAGATCCTCGCCGCCGAGGGCGAGATGAGCGTCTCCTTCACGATGCCCCACAGGAACATCACCGTAGAGTCCGTCGTCGATCCCTACTACCGCACGATCGTCGGGGAAGCCTCCGCGCACCTGACCCCGGACATCTACCGCCTCCTTGAGGACGGGACCTACGTCCTCGACGACGAGTTCCTCGCCGGGGAGACCGCCTACATCAAGGTGAACGGGACGAACGAGGACTACCAGGTCCTGAGCCTCGTCGCCGGCTACGAGGGGACCTACGGGGAGGAGACGGAGGACCTTCTCAAGGCGGGAGCGAACGAGGACGGCTACTACTCCTACGAGATCGGGAGCGACAGCGACTCCTACTTCGTCCGCGTCGAGGAGAAGGACATGACGGCCTACGAGGGCGCCCCCTTCCTCGGACGCTACCTTGGCGTCAACATCTACGACTTCGCCTATGCGGATAACGACGCGTGGTACTGGGACGGCGTGGGCGACGACTTCGCGATGACGATCGACTCCTCCGGCATCTTCACCTACCGCGACTCGGAGGCGAGGATCCTCTCCTACGAGGAGGGGACCGGCGCCATCTCCCTTACGTACGAGGGGGACCCGGGCGAGGCCCTCTATGGCGAGAACGTCATGTTCTCCAGCTGGGGGCTGACCTCCCTCACGGGGGACGACAACGCCGTCCTCGTCCGGATCCAGGATGGGGACGACCCCTCGCTCTACACCGTCGAGTACAAGCACTTCGGCACCAGCCAGGTGCTCCTGGCGAAGCGGAGCGGGGAGACGTACGCGACCTTCTACTACGATCTTGAAAGCGACAGCGCCTACTTCGGCGTCGACTTCGTGCTGAACGATGGTGCCACCTCGATCCTCGACACGGGGGAGATGGGCGGCTACCGGATCGAGAAGGACGGGGAGACCCTCCTGGAGGTCGGGGTCAAGGACGGGGAGTTCGTCGAGCTGGACGGCTTCCAGGGGACCTACGCCCTCCTCGAGGGGACGGGGGCGGAGACCCTCGTCCTCGACGGGACGGGGAAGGCCTCCTACCTCGGCGAGGAGGGCTACTCCTACGAGATCGTCGACGAGACCCACGTCACCCTCCGGAAGGGCGGGGATAGCTGGGAGATCCTCCTCGGGGAGGGAACCTACCAGGTCCTCTCCTACACGGAGGCCGAGAACGACTTCGTCGGCTACACCTACGTCGGCGAGCTCGAAGATAGCTATGGCGACATCTACGACATCTCCCTCCAGTTCGTCGACGGCTCGAAGTGCTACTTCCTGCTTGGCACCGGATACGTTGACTACATTGGAGGCGACGCGGCCCGGGAGAACCTCGAGAACCAGACCTACCTGATCGACGAGGGGGCGGGCACGGTCACCGTCCAGACGTGGGGATACGGGACGCCGTACGAGATCGTCCTCTCGATCGGCGAGGGAACCCTCACCTTCGAGGAGGACCTCAACTCGACGAGCTACCCGACCGCGGGTGTGGTGCTCACCCGCCAGTAGGCCGACCTCATCGACATCCCCAAGGCGCCCTTCCCTCCGGAGGGGCGCCTTTCTTGTAGGCGGACGAACATCAAAAAACCAGCGGCATTTTCCCGCTGGTTCACTAGGTTTGAGCTAGATTCCAAGCCGGAGGACGAAGCGGCGGAGGTCCTCCATATCGATGG
>CALVOS010000085.1 GCA_944350325.1 uncultured Bacilli bacterium | reverse complement strand
AGCCGTGGTAGCGGAGGAGGGGCTCATGGAAGTCCTCGCTCCCCCGGTAGGTCCCGTTCAGGACGCTCTTGACGGCGAGGGCGCTCATCTCGCACTCCTCGAAGGCGTTCACGGCGGAAAGGGAGCGCCCGAGGGCGTGCCTCCTTAGCTCCTCGCGCCCGCTCTCCAGGGAATCGGAAAGCCGGCGGAGCATCCTCTCGCCCTGCTCGACCTTCTGGCGGATGGCGTCGGTCATCGTGAAGTAGCAAGGGCCCCGGAGGAGCGTCTCCAGGGGAGAAAGGGAAAGCCGGTGGGAGGCCCGGTACTCGAGGACCTTCCTCCAGATCGCGTCCGATCCGACCATCCGCATCTCCATGCGGAACTGGAGCTCGTTCAGGTAGCGGGCGTCGGTGAAGCGATATACGACGGGCTCGTAGTCCATGGCTGGATTATAGAACGGGGGCAAGGCAGATTAAATACCGAAAATCTACTAGGAGGAACACGGAGAAAACAAAAAAAGTCGCGCCGCAGCGCGACTTTCAGGAACTCAGTGCTTGAGGCCAAGATCGTAGAGGGCGCTCGCCCTGTGGTCGATGACGTAGGGGCTGATCGCGACGAAGGTGACGCCCAGGACATAGAAGACGCAGAGCACGGCGATCAGGATCCAGTAGATGCCTCCGTAGGTGACGTCCGGGATGACCGGGTTCGAGGGACGGCAGATGATGGAGGTGGAGCCGAGGAGGAGGTAGCCGAGGCCGAGCATCGAGATCATCATGCTCAGGAGCGCGAGCCCGACAGGAAGCGCCGAGAGCTTCTCCTTGGTGAAGTAGGCAACCGCTCCCCCGATGAGGGCGAGGACGAAGATGCCGACGCTCACGACCTGGAGCCAGAAGGCGGTGTAGACCATCTGGGTCTGCCCGAGCACGTAGCTGATGTTGACCGTCTGGACGACTCCGGTCGCGGTGGTATTCAAATAGGTGGCACGGACGCTCCAGCCGCCCTTGACAATATCGAGCATGCTGAACGTGTAGGTGCCGGCGACGGTCCCGTTCCAGTCGTATCCCTCGGGAAGGGTCCAGGAGGGGTTCGTCACGTTCCACTCCCCGATCGTCACGGTCAGGTAGTTCGGGAGCCCGATGAAGGCGAAGTAGAGGACGGCCACCACCAGGGCGGCGATCCCGAAGCAAATCCAGAAGATAAGGGTGATCTGCTCGTTCCGCTTGAAGTTCGAAAGTTCCGCCTCGTCGACCGGCTTGCTGACCTTCATTGGTGCTCTTTCCATGCTGAACAACCTCTTTCTCTGTCGGCTATTATGCGCAGGCATTGGCTTCTTGCAACCGCTTACAGGGAATTTTCCTCAATCCTCATCCTCGTCAAGGGAAAGGACGGCCATGAAGGCTTCCTGCGGGACCTCGACGGACCCGATTTCCTTCATGCGCTTCTTCCCCTCGCGCTGCTTCTCGAGAAGCTTCTTCTTGCGGGAGATGTCCCCTCCGTAGCATTTGGCGAGGACGTCTTTGCGGACGCTCTTAATGTCGGCCCGGGCGATGACCTTGCCGCCGATCGCGGCCTGGACGGGCACCTCGAACTGCTGCTTCGGGATGATTTCCTTGAGCCGGCGGACGATGAGGTTCCCCCGGCGGTAGGCGTCCGGGCGGTAGACGATGGAGCTGAGGGCGTCGATCGCGTCTCCGTTGAGGAGGATGTCCATCTTCGCGAGGTCACTCTCCCGGTAGCCTTCCATCTCGTAGTCGAGGGAGGCGTAGCCCTTGCTCATCGACTTGAGGCGATCGAAGAAGTTGTAGACGACCTCGCTGAGGGGCAGGAGGTACTTCACGACCTGGCGCGTGTCGTCGAAATAGACGAGATCGAGGTAGATCCCCCTTCTTTCCTGGCAAAGGCGCATCACCGCGCCGACGTACTCCCCCGGAGTCATGATCGAGGCGGTCACGTAGGGCTCCATCATCCTCTTGATCCGCTGGGCGGGAGGCATGCGGCAGGGGTTATCGAAGGAAACCTCGCTTCCGTCGGTCAACTCCGCCTTGTAGCGGACGCTGGGGGCGGTGAGGATGAGGTCGAGCCCGTACTCCCGCTCGAGGCGCTCCTGGACGACGTCCATGTGGAGGAGGCCGAGGAAGCCGGCGCGGAAGCCAAAGCCCAGCGCCTCGCTGCTCTCGGGCTCAAAAAGGAGGGCGGCGTCGTTGAGCGAAAGCTTCTCGAGGGCGTCCTTCAGATCGGGATAGCGCCTCGAGTCGACCGGGTAGATGCCGCAATAGACCATCGGGTTGATGCGCCGGTAGCCGGGAAGCGGACTCTCCGCGGGACGGCCTGCGAGAGTCAATGTGTCGCCCGGGCTCACGTCATGGATGTCGCGGATCGTCGCGGCGAGGTAGCCGACCTCCCCGGCGCGGAGGGATTCCACGGGGATTTCCTTGGGGGTCCTGACGCCGACCTCGGTCACCACGTAGCGCTTCCCGGAGGCCATGAGGAGGATCTCGTCCCCCTTACGCACCTCCCCGTTCCTGACGCGGAGGAGGAGGATGACGCCGCGGTAGGGGTCGTAATAGCTATCGAACACCAGCGCCTGGAGCGGGAGCGCGGGATCCCCCTCCGGGGCCGGGATGAGCTCGATCGCCTTCTCGAGCATCTCCTCCACCCCTGCCCCGGTCTTGGCGGAGACGAGGCAGCAGTCCTCGGTCGAAAGCCCGATCCGCTCGGAAATCTCCCGCTTGGACATCGCGACGTCGGCGGAAGGAAGGTCGATCTTGTTGATGACGGGGATGACCATGAGGTCGTTGTCGATCGCCAGGTAGACGTTGGCGAGGGTCTGGGCCTCGACGCCCTGGGTGGCGTCCACGAGGAGGAGCGCCCCCTCGCAGGCGGCGAGGGAACGGCTGACCTCGTAGGAGAAGTCGACGTGCCCCGGCGTGTCGATCAAATTGATCATGTATTCCTCGCCGTCCTTCGCCTTATAGGAAAGGGTGACGGCGTTCAGCTTGATCGTAATCCCCCGCTCGCGCTCCAGCTCCATGTCGTCCAGCATCTGGGCGCGGAGCTGCCGCGCCTCCACGGCGCCGGTGCGCTCGAGGATGCGGTCGCATAGGGTGCTCTTCCCATGGTCGATGTGGGCGATCACGGAGAAGTTGCGGATGTGCTTCTGGTCGAAAGGCATGGGCGGATTATAGCCTCCCCTCCCTTTCTTTTCCTTCGAAGAAAGAGGCGGCGATCCTGCCGACGTCCTCCTTGCGGTACGCATAGGAAAGGGAAGGGTCCTTTTTCCGGAGGAGCGGGAGGTAGGGCGCCTGGAGGTAGCGCTCGTCGATGAGGAGGGCGGCGCCTACGTCGCGCTCGCTCCGGATGAGGCGCCCGAGGGCCTGCATCACCTTGTTGAGGCCGGGGTTCCTATAGGCATAGGCGAATCCCTGGCCGAGCTTTCGCTCGAAATGGTCGCGGAGAAGCTCCTGCTCGTAGCTCGGCGGAGGGACCCCGACCCCGACGATGGCAACCCCGATGAGCCGGTCCCCCAGAAGGTCGATCCCCTCCGCGAGGGAGCCTCCCATGACCGCGAGCCCGACCTTCCCCTTCCCCGCCCCCGGACGAAAGGAAAGGAGGAACTCCTCCTTGGCCTCCTCGTCCATCTCCTTCCTCTGGACGACCAGGTCGGAATCCTCGATGGACAGGAGCGGGAGGATCTTCTCCAGATAGGAGAAGGAAGGGAAGAAGAGCAGGTAGTTCCCGGGATGGGCGGACACGAAGGAGGAAAGGTAGCCGGCGACCTCCGGGAGCGTCCGCTCGCGATCGCGGTAGCGGGTCGACAGACCAGGGGTGAGGATCAGGCGAAGGTTCTCCCTTGGGAAGGGCGAGGGCAGGGAGACCCCGGGAGCCTCGTCGGTCCCGGAAAGGGCCTCCATGTAGTAGTCGCTCGGCGAGAGGGTGCCGGAGAAGAAGATGGCCGAGCGGAGCGAGCGGACGTCTTCCTGGAGCATGCGGCTGGCATCCGGGCAGAAGAGGCGGAGCCGCCAGTCCTTCTCCCCGAGCCGCTCAAGGTAGGGGATCGTTTCCGATGCATATTCCTCGTTGATTTTTCGGAAACGGTGGATTTCCCTTGAGAGCTCCTTGCATACGCGAGGCAAAGCGGGCGGGAGCTCCTCGCGGAGGAGGGCGTTCCGCTTCTCCTCCGTCTTCTCGAGACGCTTCAGGATCGTAGGAGGCACCCCTTCCAGCCGGACAGGGTCCTCGGCGCTCAGGGGGAGGAAGGAAACGATTTCCTTGCGGAGAGCGGAAAGGGAGCGCAAGAGCGGAAGGAGGCGCTTGTCCTTCCTGCGCAGGGAGCGGCGTGCCTCCTCAAGGAGATTCGAGGTAAGCTCCGCGCCATAGCACTCCCTTCCCCGCTCGATCAGGTTATGCGCCTCGTCGACGAGGGCGACGTGGACCCCCTTCTCCGCCTCATCCCCGAAATAGCGATCCAGGCGGGCGAAGGGATCGAAGACGTAGTTGTAGTCCGCGACGATGACGTCGGCGAGCAAAGAAAGGTCGAGGGATAGCTCGAAGGGGCAGGTCGAGAGCTGCTCGGCGATCGAACGGATTCGCGCGGTTCCGAAATGGCCCAGCTCCTGGGACGCCTCCCGGAGCGCCTTCCTCATCTTCCCGTAGTAGCCGACCGCCAGCGGGCATTCGACCGGATTGCAGGAGGCCCCGGGATTCGGGCAGATTCTCTCCCTTGCCACAAGGTGGGCGTCCCGGGCGCGCAGCCCCTTTTCGTAAAGCAGGGCGAGGGCATCCCGGGCCGAATGAGCCCCTGACGTCTTGGCGGTGAGGTAGAAGATCTTGCCCTTCCTCGAGCCTCGCGTAGCCTGGAGCGCCGGGAAAAGCGCGCTCATCGTCTTCCCGATCCCGGTCGGCGCCTCGAGGAAGAGGGGCTGCCCCTGCCGGATCGCGCCATAGACGTAGCGCATCATGTCACGTTGCCCGGCGCGGTAGCTCTCGTAAGGGAAGGGCAGCCCCTCCAGGGAGCGGTCCTTCTCCGCAAGATGGGCGAACTCCCCTTCGAGAAGGGAGAGATATTCTCCGATGAGGTCCGTGACCTCCTTCTCCAGGGAAGGGCGATCCTCGACGACCTCCTCCCCGAAGACGTCCTTGTAGTCCTTCTGACTGATGTAGGTCAGGCGAATCCGGATCTTCTCCCCGCCGTTCGCGAGAAGGTACATGAGGGCGTAGCAGCGGGCCTGCCCGAGATGCCACGCGCGCTGCTCCTCATGGAAGCGCCTCGGAGGAATGATGGAGGTCTTAATTTCCTCGAGGACAGGGAGCTCCCCTCCGAGGATGACCCCGTCCGCCCGTCCTTCGAGCAGCACCTCCTTCCCGCCAACAGAAAAGACGTGGGAGAGCGCCACTTCCCGGATGTATTGCCCTTTCTGGCTGCTCTGGTGGAGGCGATGGAGGATCGAGCCCATCTCCATCGTCCCGGCGTTATAGATCCGGTTGTCAATGTCCCCTTCCCGAAGGAGGAGGTCGACAAGGTCGTGGACGGATAGCCGGAGCGCCTCTCCCATCCCTAGAGGACCTTCTCCGGGGCAATAAGGCGCGCGCCGTTCAGGAAATCCCGGCCCGAGGCCTCCTTCTTCCCGGCAAGCTGGACTTTCTCAAGGGAAAGCGAGCCATCCGCGCAGGAAAGGAGGAGCCTGCCCCTCTCGGCGAGAAGGAAACCAGCGGGAAGCGCGATCCCCTGCTCGGCCAGGGAGGCCCGGTACACCTTGAGGGAGGTCCCGCGGAAGAGCACATGCGCGCCCGGCCTCGGGGCCAGGGCCCGGATATGGTCGAGGGCCTTCCGTGCAGAGCCCTCGAAGGGGATCCTTTCCTCTTCCGGGAGGATCTTGGGGGCGAAGGTGACGGAACTCTCGTCCTGCTCCTCCCCAGGAAGCTCCCCCCGCTCCCGCGCCTGGAGGACGGTGGGAAGGACCTCGCGGACGAGCGAGAGCCCCGCCTCCACCATCTTCCGGCAGGCGTCCCCGTAGTCCTCCTCAAGGGAAAGCGGGAAGGCGCGCATGCCGTAGACCCGTCCCGCGTCCATCGCCTGAACCACCTCCATGAGG
>CALVOS010000084.1 GCA_944350325.1 uncultured Bacilli bacterium | reverse complement strand
AAGGTACTCCGTCCGTTCGTCGACGGCCTTCCCGAGCCTGTTCCGGAAATAGCCGTACATGAGGTAGCAGTAGATGAGGGAGAGGATCGTCGCGATCCCCGCGCCGGACTGGAGGAAGATCACAAACACCCCTGCAAGCGGCACCCGGAATCCCGAGTAGCGGCCGAGGATCCCGTCGAAGGCGAGATAGTCCCCGTAGAGGGCGTTCGAATCGTCTTCCTCGTTCGCGGCCCCCTTGGTGAGGAAGAAGGTCCCCTCCTCGAAGCGTTCAATCTCGATGACCCTGTGGACGATGGTGCGCCCGTCCTCCGCGCGGAAGGCGATGATGTCGTATAGGGAGATGTCCTCGGGCGAGGACACCCTTTTCACCCCGATGAGGTCGTAGGTGGAGAGCTGGTCCTCGAGATTGTTCTCGAAGAGGTAGCGGTTCGCCGGGTTCCTCTCGCTCATGGAGCCAGAGGAGATGACGAGCGTCCCGTAGTCCCCGAGGACGAGGGGCGAGCCCGTGATCCTCGAGGCGAGGGAGAAGCCGAAGAAGAGAAGCGCGGCCACCCCGAGGATCCCCCAGAGGGCGCCCTTGAGGATACGGAGCGCCTTTCTCCTCGGGGAACGCCTCTCCTCTTCCCGGAGAGCGCATTCCTGGAGAAGCACGAGGTCTTCCTTCCCCTCCTCCACGCCTTCCTGGGCGTTTTGGAAGTAATTCCGGAAAAGGATCGTGAACACCCCGCTGAAGGCGACGAGGCAGATGATCGTCACGATGAGCGAGAGCGTCTCGAACCCGGTCATCCGCGCCTTCCTCCCATTAGAAGAGGAAGAGGAGGGAAGCGCCCGAGGCCCGCGCGCCTAGAGGTGGCCAAGGCCACGGGCATCAGCGAGGCTCCCCAAGGTGACATGCGAAGTTAGGGCCGCCTACTTGACGAGCGGGGTGAGGGTGATGTTGAGCCCGGCTCCGCTGGCGCCATGGAGCGACTCGAGCGCGGACATGATGCTCTGGAGCGAGCTCTCGTCCATGTCTTTGTTAGCGAACTCGCCAGGGTTCGTGCTCCCGAACTCAGATCCCCAGGAGAAGGTGACAGTAAGGGTGACCTTCACGTCACTGGCGACCTCGTAGCCCGAACTCGTCTCCTCCTCAGTGACATTCGAGTAGACGGCGCTCAGAGTGGCGCTGCCAGACGGAGTGACGGCAGAGCTGGCGATGGTCCCTTCGCTAATGGTGGGGACGCTGTTGATCTCAATCGAGGTAGTGTTATCGATCGCCACGGGAGGAACGATCCAGTTGCTGGCGATCGCGTTGGACATCGCGGCGTCCTGGGAGTTCAGGCTTTCGGCGCTCATGTAGCCGAGCTTGACGCTGAAGCCATTGAAGTAGTTGGCGAACTGGCCGTTTTCAAGCGCCCCTTCGATATAGAAGGTAACGGTGAAGGAGAGATTCTCGCCGCCGAGCCCATCGGAACTATCGTAGATGATGGGTCCGGAGGTATCGGAGGCATCGCAATCGAAGACGAGGCCGCCACCAGTGACCTGGGCGCCGCTGATCTTGAGGCGGTGGTCCTCGACGCTCCCGACTGAGACGGAGATGTTCTCTACCTTCTGGCCTTCCTGCCCGGACAGGATCCAGGCGGAGAAGGCGACGCCACTAAGGGCTACCGCCCCAAGCGCGATGCCGACGATCGCGCCCTTGCCGCTCTTGCGGCTGATCTTGGACTTTGCCATTTTCGCTTCCCTAGTCCTTTCTGAACCTTAGGCCCCGGCGACCGCAGAGACGGTGGCGGTCAGGACGAGCTTCTTGCCATTCAAGGCCTCGTTCATGGCTTTCAGTTCCTTCTCGATGTTGGTCGCATCCTCAGTGGTTGCCCCGCTCTCGAGCTTGCTGTTGTAGTAGTTGGCCGGCGACATCCCGCCGAAGAAGCTTCCCCACTGGAAGTTGAAGGCGATGTCCGTCCCGGTCGCGGTGTGGAGCCCGTTAACCGCCTCGTCGGCGACCACCCAGCTGTCGGAATTCGACTTGGGGACATTGATCGTCGGGGAGGCGATGTCGACGTAGGTCCAGGAATCGGCAGTGCCGTCCGCTCCCGTGGAATCCACGGTCTTGTCCTCGGTGTGAGCTTTGGTAAGCGAAGCCGTCTTCACGAGGTTCTGGGCGTTGTCGGTGTGCTCCGCGCCGTACTTGAGCTCGAAGGAAAGCTGGAGATGTCCGCCTTCGGGCACATAGCTCGAGCCATACTCGATCTTGATCTCGCTGAAGGTGATCGAAAGGTCGCCGACGCCTCCTTCGAAGTCGACGATCCCGCTGTGCGAGAGGGAGCTGCCGTTGACCTCTCCCAGAGTGATTTTCGAGTCGGAGAGGGTGGTCGTCAGCTTGACCGACTTGTTCTGGACGGTGTCGACGGAGACGCTCACGTCGTTGTTCGTCGAACCAGCGTTCGCGCCGATGATCCAGGTCGCCCCGGCGGTGGTGACGAGCCCGACGCCGAGAAGGAGCCCGACGCCCCCGAGGGTCCACTTCCGACGGCTCTGTAGTCTCGTAGATTTAGCCATAGTGTTTCTCCTTGCCATTGCTTGAGCGGAGTATTAGTTGGGTCGGGAGTGCGCGCAAGGGTGTCCGGTCGTTTGGGCAAAAGGGGGGGGTGAAATCCCCTCCGAACACGCACTAACAAAAGTGTAAATCTTTCGTGTAAAGGACTATCTACTCCCCGGAGAGGGCCTTCCGGGCCTGCTCGAGGCGATAGCGGACCTTCTTGACGGTGAACCCAAGGAGGTCCGCGCATTTCTGATAGGAATAGCCAAGCCCTCGATAATGAAGCAGAAGGCGGTCCATTTCTGAAATATCGCGAAATCTCCCCAGGAAGCGCTCGGCTTCGTCATGGCCAATGGCGCGCTCCTTCGGGTCCTCCCCCTCAGCAGGAATCACGTCTCCCAAGGTGATCGCGGACCCTTCCTTTCCCAAGGGATCGGATAGGGAAATCGCCGTATAACTTGCTCGCCTAGCCTCCCTGTATAGGAACTTCGGCATCTCATGGGAAAGGATGTTCACGAAATAGGTCTCGAAGCGGACTCCCTCCAGACGGTAGGTGCGAAACGCGGCGAGGAGGGCGGATAGGTAGGTGGAAAGGAAAGCCGCCTCGTCCATCCCCTTGGGAAGGATCGGCACGGATATCCTCGCCAAAGGCTTGGCTTTCCTGAGATAACGCTCGTAAAGAGCCTTCCCGGCGCGCTCCACGCCCATCCGGGAGAGAAGCAAAAGCTCCTCGTCGGCCAGCTGTTCCATAAAGGACCTCCTCCTAGCTGCGGGAGCGGAGGATGTTCGCGAGCAGAATCCCGGCGCTTACCGAGGCGTTGAGCGAGTTCACGTGGCCAAGCATGGGGATTCTGACGCGGAAATCGGCTGCGTCCATGAGGATCCTCGAGATGCCGAAGCCCTCGCTCCCGACGATCAGGAGCGTGGGATAGCCATAGTCGACCTCGTCATAAGGCGTCTCGGACGTCCCCTCGGCGGCGACGACCCAGTAGCCAAGCCCCTTCAGCTCGTCGACGGCCCGCCGGAGGTTCGTGGCCTCGTGGACCATCACGTGCTCGATCGCCCCGGTCGACACCTTAGCGACCGTCCCCCCAAGAGGCGCCGAGCCCCTCCTGGGCACGATGACGCCGTCGACCCCGAAGGCGTCCGCCGAGCGGAGGATCGCCCCGAGGTTCTGGGGGTCCTCGATCCCGTCGAGCATGAGGATGAGAGGCTTTCTCCCCGATTCCTGCCCCCTCCTCACGAGCTCCTTCAGGGAATGGGAGCCATAGGGTTCCACCATGGCCACGAGCCCCTGGTGCGAGGGGTTCCTGGCCATGCGCGTCAGCTCGCGCTCCTCGACGAGCCGGACGTCCGCCTGGATTCCGCGGGCCTCCTTGACGAGAGGATCGTTCACGAGCCTCCCGTTCGCGTAGAGGACATGGACGTGCCCTGCCCTCAGCGCCTCCCGCACGGCATTCCTGCCGTAGATGATTGTATCCTCGCCCACGGAAGACGGGCGCCCCAGTTTCCTTCTCACTACTGGGGCTCCGCGCTCACGCTAAGGGCGAAGGGACGGACCGAGAAACGAAGGTCGTCCATGAAGGAAGTGATCTGGCTCTGCCCGGTGAAGAGGCAGCGCATCGTGATGCGGAGGGCGCTCTTCCCTTCGTAGTCGATGATCTCGGTCCTCGTGTCGAGGATCGCAATCCCGTAGCGGGCGGCGATGCTATGGACGTCCTTCAGAACGGGCTTCTCGCTCGGCACGACGAGGTGCACGGTCGGGTTCCGCCTGGCAAGGTAGCGCTCGATTCCGCGGAAGAGGACGAGGCAGACGAGGGCGAGGATCGTCGCCAAGGTCGCGATGAGGAAGTTCCCCGATCCGGCGGCAAGCCCGATCGCCATGACCACCCAGATCGTCGTCGCGGTGGTGAGCCCCCTTACGTCAAGGCCCGTCTGGACGATCGTCCCGGCGCCAAGGAAGCCGATCCCGGCGACGACCTGCGCCGCGAGGCGGGCGGGGTCGCGGTTCGGGAAGGCGCTCCCGAAGCCATAGATTGAAACGAGCATCACGAGGCAGCTTCCGACGGCGACGAGCAGGTGCGTCCTCAGTCCGGCCGCATGGCCGTGGAACTCGCGCTCGAAGCCGATGAGGAAGCTGAGGAGGATCGCCACGAGGATGGAAAGGAGAACCAGCAGGAAATTCCCGGCCTCCGGGTAGGTCGCTCCGTTGAAGCCGCTGTTGAACCAATCGATGATGATCTGGTCGACGGTGGTCATTCCCGCTCCTTCTTAGAAAAGCCCCTTCGCCATGAGGAGCGCCCTGAGGCGGTCGCTCTCGGCGTAGTCCTTTCTTTCCCTGGCCTCATCATACGCGAGGAAGAGCCCCTTGTCCCCCTCCTGGAGGACAGGGTCCTCGATCCCGAGCCCGAGGACGTCCATCCCGCCCCGGAGGGCCCGGTAGGCGGAGAGGATCCCTTCCCTATCCCCCTTCCCGAGGGCGCCGTTCAGCTCCTTGAGCTCGAGATAGAGGGCGCTCAGCGCGTTCGGGCTCCCGAGGTCGTCCAGGAGGGGAGCAAGCACCCTATCCTCGAGGACGGGGGCCATCTCATCCCCGGAGACGCCCATCCTCTGGAGAAGGATGGAGGCGCGCTTCCTCGCGTTCCGGAGCTGCTCCATCTTCTTCCTCGCCTCCCCGATCGTCTCGGGCGCGAAGAAGACAGGGGCCCGGTAGTGGCTCCCGAGCACCATCAGGCGGAAGGGAAGCCCGCCGTACTCCTCGACCACGTCCTTCATGAGGACGACGTTCCCGAGGGACTTCGACATCTTCTCCCCCCGGATGTCGATGAAGCCGTTATGGAGCCAGTAGCGAGCGAGGGCGTTCCCGTTATGCGCCCTGGCCTGGGCGATCTCGTTCTCATGATGCGGGAACTTCAAATCGAATCCGCCCCCATGGATGTCGATGAGCCCGCCCTGGCCGCGGAAGATGGTGTCGATCATCACGCAGCACTCGGTATGCCAGCCAGGCCGCCCCATCCCCCACGGGGATTCCCAGCGGATCCCTTCCTCGGTCCTCTTCCAGAGGGCGAAGTCGAGAGGATCCTCCTTCTTCTCCCCCGGGGCGATGCGGGCGCCGCTCTCGAGCTCCTCGATGGAGTTTCCGGAAAGAGCGCCGTAATGGGGGATGTCCCTCACCCTGAGGTAGACGTCCCCGTCCCTGACGTAGGCGGCGCCCTTCTCAACGAGGTCCTCCACGTAGGAGATGATCTCCGGAATCATCTCCGTAGGACGCGGGGTGAGGGAGGGCTCGCGGGAGCCGACCTCCCCGACGAGCCGGCGGTACTCCTCGATCACGGAGTCGGAAAGCTCGCGCTCGCTCACCCCGAGCTCCTTCGCGCGACGGATGATCTTGTCGTCGACGTCCGTGTAGTTGCTGACCGAGGTCACGCGGTAGCCGAGCGCCTCCAGGACCCTCCGGAGGAGGTCGAAGACGATGACCGGACGGAAGTTCCCGATATGCGGGTCCGCGTAGACGGTCGGCCCGCAGAAATAAAGCGACGCCTCCCCTTCTATTAGAGGAACGAACTCCTCCTTCCTTCCGGAAAGCGAGTTATGGAGATATAGCTTCCTATTCATTCGCCCTTTCCCCCTTCCTGCCCTCCTCAGGCGCTTCCCCTTCCTCCCCGAAGAGGATCCCTTCGGAAAGGAAATAGAAGGCGATCGCCCCGGCGATGGTGCCGCCGAAGCCCGCGCCGATGGCCCAGAGGAACAAGTGGAGGGCGCTCATGCCGTTCCCGATGTCGAAGCGGGCCGCCCCGAAGAGAAGCGCCGCGAAGCTGATGCCAAGAATCGCCCCGGATACCCCGAGGGCGTGCCTCTCCCTCCCCTCTCCCTTCCGGAAGAAGGAGAGATAGGAAGAATAGCAAACGCCGGCGAGGGCAAGGACGGCGCCCGAGAAATACACCCAGAAATCCAGTCTCGAGAACCCTTGGAGGGCGAGGGCGACGCTTGCGGCGGCAAGGAAGAGGAAGAGCGAAAGGAGCGAGAGCCCAAGAGAGACGAAAGGCCGTTCCCCTCCGGGAAGGGACCTCTCCTCCTTGCCTGAGGCGCGAAGGCCGAGGGAGAGGAGGGAAAGGCTAGGGAGGAGAAGCGAACAGATGGCCGCGAAGAGGCGTAGGAGCGAGACCAGGCCGGCCTCCATCTCCCCCGTGGGGAAGCCATATCCGGAGAAATAGAAGTTCGTCGCGATCGCGGCGACGGCGACCTCCCCGATCCGGGGGATCCCCTGAAGGATTCTGGGGAGAAGCCCCTCTTTCCCCTTCAGCCTCCAGTCGGCGAAAAAGGAGAGGAGGACGAAGGGCGCGAGGGCGAGAGGAACCCACCAGGAAAGGGAGAAATGGCTCGCCGCCCCCTCCTCCGCCTCCCAGTAGGGCTGGGTATAGACGATCGCGTAGAAGATCGCGGCAAGAAGGAGGAAAAAGGAAAGGAAGCTCTCCTTCGGGATCGGGAGGGAACGCGGGGATAGGGCCCCCTTCCCTTCCCGCGCCTCGGGAAGCGGGGAGCCGCCTTCGCTCTTCCGGATGCTCATATGGGGTCAAGAAGCCCTTCGGGGCTTCTCAGTATTTTAACAGCCCCCCTAAGGAGCGCGGAATCGTAATTCCCATAGCCCCAGAGGCAGAGCGCCAGGGGAAGCCCATAGCGACCCGCGGTTTCCTTGTCGGGGAGGGAATCCCCGACGAAGAGGGCCTCCTCCTTCCGGATGGCGTTCCTCTCGAAGAGCGCGTCGAGAAGCCAGGGGTCGGGCTTGGGAGGACGGCCTTCCTCGAGTCCCTGGATGTCGGCGAAGAGCCCGGGAGGAAAGATCTTCCCAAGGATCTGGACGGCGAGGCCATGGGGCTTGTTCGTGCAGACGAAGAGCCTCGCGCCCCTCCCCTTCAGGGAAAGGAGGACCTCCGTCATTCCCGGAAAGGGCTTGGTGGTCCTTCCCTGGAAGTCCCGGTAGCGGGGCATGTACTCCTTCAGGAAGGAGGAAAGCTCCTCGTCCGACGGGCTTCCTCCGAGCGCCAGCCGCGCGAGGTTCTCCGCGCCCCTCCCGATCATCCCCCGGACCTCGGGAAGGGAGAGCGTCCCTTCCCGTCCGGTCGCAACAAGGGCCCCGTTCACCGCGTCGCGGATGTCGGGAAGCGTGTCCGCGAGCGTGCCGTCCAGGTCGAAGATGTAGTCCTTCCTCATGGGGCTAGAGTAGGAATCGTCAGCCGAAAAATCAAGTTATCCTATAAAGCAAACGGGGATTACGTGGATTCTAAGGAAAACCCGGCCGAAGCCGGGCATTCCTTAGCGCTCGGGGTAGCGCTCCCTGTCCTTCCGGTAGGAGGTGTGCAGGAGATGCTCGGAGAGCTCGCTCCCCGGCTCGCCCAGGAACTCCTTATAGAGCGTCTGGACCTCCGGGTTGTTATGGCTCTGGCGGATCTTCTTCCGCTCGTCGATCCC
>CALVOS010000083.1 GCA_944350325.1 uncultured Bacilli bacterium | reverse complement strand
AGCTGGTTCAGCTCGACCGCGTACTCCATCGGGAGTTCACGGCTGAAGGGCTCGATAAAGCCCATCACGATCATCTGGGTGGCCTCTTCCTCGCTGAGCCCGCGGCTCATCAGGTAGAAGAGCTGCTCTTCGTTAATCTTGCTGACGCTAGCCTCATGCTCGATGTAGCTGGAGCCGTTGTTCACCTCGTTCTTCGGGAAGGTGTCGGATGAGGAAAGGCCGTCCACCATGAGGGTGTCGCACTCGACATGGGCGTGGGCGTTCGCCGCTCCCGGGTGGATGCGGACGGTGCCCCTGTAGTTTGCCGTGCCTCCGTCATGGCAGATGCTCTTCGAGATGATCGTGCTGGAGGTGTTCGGGGCAAGATGGATCATCCTCGCCCCGTTGTCCTGGAACTGGTTCTTGCCTCCGACGGCGATCGATATGACGGAGCCTCTTGCTCCTTCGCCCGCCAAGATGCAGCCGGGATACTTCATGTTCCGGTAGCTTCCGATGTTGCCGTCCACCCATTCCATAAGCCCCCCTTCCAGGACAAGGGCCCTCTGGGTGACCAGATTGACAATGTTCGTGGACCAGTTCTGAACGGTCGTGTAGCGGCATCTCGCTCCAGGAAGGACTACGATCTCGACGACCGCGGCATGAAGGGATTCCTTGCTGTAGATCGGAGCGGTGCATCCTTCTACGTAGTTCACGTCCGCCCCTTCGTCGACGATGATGAGCGTCCTCTCGAACTGGCCGGTCTTCTCGTTGTTGATACGGAAATAGCTTTGGAGAGGTTTCTCCAGCCGCACGCCCTTCGGGACGTATATGAAGGAGCCGCCGGACCAGACCGCCCCGTTGAGCGCCGCGAACTTGTTGTCCCTTGGTCCCACGACCTTGCCGAAGTATTTCCGGAAAAGCTCGGGGCAGGCTTGCAGGCCCATGTCGGTGGAAAGGAAGACGACCCCTTTCTCACGCACCTCCTCGAGCATGTTGTGGTAGACGACCTCGCTCTCGTACTGGGTGGTGACGCCGGCGAAGAACTTGCGCTCGGCCTCGGGGATGCCAAGCTTCTCAAACGTCTCCTTGACGGTTTCCGGCACGTCTTCCCAGCGGTCCCCTTCCCCTGGGGCCACCCTCGTGAAGTACGTATAGCTCTGGAAGTCCAGGAAGGAGAGGTCCGGGCCATAGGAAGGCATCGGCAGTGCCTCGAACGCCTTGAGGGAGTTCAGACGGTACTGAAGCATCCACTCCGGCTCTCCCTTTACGCTTGATATCTTGCGGACGACATCCTCGTTCAGTCCCTTCCCGGTAGTGAAAAGAACGCGGGCGTCATCCCGAAACCCATACTTGTACTCGCCGCCGGGAAGAGGGGGCTTCTTCTCGTCCGCCATCGCTACTCCTTGTCCTCTAGAACCTTCTCCGCAGCGGTCCACCCCATCGTCGCGCAGTGGATGCGCGCGGCCTGCTTCCCTGTGTTCCGGAACGCCAGGGCCTCCTCCAGGAGCTCTTCGTCGAAGGGCTTCTCCTCGATCATCAGGATGAACTGCTCGATAAGGCGCAGCGCCTCGGCCCTGCC
Organism: uncultured Bacilli bacterium; assembly: GCA_944350325.1. Lineage (GTDB taxonomy): Bacteria > Bacillota_I > Bacilli_A > RFN20 > CAG-826 > UBA4951. Next base: position 15,372 of record CALVOS010000083.1, on the reverse strand, counting down.
CATGCCGATCAGCCGGTCGCAAAGGATGTCCGTCGAAGCGGTCGAGATCGCGCAGGCGACCCCGTCCCAGAGGGCGTCCGTGACCTTGTCCCCTTCGATGCGAAGGAAAAGGTCGAAGTCATCGATGCAGTTCGTGGAGTCGGCGTGGGTCTTCTCATAAAGCGACTCATCCTCAGGCCGTCCCTTGTGGAGGGGATTCGAGTAATGGTCGAGGATGATCTCGCGCATCATCTCGGGGCTCATGTCAGAAATAGGCATCCAGGAACTCCTTTCCGTGCCTGACGGCATCAACAAGGCAGTCGATATCTTCCCGCGTGGTGTAGAAATAGAAGCTCGCCCTTACTGTGGCGACCTGCCCCAAGTAGTCGATCAGGATCTTTGCGCAGTGGTTCCCGGAACGGCAAGCGATGCCACGCGAATTGAGGAACGTCGCCGCATCCTGGGCGAAGACGCCCTTCACGTTGAAGGCGACGATGCCCGCTTCGCTATGGGCGTTATAGATTTCCGCCATCCCGGTCTTCTCAAGCTCGGCTACGGCATATCTCTTCAGGCCTTGCTCATATTCGCGGATATCATCGATCCCTACGGACTCGATGTAGTCGATCGCGGCCTTCATCCCAAGAATGCCCTCGAGGTTCTGCGTGCCCGCTTCGAAGCGGAGGGGAGGCTGAAGGTAGTTCACGTCCCCGCACATGTCGAACTTGGCGTTCATCCCTCCGCCAGTCATGAACGGTTCCGTCTCGCGAAGGAGATCGTATTTCCCGTAAAGGACCCCGATTCCGGTCGGACCGCACATCTTGTGTCCCGAGAAGGCCAGGAAATCGCAGTCGAGGTCCTTCACGTCAGTCCTCATATGCGGGACCGACTGGGCCCCGTCGATCACAAGGATTGCCCCATGCCTATGGGCGATCCTCGCGAGTTCCTTGACCGGGGCGATATAGCCCAGGACGTTGGTGACATGGGCGACGGCAATGATCTTCGTCCTTGGGGTGATTGCCTTCTCAAGGTTCTCGGCGGTAAGCCTCCCCTCCTCGTCCAGGGGGATGTAGCCGACCTTGGCGCCGGTCATTTCGCTGACCTTGAACCAGGGAAGGACGTTGGAGGCGTGCTCTGCCTGAGTCAGCAGGATCTCGTCTCCCGCCTTCACATGAGTGAGGCCATAGCCGAAAGCGACTAGGTTCAAGGACGCGGTCGCCCCGCTGGTGAAGACAACCTCGGTGGGATCGGCGTTGATAAAGCGCGCAATGGCCTCACGGCTTTCCTGGACGAGGCTATCCATCTTGTAGCAAAGGTCATAGTCGCCCCGGTGGCTGTTGCTGGTGAATTCCGTGTAGTAGCGGTCCACCGCCTCCATCACGGAGCGCGGCTTAAACGTAGTTGACGCATTGTCGAGCCAGACAAGGGGGCGACCCTGCATGCTCTTCCCGGAAAGCATCGGGAAATCGCGAAGAAAGCGGGCGTGGTCGATCATATCCCCTCCTCCACCGCGCTAAGAATCTTCTCGCGGATACCTTCCGGAAAATAAGTGGCAATCGGCGAAAGATAGCCCATTGCGATCAAGCGCCTGGCTTCCTTCTCAGGAATCCCCCTGCTTTGGAGATAGAAGAGCTCCTGGTCAGAAAGTCGTCCTTCCACGGCCCCATGCCCGGCCTCGACGTCGTTGTCGAAGATTCGCAAGGCAGGAGAGCAGCGGCACGAGGACTCGCGGTCGATGACGATGATCCTTCCGTCTTGCCTTGTGCGAGTCCCTCCAGCGCCTCTCCGGACAACTGTTTCCCCAAGGAAATGGAGCTTTGAGGCGCCGCCAGCGATCCCGTTCATGTCTACTTTGCCGTTCTGGTGGGCCAGCCGGTGATCCAAATGGACATCGAAGGTCTTCTCATCTTCCTCGAGCGCAAGGCTTGATAGCCGAAACGTGAAACCCGAGCCTTCCCCTTCGCAGACGGCATCCACCACAAAGGACCCGCGGCCCCTTGCAAAGTCCGCCACGCAAATCTCCAAGGAGGCGCCCGAGGCGATCCTTACCGTGACCATCCGTGAAGAAAACTCGTGAAAATCAGCAATTAAGAGGCGCTTTTGCTCGTTTTCTTGAAGAGAAAGCGAAATATCGCCGGGACGGTCCAAATATAGGAGAGGCGTTCCAGGTGCATGTTCCAGGCTACTTTCCATCCAACGCTTCCTTCGTCGCACAAACGCCTATGGACACTTCATTCATCGGGGCATCCACGATTTTCTCAAGACTGACGCCATGCTCCTTGCGGAGCCACTCGTACCCCTCCTTGTCGATCCTGTCGATCAGATCCGGCCCTCCCTCAAGGACGATCCTCCCGTTCACCATGATGGCGGACCGGTTCGGCCGAATTAGGCGGAAGAGCCGCGCGTAATGGCTGATGACGAGGAACGAAGTCCCGCGATCCTTCTCCTTCAGGATGGTTTCGGCGACCTTCTCGATCGCATCCACGTCAAGCCCGGAATCGATCTCGTCCAGCATCGCCAGTCCCGGCTCGAGAAGCCTCATCTGGAGGATCTCGTTCTTCTTGCGCTCCCCTCCGGAGAAACCCTCGTTCAAGTTCCTCTGGGCCATCTCGAAAGGAATGCCGACCTCCTTGTAGGCGGCCTCGGCCTTCCGGATGAACTGAAAGAGGGATAGCTTCTTCTCTCTTCTCGCGTTCATCGCCGCCTTCAGAAAGTCGGACGAAGGCACGCCCGGAACTTCCACGGGATTCTGCATCCCAAGGAAAATGCCAAGGCGGCTTCTTTCGTCGACGGGCAAGGAGAGGACGTCCTTCCCGCCGTAGGTCACGGAGCCCTCGTAGATCTCGAAGGCGGGGTTCCCCATGATGCATCCCAGGAGGGTGCTCTTCCCGTGTCCGTTCGGCCCAAGGAGGGCGAGGGAGTCGCCTTCCTCGAGGACGAGGTCGACGCCCCGGAGAATCCTTTTCCCCCTGACGCCAGCCGAAAGTCCCTTGATTTCCAACCTTGCCATCATTCCCTCCTTCCGAGCGCTTAATCCTAGTATTCCCAAACACTCTCTTCAAACGATGCGATAAGGCCCGTTCCCCACCGTTTTTCCGCGTTGCTTCCCTAGGCCCCAAAGAATAGAATGCACGCGCATGAATTTGGCAGGAGGATCTCTGACTTCGATATGAACACCAAAAAATGCGCGATCCTGATGGCCGGGCTCTTCGCGGGCGCCGTCGGGCTCGGCGCCTGCGATTCCCCTACCTGGAGCGCCGATGGAGCGATCTTCACCTACACGGACGCCCGCGGGAACCGCGTGGCCTACACCGCCGAGGATCTTCTCAACGACTACCGCCAGGACGGGACGAGCCTGAGCACGGAGTTCGACCACGTCTACGAGGTGCTCATCCGCAACTACTACGCGGACGAGTCCCAGGCGTCGGTCCTCGCCGAGCTTGAGGAAAGGGCGACTTCCGCCGTCCTCGAGGACAAGCAGACGGCCGAGACGAACGCCGAGAGCAACGGCACCAGCTACGAGACCGAGTTCGAGGCCATCCTCGATAGCGCCGGCGTGGATAACGTCGACGAGCTCTATGAGCATCACCTCTACGAGGAGGAGCAGGCTCGCTTCCAGCAGGACCTGGAGCAGACCTTCGGGACCGGCGATAGCGCCGTCAACGGGGTCGACGCGATGCGTGACGGCGTCTACACCACTTCCGACGGCACCGAGCACGTCTCCTTCCCCGAGAGCGAGGAGTGGGGCCCGGGCAACGACGGCTGGCTCAAGGAGCAGATGCCCTATCACTTCCGCCACATCCTCGTGAAGCTGAACGGGGGCATCGCCAACGAGTACACCCAGGACAAGATCGCCGAGTCCACCTCGCTGGACGAGGGAGGCGAGGCCACCGACCTCGCGAACGTCGTCATGGCCCTGGCCGGCGCCGGGATCGCCACCGATGAGCACGGCAACCAGTCCATCGTCGCCCTTGACGAAGGCTCCCGCTGGTCCTTCAGCCAGATCGCCAACGTCTTCTCCGACGACACCGGAAGCGCCTCCGCCTACGGCGACTCCGGCATCGTCACCAAGGTGATGGAGACCGACTACGTCCCCGAGTTCAAGCTCGGCGCCTACGCGTTCGAGTCGCTCTATAACGAGAGGAACAAGGAGACCACGTACGGCAAGGAGAACCGCTACCGCATCGCCCCGGGCCTCCGCGAGGATGCCGAGGCCTCTTCGGACGGCACCATCACCGACGAGATGATCGACGAGAACCAGGTGCTCGACGGAACCGACGAGACCGTCTACTCCTTCTTCGACACCCTCGGGATCGGGCAGATCCCCTTCGGCGCCGCGATCGCGCTCCTTGAGGAGGCGAAGGTGCAGGAGGACGCCGACGGGAACCCTGTCAACAACAACGTCGACACCTTCTACCCGAGGAACGTCATCTATAACAAGTACTTCAACCGCCACAACATCTGCGTCATCACCCCGAACGAGATCGCGACCAACACCATCAGCGACCTCATCGAGGCCGAGAACCAGCTTTCCGACTTCATCACCGTCGACGAGGGCACCGGCCACATCACCTCGGAGGACAAGGTCGGCAAGGTGAACCAGCAGTTCGCCGCCCTTCCCGGCTTCCAGGTCGACACCACCAACGTCCTTCCCCAGTTCACGAACAACGTCCTTACCGACGAGAAAGGACAGATCGTCCTCGCCGTCCGTGCCGGGAGCGACAGCTACCAGGGCATCCACTTCATCGTCATCGAGCGCTCGGCCCTCAGCGAGTACGGCCAGTCCGTCGACGATGGCACCGGCCAGATCGTCGAGAACGAGGCCCCGGTGACCGACGGGGACACCGCGACCCTCAGCGAGTACTACACGACCGCCACCCCCAACATGTCCCGCTACCCCACCTATGAGGCGAACGGCGAGACGGAGCCCAAGACGACCTACGTCAACTTCAACATCAGCTCGAGCACCAGCTGGACCGAGAGGGCCAACGAGGTGAGCGACGAGATCACCTCCTACAACCCGAACCTCAGCTCCTACAACTTCCAGAGGCTTGTCGAGGAAGGGGCGATCGAGTTCGCCGACCAGAGCATCGAGGAGGACATGAAGACCTACGTCCAGACCTCGAGGCAGTCCAACATCGACAGCGCCTTCAGCACCTGGAGCGACAACTGGAAGGCCTACGCCGAGAAGATCGCCGCCCAGGAGCAGTTCCGCGCCGTGGGCGAGGAGACCGGCACCGGCTATCTCATCTCCGAGATCTGCGCGGTGGACTACCAGACCCAGGCCATCGGAGGAATCTGGGAAGTGGGCGGGGCCTGCTACTACCCTGCCAACGCCTAAGCCACTAGGAGAAGCGACAAATGAATAGCAAGAGATTCGCCTCCGCGCTCCTCGTCCTCGCCGCCAGCGGGCTCGTCCTCGCCGGCTGCGACGACGTCGAGGCCAGGCCCACCAAGGAGTTCGAGGACCGTCCGATCCTCAATCTCGAGAACCCCGTCGCCAACAACACGATGGGCGAGATCTACGACGCCCTGGTCACCCCGGGCGACACCAACAGCCAGAACGTCCTCCAGAACGTCCTCTACCTCTACAGCACCACGATCTACGGGAACTTCTTCGATGTCTATGACGAGGAGGGGAACCTTCTCGAGAAGGGCCTCAGGACCGTCTCCGAGGAATATCTCGCCGACAACTCCAAGACCGAGGACATCACCGCCTTCGCGACCGCCTATCCCCTCTACCACGACGCGGAAGGGAATCCGGCGATCAGCAAGGTGATCAACTTCTACGAAGAAGTCCTCTACCGCATCCGCGACGTCTTCTGGGGCTATGTCCAGGACAGCGCCTACCAGGTGCGGAGCGAGTTCAGCGAGAAGAAGTTCTACGACGCCCAGACCGCGAGCTACTACGACCTCGCCCAGCCCGAGGGGGACGTCTTCCCCTATAACGAGGGCTACCGCCAGGTCGAAGGCTCCTTCCGCCTGAGCGAGAGCGCGAAGGAGGAAGGCTCGATCCGCCTCGACGGCGGGGACCGCCTCCACGACGGGGACATCGAGGACAGCTACTTCAAGGATATCTTCGGGACCTACGAGCGCTACATCCAGGACGCCGTCCTTCCCGATATCTACCGCACGGAGCTCACCGCCCAGTACCTCATCGACCAGAACATCGGGCAGATCCGCCTGACCGCCGCGAGGAAGATCGACATGATCGCCCTCAAGGACAACCCGCAGTACCCCACCGCGGTCCAGAACCTGGTCGACGCCTACGCGGCGAACGTCATCGAGGCAGGCCTTGACATGGATGTCTACGGGATGACCTTCCTCGACACCCTCTACAAGGGGACCGTCTCCTCCCTCAGCCCCGAGGCGACCCAGCTTGCGAACAAGATCTACGCCGCCGCTGGCTGGAACTACCGCACCATCCGGGTGAACGAGATCGACTACAGCTACTGGCTCGAGTCGAGCTACGGCACCATCATGGAGCAGTACCAGACGATCGCCGACGACCGCTTCCACACGGAGAGCGAGACCGTCCGCGACGACTTCACCGGGAACGGCGACTACACGATCGAGACCGGCCTCATCATCAAGGAGAGGACGCTCCGCGTTCAGGACGACACGACCTCCGGCTGGTTCACCAGCAGCTCCCTCACCCTCGATAACGAGGAGCTGAAGAACCGCCTCTTCCGCGTCCAGGTCGCCAACGAGGTCGACTCCACCGAGTGGACCGCCTCGGGCTACGCGGACGACACGAGCGCGGACAACTTCCAGTACGGCCACTACCGCGGAGGGAACTACTACCTGACCAAGAGGGACCCCGAGACCGGGCGCGCCCACCCCTACGTCACCTACGACGAGACCGCGGACACCACCTACCTCATCAAGGTCGACGAGGCCGTCAAGAGCGCCAAGCTCACCGACGGGGAGAACACCGTCTCCAGCGGCCCCTCCTCCCTCTACTACGACGACATGGCGAAGCATGAGGGCGAGCCCTACTTCGCCGAGAAGGTCGCGAGGAAGGTCGCCTATAGCCTTGCCTCCGGCGACACCTGGACCAGCGCCGCCAACGAGTACTACGTCGACCAGATGGCGCTCGTCTACCACGACACCGAGGTGTACGACTACTTCGTCAGCACCTTCCCCGATCTCTTCGACTGATCGCACAGGGGGGATGGCTAGCCCGTCCCCCTTTCCTTATAGAAAGGAGCAAGCATGAAGGACGTCTTCTGCCGCATCATCGACGGGGAAATCCCCTCTTCCAAGATCTACGAGGACGACGACGTCCTCGCGATCCTCGACATCTCCCAGACGACGAAGGGGCATGCCCTCGTGATGCCCAAGCGCCACTACGACGACTTCCTCAGCTGCCCGCAGGAGACGCTCCACAAGGTCATGGACGTCGCCCAGAGGATCGGGCAGGCGGAGATGGTCGTCCTCGGCGCCCAGGGAATCAACGTCCTGACCAACGTCGGCCCGGTCGCCGGACAGTCCGTGATGCACTTCCACGTGCATGTGATCCCCAGGTACATCCAGGGAGACCCCGGCTTCCAGATCACGATGAAGGGGCAGGACGTCCCCCAGATCGAGATGCAGACCCTCGCGGAAAAGATCAAGGACGAGGTCGGGGAATAGAAAAAGCCTCCCATAAGGGAGGCCTTCCGAAGGACGGGCTAGTCCCCGTCCTTTTCCTTTCCCAAGGGACGGTAGAGGCAACGCTCGTCGAGGGCGTGCTGCTTGGTGGACCACTCCCCTGGCTCCACTGAGAGCAGGATGCGGTCCATCATGTTGATCTTCGCGTCCATGTCGTCGATCATCCCGAGGATGACCGCCTCCTTGGTGAGAGGGGGCACGGGCGAGCCGAACTCCGGCTTGGTGTGATGGGAGAGCACCATGTGCTCGAGAAGTACGGGCGTCTCCCCGGAAAGCCCGAGTCGATCGGCTTCCTCGCGGATTTCCCCGACGAGAAGCACGATGTGGCCGAGAAGCTTCCCTTCCAGGGTGTAGCGCGTGGCGACGGCTCCCGAGAGCTCGATGGTCTTCCCGATGTCGTGGACGAGGGCGCCGGCGACAAGGAAGTCGCGGTCCAGCGTCGGGTAGAGGGAGCAAACTTTATCCGCCAGCCTCGCCATGGAGAGGGAGTGGTAGGCAAGTCCCCCGAGGAAGGCGTGGTGGTTCGTCACGGCGGCAGGATGCGAGAAGTAGGCGTTCCTGTGGCGGTCGATGAGCGCGGTGGCAAGCTTCCTCAGGTCCTCGTTCTTGATTGAAGAGAGAAGGAGTCCGACCTCCTTCTCCATGTCCTTGGGGTCCTCCGGGGCCACAGGCAGAAGACGCGAGTAGTCGACGATGGCGGGGTCCACCGCGTCGACGGAGAGGATCTTCATCTGGAGCTGCCCCTTATAGGAAAGCACCGCCCCTTCCACGGAGACGACCTTCCCGGGAGCGAGGATCTCCGTATCGCCCGGATCCACCTCCCACTTCTTCGCGGAAATCGTCCCGCTTGCGTCCTGGAGGGTCAGGCTCAGGTAGTTCTTCCCCGCGTTCGAGGTAAGGCAGTCGGAAGACTTGACCATGTACTGGTCGAAGACGCGCTCGCCGTCCTTCAGCTCAGCGATCTTGCTCATGGAAACGCTCCTCCTCTTCGATCTCCTGAAGGGAGAATCCTTTCCCAAGCAGGGCAAGACGGACTCTGGACCTCAGTTCGACTCCATTATACCTTGCTTCCAGCCTTGACCTTGCCTTTAGGAACGACGACTTCAGATATTCTTTCCGTTCCTCCCTATTTTCACGGATTTCCGCGGACACTTTCCGTGATAGGCCTTCCGAGAACCCCTTGCGAACCAGGAACCCGACGCCTTTCTCCACCCGTTCTCTTTTGGGCAAAGAACCGAACTTCCTCTCCAGCAAGGGGAGGTAGCCCCTTGCCTTCTCCTCATCCTCCTTCAAGGACAAGGCGGCCCTCGTCTCCCGGGAGACGCCCTCCTCGGCGAGGCCCTCCAGGATCCTCCTTGGCCCGATGCCTCGGAAGGCGTGCTCCTCCGCGTACTCTTCCGCGAAGGCCCGTTCGTCGAGGAGGCCCTCCTCCTTCAGGATCCCCTGCACCTTCAAGGCTAGCGCCTTGTTCCCCTCCGCCTTCTTGAGGAGGGCGCGGTACGCCTTCATGGGGGAGAGCCTCCGGCGAAGGGCGAGTCCCTCCCCGAAGGCAAGGATTCTCCCTTCCTTCTCCAGCTCCCTGTAGCGAGCCTTCTCCTCCGGAGCAACCTTCTTGCCCTTGTAGGGCATGAGCTCCACGTAGGCACGCTCCACGAGGAGAAAGGACTCCGCGCCGATCTTGACGCGGAACTTCCCTCCCTTCAGGCGGGAGACGGAGATGATTTCCTCACCAGTTCTTCCGGATGGCACGCTCGTAGACCTTCCTGATGTTCCGATGGAAGGCATCAAGGGAATAGGGTTCGATCACCTTGAGGGCCTTCTCTTCCATCTCCCTTCTTTTAGCCTCCGGGATGGACAATATGCCCGCCATCTTGCGCGCGAGGTCCTTCTCGTCGACGTAGAAGAAGCCTGTCTCGCCGTCCTTGACGGTCTCCACGAGGGCATCGTCATAGCGGGCGAGGAGGAGAAGCTTCGCGGCGACCGCCTCCTGGAAGGTGAGCCCCTGCGTCTCCGTCACGGAGGCGCTCAGGAAGACGTCCCCCAGCTGATAGTAAAGGGGCGTCGCGTCCGGGCTGACCGCGCCCGTGAAGATGACCTTCCCCGCGATGCCGAGCGATCTCGCCATTTCCTCAAGCGACTCCAGGGCAGGGCCGCCTCCCACGATCACGAAGCGCGTGTCCTTCTTTCCCTTGAGCGAAAGGAAGGAGGCGTAGCCCCGGAGGAGCAAGTCCACCGACTTCTCCTTCGCGACCCTTCCTAGGAACAGGAAGACGAAGGCGTCCTTAGGGATTCCAAGGCGCTCGCGGAGCTCCTCTACCTCCTCCTCCGGAATCGAGGAGGGGTCATAGAGGGAGAAGTCCGTTCCCGTCGGGACGATGTTCACCTGGGCGTCCACACCGATGGTCCGCATGTACTCGCGGATCTTCTCGCTCGGGGTGATGAACTCGTCCGCGGCAAGGGACATGTGGCGGATATAGCTCCGCACGATCCCCTTCGCGGCTCTGTCGAGGACTCCCTTCGTGACGTAGTAGGTGTAGTCCTCCACCATCGTGTGGAAGGTGTAGATGCTCGGGATTCCCAGCCGATTGGCGGCAAGGAACCCGAAGCGACCGATCCCGGCGTCCGTCTGGATGTGCGCGACGTCCGGCTTCCATTCGCGAAGGATCTTCATCACCGTCGGGCTATAGAAGAAGGCGGCCCGATAATCATAGAGCCACTTCAGGCGCAGTCCAGGGAGGCGGATGATGGAGCCATCCTCCCCGTCCCTGGCGATCCCGGTGTCCTCGGGGTTCGTGGTGATCACGTAGCACTCGTCCCCATGGGAACGAAGCGTGCGGTAAAGCGAGCGGCAGGAAGTGGCGACCCCGTTCCTCTCGGGCGGGAAGGTGTCGCTGAAGAGGGCGACCTTCATCTGTTCTCCTCGTCCTTCCGATGGGCGACAGGGTAGTCGAACTCCGCGTCTCCCGTCTCCTGTCCCCTAGGAAGGGGCTCGACCTCGCGGAGGATCGCCCTCCGGGAAAGCTGGCGCGTCTCATAGAGGGTGTCGACCGAGCGCCTCCTTTCCTCGAAGGTGGAAAGCTGGAGGTCGACGAAGGTCTGGCGGTTGGCGTAGCGGTACATCTCCTTCGGACGGCTCCGGTAGAAGGAGGCGACAAGCCCGCCGACAAGAAGGACGATGTAGTAGGTCGCGGTCCGCCAAAGGATCTGGATGGCCATCATGTTCGCGGAGGCCGAGCGAATGACGACGCTTTCCCCATCGGGGTGGACGAGGACGGTGTCCTTGTAGAAGTCGTTGAACATCGCGGTGAAGAAGAGCTCGGACACGCCGGCGCTCCCCGGGGTGGGGATGAGCCCGGTCACCATCTGATGGAAGGAGCTGCGGAAGATGCCGTGCCACATGGAGACGAAGTCATACCCGACCCCATAGCCATAGGCGTCAAGCGAAAGCCCGGCGAAGTAAGGCACCGCGAAGCGGAGGAGCAGGATGACCGTGAGAAGGAGGAAAACGAGGATGAAGGCAGGTATGTTCCCGAAGAGACGCTTCAGTTCGATCCGGAAGTTCTCCACCTGCACCCTCAGGTTCTCCCTCGTCTTGTCGGGCTTCTTCAGGAGACGGATCTTCGCAAGGAAGCTCACGACGTAGTGGAGCACGAAGTTCTGGAACCGGCGGGAGAGGGACATCATCAGCACGATGCCGATGACGGAAACGTTCAAGAGGAAGCCAATGACGATGAGGGGGACCATCGGAATCTCTCCATGCCAGCCCCCGATCGAGATGCCGGGGATGGCGAAGGAGGTGATGGACATGATCTGCTCCCACTCCACGAAGATGGCCACGACATCGAGAGAGATGAGGGATATCTGATAGCAGATGAACCACATCACCATGATCGAGGCGGCGTTGCTGATCTCGAGGCCCTGCGTCTTCATGATGTACGCCTGCATCGGCTGCCCGCCCGAGGCGCTTGGGGTCACGTTGTTGTAGAAGGCGCCGATCAGGCCGACCACGCAGCCCTGGTAGAAGTGATAGCGCCTTGTATAGAGCCTAGCGAACACGTAGAGGACAAGGCCGTCCAGAAGATAAGAGACGACCATGATCCCCATGATTCCCACGAGCCACCAGATATTGGCGGAGGCGATGGCATCGACGATCTGGTTCCATCCCGCGGCGATGTCTCCGTTGCCGGCGCCGTAGAAGGCGAAAAGAAGCGAGCCGGCGGTCAGGAGCACGAGGAAAAGGAGGGAGATGATGTAGTTCCTCTTCCGATGGTTCTTCTTCTCCCCTTCCCGTTCGGCGGGAGTGTCCACGTTGCGGGTCTCGCTCATAAGCGACGTGATTGTATCACCGTGCCTAACCAGGAAGAAACAAGGCCTCCTGGCCTGCATGAAAAACCATCAAAAGGAAGCGCGATTAGTAGAAATATTCGTCAAGCCACCGGTCAAGAAGCGCGGAGGCGTGCGCAATCCATCCCTCCATCGGGCTACCATGGCCGTCGCCGAGCCCGTGCTTCGCGAAATCGCCGTAGAAAAACTCATGCTCCACGTGATTTTGCTCGAGAGCCATCTCCAGGACATGAGAATTCTTCGATGGCACGCAGTCGTCATGCTCCCCGCACCAGCAGTATGTCGGCGGATACCCGCGGTCGATATGCCTTTCCACGCTGAGCATGTCCATCCTCGCCTCGCTCATCTCCTCGCCCAAGACGCGAAGCCGGCTGCCTCCGTGGGTCGCCTCCCGCATCGTGATCACGGGATAGCCAAGGAGGAGCGCCCCGGGCCTTGCCACCATCGCCGTCATCGACTGCGCCTCCCTGGTGCAGAAGTAGCTGGCAAGATGCCCTCCTGCGGAAAAGCCCAGAAGCACGTACCTTCTCGAACCAGGCGGGATGATGTCGGCGACAGAGCCCGCCACGTCGAAGAGAGGGCGGGGAAAGCGGGCGTTCTCCCCTACCGAATAGTTAAGGACATAGGCGCTATAGCCGAGCCGGTTGAACTCCCTTGCGATGGGATAGCCTTCGACGAATCCCGCCACGTACTCGTATCCTCCGCCGGGAAGGATGAGGACCTTCGCCTTCTCCCCTGGCACCTCATAGGAAAGATAGCGCGAGGCCTCGTTATGCTCCACGACATGGCCGAAGGAGGAAAGGTCCCTCTCGAGCGCATCATCGATGCCCTCCAGGGTATCCTCCCGCAGCCGCTCCTCGATCCCGTTCCGGGCGAGCGCCTCCCCGATCGTCAGCCCGCGGAGTTCGTCCTCGGGTACGCGGAGCGGAAGGAAGAAGTCACCGAAGCCTTTCCGGAAAGGAGAGTCCAGGTATACCCGGAAGGGCATATCCATCGTTAGCGAGCCCATGGGAAATCCTCCTCCCCTATACTATAGGTAGAGAAAAAGGAGAGAACCATGAGCCATCCCCGCTTCCAAGACGATGTCATTTACCAAGTTTACCCTCGGTCTTTCCAGGACACGGACGGGGATGGGATCGGGGACATCAAGGGCATCATCAAGAGGCTCCCCTACATCCAGAAGCTGGGCGTGACCGCGATCTGGGTCTCCCCCTGCTTCCGCTCCCCGATGGAGGACATGGGCTACGACATCAGCGACTACAAGTCCATCGACCCGATCTTCGGGACGGACGAAGACATGGACGCTCTTATCGAAGAAGCCCGCAAGAGAGGGATCCGCATCATCCTCGACATGGTGCTCAACCACACCTCGAAGGAGCATCCCTGGTTCCGCTCGGCGAGAAGCTCCGTCGACTCCCCCTATCGCGAGTTCTACATCTTCCGGGACAAGCCCAACGACATCCAGGCGACCTTCGGAGGATCCGCCTGGGAATGGAACGAGGACACGAAGGACTACTACTTCCACCTATACGCGCCCGGCCAGCCTGACCTGAACTGGGATTCGGAGAAGATGAGGGAAGCTCTCTACGAGGCCTGCAACTACTGGCTCGACAAGGGGGTATACGGCTTCCGTCTCGACGTGATCGAAAACATCGGAAAGGAAGTGGACAGGGGCGTCATCCAGAACGGCCCCCATCTCCACGAACGTCTCCATGAGCTGAACCGCTGCACGTTCGGAAGGAAGGAAGAGGCCATCGCCATCGGCGAGTGCTGGTGCGCGGACACGGAGTCGAGGATGCTCTACACCGACCCCGCGAGGGAGGAGCTCTCGATGGTCTTCCTCTTCAACGACTGGGGCGCCTTCCATGATCCAAAGTACGGCAAGTGGCGCTGCCGCCCCTTCGACTGCAGGACCTACCGCGACATCATCTACGCCAGGCAGATGACCGACCCCAGGAGGTCCTGGGACACCATCTTCTGGAACAACCACGACATCCCGCGCGCCCTCAATCGCTATGGTGACCTTCGCTACCGCAAGGAATGCGCGAAGATGATGTTCGCCTCCACCCTCTTCCTCCGCGGGACGCCCTTCATCTATCAGGGGGATGAGCTCGGGATGGTCAACGGGACCTTCGGCTCGATCGAGGACTACAAGGATATCGAGGCGATCAACCACTACGAGATCCTTCAGGAGATGGGCATGAGCGAGCCCGAGGCAAGGGAGGCCCTCCGGAAGACGGCCAGGGATAACGCCAGGATTCCCATGCGCTGGAACGGAAGGAAGGGCTATGGCTTCACCAAAGGTACCCCTTGGATCGACGGAGGGAAGGACGACCCTGAATATAACGTCGCCCGCGAAGAGAAGGATCCCTCCTCCGTCCTTTCCTTCTACCGGGAGGCGATCCGCGTGTGGAAGGATCCCCTCTACCGCGAGCTCATCCGCGAAGGCCTCTTCGAGCCGGACTACCTCGAGAAGGGAGACTGGATCTGCTACACGAGGAGGCTTGGCGAAAGAAGGCTCCGCGTCTTCGCGAACTTCTCCCCGAGGACATGCGAAAAGCCGGACATCCCCGGGAAGATCCTCCTTCATAACTACGAGGACATCTCCGAGGAGTTCCGGCCTTACGAGCTCTACGTGACGACCCTCTAGAAGTACTTCTTCCCAACGGAGAAGGCCTTGGCGACTTCCTCCCCGATGAGCAAGTAAGAGGAGTTAGCCCCGTCGAAGGCGATCGCCCCTAGCTTCCGGGAATCGATCTTCCCGTCCGTCAGGATCGATTCGTCCGCGAGGGTGTCCAGGATCCTCGCGCGAAGGATTCCCCTTTCCTCGTCCAGCGACACCACCTCGCATTCGAAGGCAAGGGGAAGCCCGTCGAACAGGGGCGCGTCCACTTTCTCCGAACGAGTCCACGAGAGGCCCGCCCGAGCGACCTTGTCCTTCACCTTATTGCCGCTTACGATCCCGAGGTAATCGCATTCGGCCACCATTTCCTTCGTTCCGACGGAGATGGTGAGGGCCCCTTTCTTCCTCAGGTTCTCGATGGTCTTGTGGTCGAGGCTCAGGCTCACGGAAATCTCATCCGCGTCCGAGATCCCTCCCCATGCGGCGTTCATCGCGTCCGGCGTCCCGTCCTCCCCGAACGTCCCCAGGATCAGGACAGGCTGGGGATATAGCCATGGCTTCGGTCCGAAACTCTTTCTCATGCAGGTACCTCCTCCCCTCATCGTAGATGGTGCGTCAAGGGCACTAGGAAGAAAAAACCCGGCCTCCGTAAACTGGACCCCGTTAATCGGAGTCCAAAAGAAAAAGGTTAAAAGGGAAAGGCCTCCGGTTACACTGAAGCAACCGGAGGTTTTCTTATGGCAAAAGGCATCATCGACCCCAAGCTGGCCGAGGCC
>CALVOS010000082.1 GCA_944350325.1 uncultured Bacilli bacterium | reverse complement strand
ATGGCCGCCTTGACCTTCAGCACCATCCCCATCGCCCTCGTCTACGTCTTCTGCCAGAAGTACATCGTCGAAGGAGTGAGCTTCACCGGGCTCAAGTAGATATATGAAGAAACAAAAGACCATCGCCCTCCTCCTCGCCCTCGCCCTCCTCTCCTCCTGCGGCCCCACGGGCCCGGGAAGCGAGGGCTCCGGCTCCCAGGGAGGGGACTCCTCCTCCGAGCCCGCTCCCGGGCCGGAGCTCGACAACGTCCTCGCCCATTTCACCTTCGACGAGGACGGGGAAGGGGACATCCTCGAGGAGACGGGGAACGTCGGGGACATCCACTGCTCCTACCGGGGCGAGAGCTCCGAGACCCTTCCCTCCCCCCGCCACGTCTCCTTCCGCGAGGGGATCCGGGGCGAGGCGATGCTCTTCGACGGCTACAGCACCTACGGGACGAAGTCGGGCTACGAGTTCGCCTACTCGGGGACGGCCTTCTCCATCTCCTGCTGGATCGCGCCCCGGACCTACAACTACACCGGCGCCAATGACAAGAACGTCGACTCGCTCCAGGGCATCGTCTCCCAGTACTTCCGCTCCGGGAGCCTTTCCTACGGCTACACTCTCGGCTACGCGCGGGAGGGGAAGCTCTGCTTCGCCCTCGGGACCGACAAGGGCTGGTACGAGCTCTGGGACGACTTCGACCCCCTCGTCCAGTACGAGTGGAACCACGTCGCCGCGACCTTCGACGGCGCGGAAGGGACGATGTCCCTCTACCTGAACGGGCTTTCCGTCGGGACGATGACGCTCCCGGAGGGCGCCCTCCTCCAGACCATCCAGGACAGCGACTTCTACATTGGCAGGAACTCCGTGACGAGCACGGACGCCAACTGCATGAAGGGCGTCCACTCCGGGCTCATGGACGAGCTCGTCCTCACCAGCGACTCCCTCACCGCCCAGGAGGTCCGCGCCCTCTACCAATCCGGGCTGACGGACGGGGAGAGGAAGGAGCTTCCCCTCGAGGACGTCTACCTCGAGGATTCCCTCCGGGACGACCTCGAGCGCCCGCAGTTCCACGCCGGCCCCCTCGAGCACTGGATGAACGAGCCGCACGCGCCCTTCTACTACAACGGGCTCTACCACCTCTTCTACCAGAGCAACCCGAACGGCCCCTACTTCAACGGGGCCCAGGGCATCAACTGGGGGCACCTCACCTCGCCCGACCTCGTCACCTGGACGAACCACAAGGAAGCCCTCCAGCCTGAGAAGGGCACCGTCGCCCCCGACGGGCTCTGGAGCGGAGGCTCCCTCATCACGAAGGAAGGGACGCCCGCCCTCCTCGTCACCGCCGGGGACTACGCCCATCCCGGGATGGTGAGCAACCAGAACGTCGGCATCGCCTTCCCCAAGGACCTCGACGACCCCTATCTCACCGAGTGGGAGCTCTCCGACCGCCTCGCGATCGAGCAGCTGCCTGGCCAAGGCCGCGGAGGCGAATTCCGCGATGCCAACGTCTACCAGGACGGGGACGACTACTACCTCGTGATCTGCTCGGGGGACGAGAGAAGCTCCCGGGGGACCGCCCTCATCTACCACACGAACGCCAACAAGGAGGACTACCTCTACGACTGGGAGTACAAGGGCCACGTCTTCGACTACGCGAATAACGACGCCCGCTTCGGGACGAGCTGGGAGCTTCCCTGCCTCCAGCCGCTCCCCGACGAGAACGGGAACCCATCCGGGAAGTTCATCTTCCTCATCTCGCCCGCCCCGGCCTCGACCGCCGACAACAACGTCATCTACTGGACCGGGACCTTCGACAAGGCGAGCTGCCGCTTCCTCCCCGACCATCGCGACCCGAAGCGGATGGACTACGGGCGGAACGTCTTCACCGGCCCCTCGATGATGGTGAACGAGGAGGGGGAGGCCCTCATCTTCTCGATCATGCAGTCCCAGCGGGACGCCTCGAAGCTCGCCGGCTCCGGCTGGTCCCATAACGTCGGGCTCGTCCGCTCCCTCTACTACGACACCGCCAGGAACGACCTCGGGATCCGCTTCGCCGGGGACTGGGAAAATCTGACCGGCGAGACGATCTACGAGATGGAAGGGGCGACCGCGGACCTCATCAACGAGGCCCTCTCCTCTTTCGACGAGGACATGTACCGCCTCCGGATCGAGATCGCCAGCCTCTCGGAGCCCTTCGAGCTGAGGGTCCGCCAGTCCTCCTCCAAGGACGAGAGCACGATCCTCCGCGCCGATCCCTCCGCGAGGACCGTCTTCATCGACACGAACATGAACAAGGGGAATGGCCAGACGAGCGCCGCCGGGCTCTCCAGCGGGGAAGTCTCCTCTCTCGGCTCGCTTGCCCTCGACCTCTTCGTCGACCGCTCGATGGTCGAGGCCCTCTTCAACGAGGAGAAGACCATCAGCGCGAGGAGCTACCCGGGCGAGAAGGGGGCCGGCGGACTCGCGATCGCCTCCTCCGGAAGCACGACCATCGACAAGATCCTCATCGAGAGGATCGCGCCCCTCTCCTGGGAGGTGCGCTGATGAATTCCCGGAAGGCGGCGCTTCTCCTTTCCCTCGCCCTCCTCCTCCCCTCCTGCGGGGGAGGAGGGGAGAGCTCCCTTTCTTCCTCCGGAAGCGAGGCGCTTCCCCCCGCGGAGGACGCCCTCGCCTTCGAGAACGCCGGCTTCGAATACGGGAACCTCTCCGGCTGGACCGCTGAGGGGAACGCCTTCACCGAGCTTGCCATTCAGACGGACAGCCCGGGCGACAAGACCCTCCGCCACATCGAGGGGGACTTCTACCTCGACGGCTTCAAGGCGAACGGGGACGGGGCCACGGGCACCCTCCTCTCGCCCCTCTTCGAGGTGACCTCCCCGCGCCTCACCCTCCTCCTCGGGGGAGGGAAGGACCCCTCCCTTTGCTACGTCGAGGTCCTCGACGAGGAAGGGAACTCCATCCTGAAGAAGGGAAACGGGAGCTTCTACGACCCCATGCCCACCGACAGGCTCCACCGCCAGGCGATCGACCTTTCCGCCCACGTGGGGGAGATGGTGCGCCTCAAGGTCGTGGACGCGGACCCCGGGACCGACGGCTGGAACCACCTCCTCGTCGACGACATCCGCCTCGGGGAGGAGCTTCCCCTCATGGGGGGCACGCCCATCGAGGACGCGAACCTCTTCCAGGGGGCGATGAAGGGGACGGTCCCCGAGCTCTACCGCCACAAGTACCACCTCATGCCCTCCTACGGCTGGATGAACGACCCGAACGGCTTCCTCTACGACGGGGAGAAGTTCCATCTCTTCTACCAGGCCAACCCCTACGCTGCCACCTGGGGCAACATGTCCTGGGGCCACCAGACGAGCACTGACCTCATCCACTGGGAGGACGAGGGGATCGCGATCACCCCGGACTCCCCCTACGACAAGAACGGCTGCTTCTCCGGGGGCGCGGCGGTGGTGGGGGACACCATCCGCCTCCTCTACACCTCCGTCGGGGAGGGGAACCGGCAGGAGCAATCCGTCGCCACCTCCTACGACGGGGGCAGGACCTTCGCCAAGACGAGCCGGAACCCCGTCATCACGAGCGGGATGTCCTACGGCTCCCGCGTCACGGACTTCCGCGACCCCTACGTCTTTGAGAAGGACGGGAAGTACTACGCCCTCGTCGGCGGGAAGCTCGAGGGCACGGGGAGCCAGATCCTCCTCTACGAGTCCGAGGACTTCCTCGAGTGGGAGGGCGTCGGGGTCTCCCTCTCGAGCCCCTTCACCGGAGGCGGGATGTTCGAATGCCCGAACGTCGCCTTCTTCGGGGACAAGGCGGCGATCATCGCCTCCCCCCAGGGAGTGAGGGACAGCGATCCCATGAACTACCAGAACGTCCACTCCGTCGCCTACGAGGTCGGCTCGCTTGACCTGAGTACGGGAAAGTTCACGCGCGATTCCCAGGAAGAGCATTGGGAGGAGCTCGACAAGGGCTTCGACTTCTACGCGACCCAGGTCGTCGAGCACGAGGGACGGAACATCCTCCTCGCCTGGATGAACCACTGGTCCAGGGGCATGCCCACGAGCGCCTACGGCTGGTGCGGCGAGGCGACCCTCCCCCGCGAGCTCGAGCTCCGGGACGGGATCCTCTACCAGCATCCCATCTCCGAGATCTACGACTATTTCGGGGAAGAGACCCTTGTCGAGGGCCTTGTCCTCGATGACGCCTCCCAGGACCTCGGGACCCCGGGGAACTGCCTCTCCTTCAAGGCTCGGATCGACGTCTCGGAGCTTCCCTCTTCCGGGCGGGCGGGTTTCCGCCTCTTCGAGGGCGAGGGGGAAAGGACCCTCCTCTACTACGACAAGGCGCTCGGCGCGCTCGTCATGGACCGCCGCGAGAGCGGCCTCCGCATCAGCGAGGCCGACGGGGACGCCCCCGAGGGGATCCGCTGCTGCCCCGTCGAGCCGGACGAGGACGGGGTCATTGAGCTCGAGTGCTTCCTCGACGTCAGCTCCCTCGAGGTGTTCGTCAACGGGGGGCGCCACACGATGACGGGCCTCGTCTACCCCAAGGAGACGAGCCTCGGCATCTCCTTCTATAGCGAAGGAGGGAAGAGCACCCTTCTCGAGTACCAGAAAAGCGATATCCTCCCATGAGCAAGGAACCCTATTACCCCCGCCCCCGCCTCCACCTTGTCGCGCACAAGGGCTGGATGAACGACCCGAACGGCTTTTCGAAGGGCTTCGGGAAGTACCACCTCTTCGGCCAGAGCAACCCCGATGGCTGCGCCTTCGGGCGCATCCGCTGGGCGCACTACGTCTCGGAGGACCTTTTCCGCTGGGACTACCTCGGGGACGCCCTCGTCCCGGAGGAGCCCTATGAGCTTCCCCTCGGCTGCTTCTCCGGGGGCGCCCTCATGATCGCGGGGGAGATGCACCTCTACTACACCGGGGCTTCCGAAGGCGCCCAGCGCCAGTGCCACGCGGTCTCGAAGGACGGGATCCATTTCGAGAAGGACCCCCGGAACCCGATCATCGGGGAGAAGGATCTCCCCGCGGACTACCTCGTGAGCGACTTCCGCGATCCCAAGGCCCTCCTTCAGGACGGGAAGGTCTACCTCCTTCTCGCCGCGAAGCGGAGGGACGGGGACTCGGCGATCCTTCTCTTCGAAGGGAAGGATCCCTCCTCGTTCTCCTTCAAAAGCGAGATCTACCGCCTCCATAACCCCTCCGGCGGGATGATCGAGTGCCCCGACTTCCACTTCCTTCCCGGTGAGGGGAGGAGGGGGATCCTCATCCACTCCGTCCAGTACTGGAAGGAGGGGGACCGGAGGAAGTGGCAGAACATCCACTCCAACCGCTACGTCCCCGGGACGCTCGACCTCGAGGAAGGGACCTTCCTCCCCGAGGGCGAGTGGGAGGAGGTCGACCAAGGCTTCGACTGCTACGCCTTCCAGACCCTAAGGGACGGGGAAAGGACCCTCGCCGTCTCCTGGGAGGGGATGTGGGATAGGAACTACCCGAGCGCGCGGGACGGCTACGCCGGCTCCTTCACCGCCCTCCGCGAGATTTCGCTCGAGGGGGGGAAGCTCGTCCAGAGGTTCCCGAAGGAACTCGAGAGGCTCGCCCGCTCCAAGGTCCATCTCCCCGGCTTCTCCGGGGAAGGGAGCTTCCACCTCCCTGAGATGGACGGGAACTACCGCCGCCATCGCTTCTCCATCCGCCCCGGGAAGGACACGGTCCTCCGCCTCCTGTCGGGGAAGTCCCACGGGATCGAGGTCCGCTTCCTCAAGGAAGAGGGCGAGCTCCTCGTCTCCCGCCTCGGGATGGAGGAGAGCATCGTCGAGGTCGACCACAGCTCCAGCGTCTCGCGCCACCTCCTCCTCCCGGAGGGGATGGAGTCCGTCTCCTTCGACATCCTGCTCGACGGCACCGCCGTCGACATCCTCGTCAACGGGGGAAGGCACAGCTTCTCCCTCCTCTACTACCCGCCCAAGGACGGAACGCTCGACTTCCGCCTGGAGGGCGCCTTCTCCATCAGCGACATCGAAACGGACATTTTCTAAGGAGGTAACCATGAAAGGAAAGTCCATCCTAGCGATCCTCATGGCGCTATCGGCCGGGACCCTCGTCCTCGCCGGCTGCGACCAGAAGGGCACCACGTCCACGGGCGGGAGCGAGAGCGATCCACCCATCTCCGGGAGCGAGGCCACGTCCGCGCCCAAGGAGATCAAGAACGGCTCCTTCGAGGAGGGCCTCGCCGGCTGGACCACGAGCGGCACCGCCTTCGACGAGGAGGACGTCGTCGACGCCACGGTTTTCCAGGACGGCCAGGCCGTCGTCCGGGACGGCGACCACCACTCCGCGGGCGCCACAGAGACCCTCGCGAGCTTCACCGGGACGATGACCTCGGATCCCTTCGAGCTCTCGGGCATCGGCATGCTCGAGCTCCGGATCGGGGCGATGAAGGACAAGGCGAACCTCTACATCGAGTTCTTCCTTGCCTCCGACACGGAATTCAAGAGCCCGCTCTCCTTCAAGAAGAACGGGGGCGAGGAATCCCTGACGAAGCTCACCAACGACGACTTCGACGGGGTCGGCGTCCTTTCAAGCCTGATCGTGAACGTCGTCGACCTCCGCGAGCACCTCGGGGAGGAGATCGTCGTCCGGGTCACGGACAACGCGAGGGGAAGCCGCTACGAGGACTATAGCTTCGTCAACCTCGACGGCATCCGCACCATCCAGAACAGCCAGGAGATGGCCGACGCCCTCCAGGAGAGGGAGGACCAGCTCGCCCTCCTCCAGCAGGAGCCGGTCGACCAGGATCCCCCGGTGACCGAGCTTAGGAACGGCGGCTTCGAGGACGGGATGTCCTGCTGGCTTTCCGTCTCCGGCACCGCCTTCCGCCAGGCCGAGGAGGACATGCTCTGGGATAGCGACGGGAAGTACTGGGGGACCCGCGACTACTTCGGCGAGGGCGAGAAGTTCCTCACCACCTTCAACGACGAGACCCTGACCGGCACCCTAAGGAGCGAGAAGTTCCTCGTCGAGGACCA
>CALVOS010000081.1 GCA_944350325.1 uncultured Bacilli bacterium | reverse complement strand
CCCATCCCGGCGCGGGTCCTCCGCTTGATGCCGTCGAGGTCCCTTGCCCCGGGCACCCGGCGGATCGCCTCGACGATCTCGCCCTCGCTCACCACCTCGCAGCGGCAGATGATGTGCCCGTAGAGGGGGTTCTCCTTGATAAGGGATTCCCGTTCCTCGTTGGTAAGCTCCGCGATCCGCGGGATCGCCTTCCGCACAGGGTCGAAGCCCTTCTTTTCCTTGAGGCCCATCTTCCCCGCGATCTCGGAGGAAGCATGGACGGCGATGGCCGGGGCGGAGGTCAGGCCCGGGGACTCGATCGCGGCGATCTCGTAGAGCCCCAGGACCTTCTCGTCGAAGCCGACGATGAAGTCGTCCGTCTCCTGCGCGTGGGCCCTGAGGCCGGCGAACTGGGTGATGATTCCCCTCTTCGGGAGGGAGGGCATCGTGAGGAGCGCCTTCCTCCAGATCTCGTCGAGCCCTTCGACGGAGGTGTCCGTGTCCTCCTTGTCCCCCTGGTCGTGGGCGTTCGGCCCCACCAGGAGGTTCCCGTGGGTGGTCGGGGCGACGAGGACGCCCTTCCCCATCCTCGTGGGGGTCTGGAAGAGGGTGTGGGAGGCCATCCCCCCGTACATCTTGTCGAGCAGGACGTATTCCCCCTTCCTGGGGACGATGTGGTAGGGGCGATCCCCTCCGGCAACCATCGCGTGGATCTCGTCGGCGTGGACGCCGGCGCAGTTGACGAGGACGGAACACTCCTCATGGCTTCCGTCCGCGAACTCGAGGAGGAAGCTATCCCCCTCCTTCCAGATGGAGCGGACCTCCTTCCCAAGGGCGAAGGAGACGCCGTTATGGGCAGCGTTCTCCGCGTAGGCGATCGTCATCTCGTAGGGCGAGACGATCGCGGAGGAAGGCGCGTAGAGGGCGTGCCTCGCCTCGGGGCTGACCCCGGGCTCGAGGAGCTGGATCTCCTCCCCATGGATGATCTGAAGGCCGGGGACGCCGTTCTTCACGCCCCGGTCGTAGAGCTCCTCGATCTTCGGGAGCGATTCCTCGTCGAAGCCGAGGACGAGGGCCCCGTTCTCCTTGACGGGGAAGTCCAGTTCCTTCGCGAGTTCCTTGATGAGGCGGTTTCCCTCGACGTTGAACTTCGCCTTGAGCGTGCCGGGCTCTGCGTCGAAGCCCGCGTGCGCGATGCCCGAGTTCGCCTTGCTGGTCCCGCAGGAGACGTCGTCCTCCTTGTCGACGACCAGCACGGAAACCTCGTAGCGCGAAAGTTCCCTCGCCAAAGAGCAACCGACGATGCCGGCGCCGATTACGATGATGTCGTGACCCATGTGAGCCTCCACTTGTGCTCCTATGATGAGCGAGGCGGAAAACCTTGGCAAGAGGGGAAATGAAAGGGCTTTCAGTATTTAATACCGATACAATTTCCTAAAGAACCACCTTGCTTCCCGGATGGAACAAAAAAGGCCGGCAAAGGGATTGCCGGCCCCACAGGGCAGTTCGTCCGAAGCGAAGGGAAGCCTTCCTTAAAGCCCGAGCGCCTTCCTAGCCCAGAGGGCGGGGTCCGCCTCGTTCATGAGCATCCCGTCCTCGAAATGGAGTCCCGGGTAGGTCGCCCTCAGCCGGCGGACCGCGCCTTCGATGCCGCTTCCCCCTGAGGTCGCGAAGGGGATGATCCTCACCCCCTCGAGGGGCTCTCCTTCCAGAAAGGTGTCGACCGGGCGGGGAGCGACGTACCACCAGATGGGGAAGCCGAGGAAGAGGACGTCCGGCTGCTCGAGGTCGGGCATCGCCTTGAGCGCGGGGCGCGAGAACTCGTTCCGCATCTCCCTGGAGCTCCGGCTCTCCTTGTCGTTCCAGTCCAGATCGGCGCTGGAATAGGGTTCCTTGGGCTCGATTTCGACGATCTTCCCGCCAAGGGAGGCGTGGATGAGGCGCGCGACCCTGGCGGTCCGCCCCTGGGGCGAGAAATAGGCGATTGCGATTTTCATGCAGTTCTCCTTTCCTTTGCTGGCTTTTCTGTGGACTTCCGTCCCTTCCCGCTCAGCGGATGAAATTGGTGTAGACCGGCTCTTCTTCCTCGACGGAGTAGATTCCTTCCCTCTTCGCAAGGTCGATGGCCTTGAGGAGCCTCGCCATCTCCCTCCCGAGGACGCGCATCGTCCTAAGCCCCTCGAGGTCCTGCTCGACCTCCTCGGGGGTACTGCCATGCACCTGGTTCCAGTAGCTGGACGTGACGATGGGCATCCGCTGGATCCCGAAGTAGCGGTTGATCCTGTCGTAGGCGACGCTCGCACCTCCTCTCCGGCAGGAGACGACCGCCGCCCCGGGCTTCCCGACCATCTTCTTCCCGTAGGCATAGAAGAGGCGGTCCATGAAGCACTGGAGCTGCCCCGTGGGGCCGGCGTAGTAGACGGGGCTTCCGAAGACGAAGCCGTCGAACTCCTCGAGCCGTTCCCCGGTCTCGGAGACGATGTCCCTCTGGACACACCCCTTCCCCGTCCGGTGGCAGGACCTGCAGGCGAGGCACCCTCCGATGGGCTTCGTCCCGAGCCAGAGGATCTCGGTCTCGATCCCCTCCTTCTCCAAGACGTCCCTCACTTCCCTGAGGGCGCGATCGATGCATCCATGGGGATGCGGGCTTCCGTTCACCAAAAGTACCTTCATGCTTCTTCCTTCTCCCCAAAGCTATCACTCCCGTCAAGCGGATGGGCTAGGATTTCCCCATGGAAGAGATTCTCGAGAGGGACGTTCTCCTAGGCCTGGGCTTCCAGGAGAAGGACGGCGTCTATACCAAGGACATCCCCTTCCCCGGAGGAGGCTTCTTCCTGCGCCTCAGGGTGAGGTTGGACGGCGAGATCGAGGAGGAGACCATCGAGAAGGACACAGGGCTCCCCTACCTCCTCCTCGGGGTTCCCGCGGCAAAGGGCGAGTTTGTCGAGGACGTGAGGAGGAGGCACGATTCCTTGCTCGAAAGGACACTCTGGGAGATCGGCTATCCCCTCTCCCCCTTCCTCCGGAACGGGGAGGAGGCGATCCGCCACTTCGAGGAGAAGTACGGCGAGAAGGCGGAGCGGCCTTTCCGGGACGGGGAGTCCCTCGTCCTCAGGACCGGACCAAAGGGCAGCTGGTACGCGCTCTTCCTCATGGGCCCGGCAAGATTCCTTGGGGAAGATAGGAAGGGCGAGGTCCCCCTCCTGAACGTAAAATGCCCCCAGCCCCTCCATGGGGAGATCGTCGCCCGCGGGATCGCCCTCCCCGCCTACCACATGAGCAAGTCGCAGTGGCTCAGCTACTCCATCAGGGACACCGCGAGGGAGACGCTAATCGAGGCAATCGAGATCTCGCGCGCGGAAGTCAGGAAGAAGGAGGGACTCGACCCAAGATGAAGATCAAGATCGGCAGGAAGAGGCTGGAGGCGACCATCTTCGAGGTCCCTTCCGCGGAGGCGCTGGAGGCCCTCCTCCCCCTGAAGGGCAAGGGGACGAGGATCGGGGACGAGCTCTGGGTCGACCTCCCGCCCGGAATCCCGAAGGACGAGGATGTACTGGGAGTAATCCATAAGGGCGACATCCTCCTCTTCGGGGACGACACCCTCATCCTCGCCCTCGAGGAGAGGGAAGACCATCGCCGCTACACCTTGCTAGGGAGGGTGAGCGACCCAGGGATGCTAGATTCCCTCCAAGGTCAGGAATTCAACATCACTCTCGAAAACGAGAGAAAGATTCCTAGTTTGCTGTCGATTTCCCTGCAGGGAGGGGGAGGAAGCGAGCTTTCCCTCCTTCCCCAGGAAGGAATCGCGGGGAAGGGACCTCTCGACAAAGCGATCCGTTCCCTTCTTTCGGAAGGGTCCGCCCTCGTTGTAGGATGGGACGAGGCCAGGGAGTGGCTCATGGAGGAGCGTCTCCTCGGGGGTTCCTTGGGGAAGCGCGACCTTGGAGGGGCGAGGCTTCTCCTCCTCGACTGGAACAGGAAGCTCGCGAAGGAAGAATGGGAGGGGCTCCGCGAATGCTTCGGCGAGGCGCTCGTCCCCGTCTACCCGCTTGGGAAGGGGGCAAAGGAAGGCGCCCTCCCCTGGAGGGACGGGGATCCCCTGCTTTTCCTGGAGGAGGCGAAGAGACGGCTCGGCATAACGAAGGCGCTACTCCACGAGGGGACGCCCATCTGCGCCTATCTCGCGGAGGAAGGCTTCCTGAGCGAGGGAATCCTAATCAAGACGGGCTCCCTGATCCTCCCCCTTGGGAAGAAGAGGAGGGGTCGGTCTTCCTCCTGGCCGGGCGAGGTCCGGTACGTGGACGCGAGGGTCACCGAGGAGGGCGTCCTCGTCGCTTCCTTTTCCCTGAGGGAGAAGGACGGCCAGGCGGAATAAGAGGTCCTTCTCGATATAGATATCCGGCAAATCGCAAGGGAAAAGATAGAATTTCCGGTGCCTAGAGAAAAGCCGCCCTCGCGGGCGGCCCTTTTCGTCCTTCGAAAGGCTAGATGCCGTAGTCCTTGAGCACCTTCTTGAGAGGCTGGATGGTCCTCTTGAGGGTACCTTCGACGAAGGGATCCTTGAGGCCCGCCTTCTTAAGGAGGGTGCGGAACGGATACTTCCCGCCCATCTTGCAGAGGCGGAGGTACTTCTTCCAGGCCTTCTCGTGGTCCTTCCGGTCGAGGTTGAAGAACTGGAAGGCGATGACCTGAGCGAGCGTGTAGTCGATGTAGTAGAAGGGCGAGTTGAAGATGTGGGACTGGGTGAGCCAGCGCCCTCCTTCCATCATGTAGGGGCAGCCCTCGTAGGCCTTCACCTTCCATGGGGTGTACTTGAGTTCGAGCTCATGCCACTTGGCGTTCCTCTCCTCCTTCGTCGCCTCCGGGTTCTCGTAGACCCAGTGCTGGAACTCGTCGACCGTCACGCCGTAGGGGAGGAAGGAGATGCTGTCGGCAAGGTGCAGGTAGCGGTACTTCACCGGCTCGTCGAAGAAGAGGTCCATGTAGGGCTCGGCGAAGAACTCCATGGACATGGAGTCGATCTCGCAGGACTCCATCGTCGGCATCCGGTACTCGGGGATCTTGATGTCGCCGGCAAGATAGGCCTGGAAGCTATGGCCGAACTCGTGGGTCAGGACGTCGACGTCCCCGGAGGTCCCGTTGAAGTTGCTGAAGATGATTGGCGTCTTCTCGACCGGGAAGTAGGTCATGTAGCCGCCCGACTGCTTCCCCGGCTTCGCGTCGAGGAAGAGGAGGTGGTGGTCCACCATGAAGTTGAAGTAGTGGTCGGTCTCCGGCGAGAGCGCCTTATACATGACCTTGGCGGATTCCACCTTGTCCTCGGTCGTCCCGCGGGGAAGGGGGTTCCCGTCCGGGAACTGGACGTTGAGGTCGTACACCCGCATGTCGCGGACGCCGATCCTCCTTGCCTGGGCGCGGAAGAGCTTCTCGGCAAGGGGCGTCACGTAGTCATGGATGCTCTCGCGATAGGAGGCGACCTCCTCCGGCGTGTAGTCGAAGCGGTTCATCTTGATGTAGGCGAGCTCGACGTAGTTCTTATAGCCGAGCTTCTTCGCCATGCGGTCCCGCACATGGACGAGGCGGTCGTAGATGTCCTCGAGCTTCTCGCGGATGGTCGAGAGATAGGCGTAGTAGGCCTCGGAAGCCTCCTTCCGGGTCTCCCGGTCCTGGTCCACCATGAACTTCCCCATCTGGGGCAGGTTATAGACCTCCCCGCGGAAGGGGACCTCGGCATGGGCGATGGTGGAGCCGTACTCGCTCGTGAGCCTGTTCTCCTCGACGGAGTCCTCGACGATCCTCTCGTCGAAGCCCTTGAGGGAGTACTCGTACATCGTAAAGAGGAAGGAGCCGAGCTTCTTCTCAAGGAAGGGGCGGTGGGGGCTCTCGAGCAACGCCTTGGCGAAGCGAAGGTTCTTCGCGGCGATCACCGGCGAGTTCTCGTCCATCTCCGCGTTCGCCTTCACGTACTTCGGGTTCCTCGTGTCGAGGGTGAAGAGGACGGAGATGTGCGTCAGCTGGTCCTCCACCTTCTCCATGTAGCGGCTCATCGCCTTGAACGCCTTGAGGGCGCTCTTCTCGTCCTCCGCGTGGATGAATTGGTCGGTCAGCGCGTCGATCTTCTCCCCGACCTTCTTCCAGTTCGGGACGCGGAAGGGCCAGTCCTCGAACTTCGCTAGTTCTTTCTTCATATCGTTACCTCGCTTCCGGATGCCGTCAGGAATGCGCGGGCATCCGTTCCGCGCTATATTACGCCACGCGCGAGGGAAATTGCTCGCGGGAGGATGGGATGGAAGCGATCGAGGAGAAGATAGAGGCGGTCCTTGAGAAGATTCGCCCCTTCCTCCGGAGGGAAGGCGGCGACATCGAGTACGTCGGCTTCAAGGACGGGGTCGTCTACGTGAGGATGGTGGGCGCCTGCGAGGGCTGCGCCTACGTCGACGAGGACATCTCCGCCGGAGTGGAGATCATCCTCATGGAGGAGGTCCCCGGGGTCATCCGCTGCGACGGGTCGATGAACGTCCCGACGGACGTGATGGATCTATACCTCGCCCGCAAGGAAGAGGCGAGGAAGAAGGAGGAGGGGACGAAGTAGGCTTCCCTTCCAAAGGCGCCTGTTCCTAGATGACAAAGGAAAGAGGCCGGTCTCCCGGCCTCTTCTTTTTCCTTCTTGCTAGAGAAGGTCCTCGAACACCAGGACCTTTCCCTTGAGGAGATAGTAGACGATGTCCACCAGCCACCAGAAGGGAATGCCGATCACGAGGAGGACGACCTCCAGCACGAGGCAGACCGCGTTCCCGCTGTCGATGGAGCGGAGGATCCGGTAGATCCACCAGAAGATGTCCAGGAACGGGATCATGAGGACGAGCTTCGCCCAGGAGGGAAGCGCGTCGACGGAAGAGAGCAATTCCTTCAAGAGGGCCCCCTACATCGTCTTCGAGAAGGTGAGGTGGTTGAAGAGCAGCACCCAGATGAAGTCGAGGAAGCCCCAGGCCCAGCCGAGGACGAGGTAGGCGATGAGGACGAGCAGCCTCAGGAGACTCGGATGGTTGAGGAAGGCGGCCAGCCTGACGAAGAGGACGGCCCACCAGTTTACGATCGGGATGATGAGGAGGATGAGCTTGACCAGACGGCTGGTCTTGTTCCACCACTTGAGCATATCGATAAGCTCCTTTCTTTAGGGCAAGTATAGCCCCGATGGCCTGCTATCGCGTCATTCAGCTGGCAATTCGGAAGATTTCCAGGGAGTTCGCGGCGATATATCCCTCGCGGTTATGGACGTCCTCCCGGTTATGGAGGTAGCGGGTCCCGTCCGGCTTCCGGAAGACTCCCCCCGCCTCCTCGACGAGAAGCTCGCCGGGGGCGGTGTCCCACTCCTTGGTGCCCGCGGAGTAGCGCCAGGTGATGTCGGCGCTCCCCTCGGCAATCATGCATAGCTTGAGCGCGGCGCCTTTCTCCTCAACGGAGAGGATCCTCTCCTTGTTCCTCTCCAGCGCCTCCTTCTCCTCTTTCTGGAGGTGGCTCCTGCTCACTAGCGCCCTAAGGCCCTCCTTCCTTCCTGAGACATGGATTCTCTCGTCGAGGCCCGTCCTCTTGTCCCTTCGCCAGGCCCCTTCGCCCCGGATGGCCCAGTAGACGTAGGGCCCGCAGACCCAGTTGATGATCCCGATCACGACTTCCTTCCCCTCCACGTAGGCGAGGTTCGTCGTGAACTCCCCGGTCCTGGAGACGAAGTCGCTCGTCCCGTCGACGGGGTCGATGACGAAGAGGGAGGGGGCGCCTAGCCTCCGGAGGTCGTCCTTATGCTCCTCGGTAAGGAAGAGGACCTCCGGATATAGCTCGTGGAGCCGCTCGCGAAGGTAGGCGTCCGCCCCCTTGTCGGCAGCGGTCACGGGGCTATCGTCCTCCTTCGTCTCGACGGAGAAATCCGTCCCGTACACCGCGAGGATCCCCTTCTCCGCCCCGCGGACGGCAAGGATCATGTCCTCGAGCATCTTCTTCCGATCCATTCCGTTCCCTCCTGAGAAAGGAAAGGGACCCGAAGGTCCCTTCCCGACGTTCCTTCTTCTAGTCCGCCTTGCCGATGCAGCCGAACCACTCGCAGTGCTCGGTCATCGTCTCCTGGATGCCCTTCTTGCCGGGGCCGATGATCTTGCGGGGGTCGTAGACCTTCTGGTCCTTGGCGATCACCTCGCGGACGATGCGGGCCCAGTACTGCTGGCACTCGGTGTTGACGTTGATCTTGCAGGTCCCGAGCGAGATCGCGCGCTGGATCTGTTCCTTGGGGATGCCCGACCCTCCATGGAGGACGAGCGGGAGCCCGACGAGGTTGTGGATGACCTCCATCTCCTTGAAGCCGAGCTTCGGCTCCCCGTGGTAGGGCCCATGGACGGAGCCAAGGGCGGGGGCAAGGCAGTCGATGCCCGTCTCCTTGACCATGCGGACGCACTCGTCGGGGTCGGCGTACATGGTCTCGGCGACCACGTCGTCCTCCTGTCCCCCGACCTTGCCGAGCTCCGCCTCGACGGAGACGCCGCGCGGGTGGGCGTACTCGACGACCTTCTTGACGAGGGCGATGTTCTCCTCGAGCGGGTAGTGGCTCCCGTCGATCATGACGCTCGTGAAGCCGGCGTCGATCGCGGCCTTGCAGCTTTCGAAGGAAGAGCCATGGTCGAGATGGATGGCGACCGGGACGGTGATGTTCTTGTCCTGGATGTAGCCCTTCACCATGCCGACGACGGTGTTCCAGCCGCCCATGTAGCGCATCGCGCCTTCGCTCACGCCGAGGATGACAGGGGTGCGAAGCTCCTCCGCCTTGTCGAGGATCGCCCCGACCCACTCGACGTTGTTGATGTTGAACTGCCCGACAGCGTAGCGCCCTTCCTGGGCCTTGCCGAGCATCCCGACCATGTTCTCGAGAGCCATTGTTTCTATCTCCTTAAGTTTGGCGCTGTAGTTATACCACAGGAAGCGCTTCCAAGAATCAGCCGACGAGCGAAGCGATGTCCTCGTCCGGGCGCCGCTCGCCCTCCTCGCTCCCGTCCTCGCTTTCGTGCGAGATGGTCTTCCCCTGCATCGCCGCGTCGTACTCCTCCTCGTCCCTCTTGTCGTCCGGGTCGATCTCCGACTCGGCCAGAGGCTCGTCGCTATAGGCGTTCTTGAGGTCGAGGCGGGACTTCTCGAAGGTGTGGCGGACGCGAAGGTCCCAGGTGTTGTCGGGAAGACCGACGAAGCGAGCGTCGATGGTGAGGTCGCTATAGAAGCGGCCGATCCGCTCGGCCCTGTCCTCCTCGCTCATCTCAAGACGCTCGGCGACCTTCTGGAAGAGCTCGTGGAAGGGAAGGGCGGAGCCTTCCTCCTTGAGCGCCTCCTCGGCGACGTCGATCATGCTCTTGTCAAATTTCATGGATGGTTCTCCTTCCTTCTGATCACATTCTCTCGGGAGCGCTGACGCCCAGGAGGGCGAGCGCTTCCTTCATCACGACGCGGCATCCCTCGATGAGGCGGAGCCTCGCCCCCGTGAGGGCCGGGTTCTCCCTATCGATGATGCGCACGGCCTGGTAGTACTCGTGGATGTCCCCGGCGAGCTCCTGGCAGTAGCCGGCGACCTTGTAGGGCGCCCTGGCCTTGGCCGCGGTCTGAATCATACTCGGAAAACGGGCGAGCTGCTTGAGGATGGTCCCTTCCAAAGGAAGGGATAGGAGCGAGGCGTCCTCGTTGAGGGGGAACTCCTCGCCGAGCTTCCTGAGCGAGGAGCACCGAGCGTGCGCGTACTGGGCGTAGTAGACGGGGTTCTCCTTGCTCCTCTCCAGGGCGAGGTTCAGGTTGAAGTCGAGGTGGGTGCCCGAGGCGCGCTCGGCGAAGAAATAGCGCACGGCGTCCTTCCCCACCATCTCCACGAGGTCCCTGTGGGTGATCGCCTTCCCGGTCCTCTTGCTCATGCGGACCTCCTCCCCGTCCTTGTAGACGCGGACAATCTGGTAGATCTCGCAGTCGAGCCGATCGGCGGGGACGCCCCGCATCATGAGCGCGCTCTTCATGCGCGGGACGTAGCCGTGGTGGTCGGCGCCCAGCATGTCCACGAGCAGGTCGAACCCGCGGTCGAGCTTGTCGTAGTGATAGGCGATGTCGGGGAGGAAGTAGGTGTAGTTCCCGTCCTTCTTCACCACCGGGCGGTCCTTGTCGTCGAGGAAGGAGGAGGTGCGGAGGAACTTCGCGCCTTCCGACTCGTACACATAGCCCTTCTCCTCGAGGAAGGAGAGGGCGGACTCGACCTTTCCCGCGCCTCGGATGTCGCTTTCGTAGGTGAAGACGTCGAACTCGACGCCGAAGTCGGAAAGGTCCTTCCTGATCTTGGCCAGCTCGTGGTCGATCCCGTAGCGCACGAAGAAGCGCTCGCTCTCCTCGTCGTCCTTGAGCCAGCGATCGCCATATTCCTCCCGGATGGCCTTGGCGATGTCGATGAGGTCGTTCCCGTGGTAGTCGTCCTCGCCGAGGACGAGGGGCTCGCCAAAGAGCTCGTGGTAGCGAGCCCTGAGGGAAAGCCCGAGGTGACGGACCTGGTTGCCGCAGTCGTTGACGTAGTATTCGCGGGTGACGTCGTAGCCGGCCTTCCGGTAGAGGTTGCTCACCGCGTCCCCGAGGGCGGCCCCCCTGGTGTGGCCAAGGTGCAAGTCGCCGGTCGGGTTGGCGGAGACGTACTCGACGTCGACCTTGACGCCGTTCTTCTCCCCGTCCCCGAAATGGCTTCCTTTGGCAAGGATCTCATCGAGGATCGAGCCAAGGGACTCGCTCCTGAGGAAGAAGTTCAGGAAGCCCGGCCCGGCGACCTCGACCTTGGCGATCCCTTCCCCGACGGCGAGCCCGGCGATCTTGCCGGCGAGCTCCCGCGGGTTCATCGAGAAGTCGCGCGCGTGCTTGAGGGCGAAGTTGCTCGCATAGTCCCCGTGCCCCTCCCCGCGGCTTCTCTCCACGTGGATGGAAGAGGGATCGATCTCCTTCCCCAGTTCCTTGGCAGCCTTGCTTAGCGCTTCTTGAATCAGCTCTTCGTTCGTCATCCTAATCCTCCAAGAGAACCACGCAGCTCGCGCGCATGGCCTTTCCTTCCCCTACGGGGCCAAGCCCCTCCTCCGTCATCGCCTTCACGGAAACCTCAGGAATGTCGCAATGGAGCATTCTCGCGAGATTACCCCGCATATCCTCAATATAAGTTGAGAATTTCGGTCTTTCTGCGACAAGAAGGACGTCGACGTTCCCGACATGGAACCCTCTTTCCTCCATCCTCCTGACGACATCCTCGAGGATGAGGGAGGAGTCGAGCCCTTCCGTAGCGGGGTCGCTATCCGGGAAGAGCCTCCCGATGTCACCCATCGCAAGGGCCCCGAGGATGGCGTCCGCCACCGCGTGGATCGCGAAGTCCCCGTCGCTATGGGCGAGAGGGCGCATGCAGAAGGGAATCGGGATCCCAAGGACCCTCAGGCCTTCCCCGGGAACCAGGGAATGGATGTCCTCGCCGTAGCCAATCCGAATCATCTGGATACGTTGAACCGGAAGAAGACGATGTCCCCGTCCACCATCCGGTATTCCTTTCCTTCCTGGCGCATCTTCCCCGCCTCGCGCACGGCGAGCTCGCTCCCGAGGGAGACGATGTCCTCGTAGGAATAGACCTCCGCCTTGATGAAGCCCTTCTCGAAGTCGCTATGAATGATCCCGGCGCACTCAGGGGCCTTCATCCCCACGTGGAACGTCCACGCCCGGCACTCGTCCTTCCCGACCGTGAAGAAGGTCGCGAGGTCGAGGAGGCGGTAGGAGGCCCTGACAAGCTTGTCGAGGCCGGACTCCTCCGTCCCCAGCGTCTCGAGGAACTCCTTCCTCTCCTCAGGGGGAAGGGAGGCGATCTCGCTCTCGATCGCACAGGAGACAGGGATCACGTCGGACTTCCTCTCGCGAGCGATCGAGAGAACGGTCTGGTAGTGCGTGCAGGAGGAAAGGTCCATGTAGTCGGTGTCCGCGACGTTCGCCACGTAGAGGATCGGCTTCAGGGTGAGGAGGAAGAAGTTCTTCCGCGCGTAGGTCATCTGCTCCTCGCTCAGGCCTTCGGCCAGCCTTCCCGGGAGACCCTGCTCCAGCACCGCCTTGAGGGCGAGGAGGATGGGCATCTCGTAGGAGGCGACCTTGTCATGGGCGACCCTCGCCTTCACCTCCTGCTTCCCGATGCGGTTGTTGACGGAGTCGAGATCCGCCATCGAGAGCTCGAGGTCGATGATCTCGATATCCCTCTTGGGATCGACGGAGTTCTCGACATGCACGACATCGCTTGATTCGAAGCAGCGGACTACCTCTACGATCGCGTCGCATTCGCGGATGGCCGCGAGGAACTGGTTGCCAAGCCCCTCCCCCTTGGAAGCCCCCTTCACGAGTCCGGCGATGTCATAGAACTCGAAGGTCGCGGGAATGGTCTTCTTCGGCTCGAACATCGCGCTCAAAACGTCCAGCCTCCGGTCGGGCACCTGGACGACTCCCGTGTTCGGGCTGATCGTCGCGAAGGGATAGTTCTCCGCAAGGACGTGCGAGTTCGTGATCGCATTGAAAAGGGTCGACTTCCCGACGTTCGGGAGCCCGACGATACCGGCTTTCAGTGACATTTCCGATGGTTCCCCCAGAAGGCTAGCGGATTATAGACCGGCAAGGGTCGCCATAGATAGGAAGAGCGGATAGAGCGTCCCGCCCGGCTGAGAGGAACCCCATACGAAGGAGACGTAGAGCTCCATCAGGAACATCTGTAGCAAGAAGATGAGGAACCAAAGGACGATGTCGGCGATCCAGATCCCGATTGCCGCCCAGATGACCTTGTTCTGCTCTTTCTTATACTGTTCTTCTGACATCACTCATCAATCTCCTCAAAGTCCAGGTCCTGCCCTCCGACGTAGACGGGATCCGTCTCGTACTCCCCAACGACCAGGTTCCCGGCCAGGACCACACGGAAGTCCGGATCCCCTACGGATCCTTCGAGAATCAGGAAAACGGACTTGCCCCATGCGGAGCCATAGCGGGCGTAGAAGTCGTAGGTGATCCTCGAGAAGGAGGGGGTCGCCGTCTCCTCGTAGTGATATCCCGCCGGACGGAGGAGGATGTCCTGGAGAGCGAATTCCTCGTCAAAAAGCGCAAGGTCCAGGGAAATGAGCCCTCCGTCTACGCCATCCTCGCTCCTCCCGTAGTCGCGGAAGGACTGCCCGGCATCCGCGGGGTCGTAGTCCTTGAGCCTCAAATAGCCATAGTAGCCATTCCCGTCCTTCTCCATCAGCCGGTACACGCCGAGAGAGAAGGATGGCGTCCGATCCAATGGAGGGTCTTTCGGCAGAACGCTCACGACGTAGATACAGACGGCAAGAAGGGGCAGGACGACCTGCAGGACCCAGACCGTGATGGACGAGGCGACGACACCGCCCTTGCTCCTTGCAAACGACATGTCCCAATTCTACAAGGGAGAAAAGGAAAAGGCTCCCTTAGGGAGAGCCTTTCGCCCGGAAACCCTTCTCTAGAGCTTCTGGACGTGTTCCGCGCGGAGACCGCGCGCGCCTTCGGTCGCCTCGAACTCCACGGACTCGCCCTTTTCAGCGGTCTTGTAGGAATCCATGGCAATCGCGCTGTAATGGAAGAAGTAATCCTTCCCGTCCTCGCCAGTGATGAAGCCGAAGCCCTTCTCCTGGTTGAACATCTTGACGGTGCCTTTCATCGAACCATCCTTTCCAAGCCGCTGCAATCGAGTCGGCCCGATGGCAAATATACGCTTGGCAAAAAAGATATGGGAAAAGAATCATCGACCTTCTTCCAAAAAGTCCCTCCGATGGCTCTGGCGAAGTCCGGCGAAGTAGGAGGCGAGGTAGGCAAGGAAGGAGGCGAGGAAGGGGATGAAAAGGGGCAGGGGATCAAGGGCGAAGGCAGCCCCTCCCCCGATGGACTGGTCCATGTAGCCGTGGATCAGCCATTCCATCCCGAGGATCCCGACGGTCGACCCCAGGGCGGATAGGGAAAGGAGGATGAGGAGCGGCGTGCTTTCATTCCTGGCCACCTCCTCCCGGGAGAAGCCCAGGAAATAGAGCATCCTTCCCTCCCTTCTCCCCTCCTCGGCGAAAAGACGGGACACCGTGAAGAGGAGGAAGCAGGAAAGGAAGGACGACCCAAGGGCCAGGGAGGTGAGCATGAGGGAAAGATAGCCCTCCATTTCAGCGAGGCTCTCGCTGATGGAAAGGGCAGGAGAGGCGACGGAGAACTCGGGATAGTTCCCGGCAAAGTAGTCCACGAACGGCTGGAGAGGCCTGTCCTCCTCGATAGAAAGGGCGATCCCCTGGGCAAGGGATTCCTCAATCGAGCCTTTCCCAAGGATCAGGAAAAAGTCCTCCGCCCAGTGGGGCCCTTGATGGATCGTCATCCCTTCCCCCGGGACATGGCCGGTCACGTAGAGCCGGATCCGGCGGTACTGATAGAAGAACCCATCCCCCGACTCACGGACGGAGGAAGGAGTAAGCGCAAGGAGGGACTCCGGCCTTCCAAGCAGTTCCCAAAGCGACTCCCCTAGGGCGACTTCCTCAACAGAAGAAGGTTTCTTTCCGATGACTTCCTCAAGATTTGCTGAGATTCTTATTCCTTTCCCTGCGGGAAGAAGATAAGAGCCGGAGGCGGAGCGCTCGGGAAGGGAAAGCAGGAGGGGATCCTCCAGCCCCTCCACCTTGGAGGCGGAATCCTCGATCAGGTCCGCCGCCTCCTCCGTCCCGGCGAGGAAGAAGGGCTTGAGGAACCCTTCCGCGTAGGAAGAGGGAAAGGAGGAATAGCCTCCGCTCAGGAAGCGGTGGCGATCAATGCCCTCGATCCGGGAGGCGGACTCAAGCACGCCCTCGTAGGAAGCCCCTCCCTCCCTTGAGAAAGCGTAGAGTCTCCTCGCCCCGAAGTCGATGCCCCCGTCCCCTGTCTCGCTGTTCGGGGGGACCAGGAGGAAATCTTCTTGGAGCCCCTGACCCCTGAGCATGAAGATCGCCTCCTCCTCCGGACCAGATAGATGGAGGTAGGGCGCCTTCTCCAATAGCCATGGCTCCTCTTCCTCCGGGGACTCCCTCAAGGGGAGCCGCATCTTGAACTCGTACATCCACTCGTTCCAGAAGTGGTCCTCATGAAGGAAGAAAGGGTCGCCCTCCGTCTCCATCACGGCGCGCACGACGAGGACCTGCTCGTCGTGGTACGCCCAGGAATCGTTCCGCATGCGAAGGAAGATCTCCATTCCCTCCGTCTCAATGTAGTGGCCGAGAGAGCGATAGCTCCTTTCGATGGAAAGCGCGCTGCAGAGGGAGCTCATCATCGGAAAGGGAAGGGCGAGCACGACATGCTCCATCTCCATCACCTCGGGGATGGAAGGATGGAACGAGTAAGAACGAAAGTCCTCTAGCCAGCGGTACTCATCGACGGAAGATACGTCAAGGTTCTGGAACACGTGCTCCTTGAGCTCCCCAAGGGGCAGACTTGCCGTCAGCTCGTCCGGGAAGAAGGAAGCGAAATCGACCGGATAGCCGACGCCCCAGGAATCCGCAGAGCCCCGGAGCTTGTAGAGGAGAGAGTCGATCTCGCCCTCCGTGGCGCTTTCAAGGCGAGGCCCCTCTCCCTTGTCCATGAGCACGACCTCCCGTTCCCCCGCAAGCCCGGCGAGGGAGGAGCCGACCGTCCTTTCCAGCTCACGGGAAAGAAAGAGCGAGGTCCCGAGGAGGAGAAGCGACAGGGACATGAGCGTGGTGAACAGGAGGGTGCGCCACCTCTTCTCCCTTGCGACGTGCATCCCGTGAAGCAGGAGGGCGGGGGAAGGAAGCGCTTGCCTCCATCCTCGTTGCCCGTCCGCGACAAGGAGAGTTTCTCCCGAAGGGCTTTCCGTTTCCTCGGCCTGGAATCCGCCTTCCTCCAGGCGGAGGATCATCTGCCCGTGGCGTCTGGCAAGACGCTCGTCATGGGTCACGACAAGGACGAGCCTCTCCTTCGCCACCGAGGAAAGGAGCGCGAACATCTCCTCCCCAGCCCTTTCGTCCAAGGCCCCGGTCGGCTCGTCCGCCAGAAGGATGCGCGGGTCGTTCACAAGGGCCCTTGCCAGGGAGAGCCTGGCTCGCTCGCCCCCTGAGAGAGTGTTCGCCCGCTGGCGCTCCTTTCCATCGAGCCCCACGGCCTTGAGGAGATCCCTGGCCCTTCGCAAGGCCTTCTTCCTCTCCACCCGGGAGCCATAGGAAGGGAAAAGCGCGTTCCTCAATGCGTCCTCAAGGTCCAACGTGTCGTTCTCCTGCCGGACCATCCCGATGTTCCGAAGGCGGAAGTCCCCGCGTTCCTTCTCGCTGAGGGACTGGGGGTCCGTCCCAAGGACGCGAAGGGATCCCGCGTATGAGGTGTCGAGCATCGCCACCATGGAAAGGAGGGTGCTCTTCCCTGTCCCCGACTTCCCGAGAAGCACGACCATCCCTTTTTCCGGAAGGACCAGGCTCGCGTCGTGAAAGAGGGTCCTCCCAGGGAACTCCTTCCTAAGACCGACGATTTCCACTCCGTTCATTCTTCGCGAAGCTCCTCGCTCAGATCCACGGACAGGCTTGCCCGAAGCGGAAGGAAGGCGCCCGCGCAAGGGATGAGGACGGAAAGAAGGAGCAGTAGTAGGGGCAGGAGGAGCGGGGTGCCAAGGAAATTAAGGAGCGGAACCCTTATGAGATTGGGAATTCCAAGAATTGACTCAAGGATTGCGGAGATCGCCCACCCAAAAGGAACCGAGAGAAGGATCGTGCATAGCCCTCCCGTGATGGACGCGAGGACACCGGGAGCCCCATAGAGGAGAAGAAGGGAGAAGGAGGAGGCCCCTTCTCCCCGAAGGATGGCCGCCTCCTTCTTCCTCCGGAGGAAGGCGGCAATGAGAAGGGAGGCGACGATGAAGGAGGTCGCGACTCCCTCGGCAAGGAGGAAGGGCCAGGACAAGGCGACGAAGGACTCCGAGAGGCTGAGGAACCCCTCTCTCATCTCCTGGGAATCCGAAGTGACGGAGAACTCGCCTTCCGCATTACAAAGCGACTCAAGTTTCCTCCGGTTCTCCTCCCCGGGGGCATAAAGCAGCCAGGAATAGGAATGGTACGGGGAATCCTTGGGGAGCACCTCCAAGAGCGATATCGCAGAGACGTTCTCTCCGCGCGCCTTGCTGATGTTCGGAAGAGGGATTTCCCCCAGGAAGGAGGAGAAGGCCTCATGGCTGTAGTAGCAGCGAGGCGACCCCAGGAAGGGAAACTCCTCGATGATGCCGGCAATGTGGAAGACATGGGTCCTCTCTACCTTGTCGATCGCCCCTTCCCATTCGATCTCAAAGGATAGGGAGATCTCGATCTCTGCCTCCAGAGGATTCCCAGGCAGGGAGGACGCCATGTCCTCGTTCACAAGCAGGTAGTCGAACGTCTCCCTTCCCGGAGCCTCCCCTTCCCGCAGGAGAGGGAGGAAGCCGTCCTCGAGGCTTAGGTCTCCCACCGGAAGGAAGGAAGCCCCCTCCCGCGGGAACCCGTTGACCTTGAACCCGCTTCCCTCCGGGAGGAAATATGAGAGGTCGGGGAGCACTTCAATTCCCTCCCCCACGAATCGCTCCGCCTCCTTTCGGGGAGGCCGCTGGCTCTGGACGAGGGACAAGGAACTATCGGGGAGAGACACCTTCCGTTCCTCCGTGAGCGACCCAAGGGAGTAGGTGATCGTATTCCTGCTTTCGACTTCGAAGACCCTCTGGGAGGAGTCATGGAAGGAAACCGCCATGGCCAAGGAGAGATAGCTGACGAAGGAGGCAAGGAACATGATCGCCGTCTCCTTCCCGACAAGCCTCCCTCCCCGGAGGAGAGGAAGGAGCCAGCGGACATTCCTTGCCCTCCCTTCCTCGGAATCTCCTCCCGCGCCCCCTAGGACCCTCCTCCCCTCCACTGGCCCGCCATCCAGGGGGAAGAGCACGTCCGCGAACTCCTTGGCGAAGGACCTATCATGCGTGACCAGAATGACGAGGCGCCTCCGCGACTCTTCCTTAAGCGTCTCCATGACAAGGCGTCCCGTTGCCCTATCCAGAGAACCAGTCGGCTCGTCGGCAAAAACGACCCTAGGT
>CALVOS010000080.1 GCA_944350325.1 uncultured Bacilli bacterium | reverse complement strand
CCCTCGTTCGCGTTGATGACCGTCTCGCCGAGCCGGACGCGATAGGCGCCCGTCCCGCTTCCGGGAGCGATGAGGATGGTGTAGGTCTCGTTGGGCTTGAGATCGTAGGTCCCATCCCCGTTCGCGGTGATGGAGTTCCAGCCGCTGTCCATGAGGTCGACGATCTCGACGCCCGCCTTGTTATCGATGGTCAGGACGTAGGAGGAGAGCACCTCGTCCTTGAGGGTCACCGTGACGGTGACGTCCCCCGCGGGCATGAGGAAGGAGTAGGTGCCGTCGGGATTCTCGGTGACCTCGACCTCGGCAACGCTCAGGCTGACCGTGTCGACTTCCTTCCCTTCGGGACAATCGATGGTGAGAGTGATCCGCTCGCCAGAGGAGGCAGTCTCCTTGCTCGGGGTGACGGTCGCGCCCCCAGTCTCACCGATGAGGATGGAGTGGGTCTCGACAACCGGCGTGCTCGAGGAACCCGAATCTCCGGCGCTGGAACTCGTCCCTGTGGAGGACTCGCTGGAAGAACCGGCGGAAGTGACTCCCTGCTGGTCGCATCCTGCGAGCGTCACAAGGGCCAGGAGCAGCGCAAGGCCGATGTTCGCTTTCTTCATGTCTTTACCTCCGACTAATTCGAAAAGACGGCTTACTATGTGTCCGGTGACTCATTTCTCAAGACTTTTCTTGTTTCTTCGGCAAACTTTTTCCTCATAAGGAAAACGGATGCCCTGGGTTTCGGCGCATCCGTCGTTTTTATTCCTTATGCAGGAGGTCGATGTCGAAGGGCTTGGCGCGCACGAGGCTGTTGGGAGGCACGCTTTCGAGGATGAAGGCGTTCGACCCGATGATGGAATCGTGCCCGATCACCGTCCCGCCCCCGAGGATCGAGGCGCCCGCGTAGACGGTGACTCTGGCCTCAAGGGTCGGGTGGCGCTTCTCCCCGGCGAGGAGCCTGCCCTTCCGGAGGGAAAGCGCGCCGATCGTCACCCCCTGGTAGATCCGGCATCCCTCGCCGATCTCGGAAGTCTCCCCGATGACGATCCCGGTCCCGTGGTCGATGCAGAGCCCGGGGGCGATCCTCGCGCCCGGATGGACGTCGATCCCCGTCCTGCTGTGGGCGTACTCGCTGATGACCCTCGCCGCGAAGGGGAAGCCCAGGCCCAGGAGATGATGGGCGATCCGGTAGGCGCTGATCG
The DNA here is from genome assembly GCA_944350325.1 of uncultured Bacilli bacterium. GTDB lineage: Bacteria > Bacillota_I > Bacilli_A > RFN20 > CAG-826 > UBA4951. The sequence continues at coordinate 14,293 of CALVOS010000080.1, read as the reverse complement.
CGATGAAGCCGGGATAGGCAAGGACAATCTCCGCCTTCCCATGCGAGGCGGGGTCCCCCTCGTAGATGGCCTCCACGTCCTTCTCAAGGCTTTCCCGAACAGAAGGAATTCCCTCGAGGAACTTCCGGAAGGGAGGCTTCCCTCCCTCTTCTTCCGGAAGGGACTCATAACGGGACTCCGCCCTTTGGAGGATTTTCTCAATGAGGGATTCGTCCCTGTCCTTGTGATAGTAGTCGAAGAACATGAGCTCCCTCATGTCCTCGTAAAGCTCGCGCGCCCCTTCGCGTGAAAGGCGGGGGCCCTCCTCCTCCCTTTCGGGTCCAAGGATCCCTTCCAAGAGCTCCATCTTTTCCTTATTCATATAGTCCCTCGACAGACAGATACCTCTCTCCCCCGTCCGGGAGAAGGATGACCGAGTTCTCCCCCTTCTTCACGCGGTCCCTCGCCTTCAGGATGCCCATAAGCGCCGCCCCGGAAGAGATGCCGGCGAGAATGCCTTCCTCCCGGGCAAGCCTCCTCGCGCCTTCGTAGGCTTCCTCGTCCCCCACGGGAACGATCTCGTCCACGAGGGAGAGGTCCAGCACCTCGGGGACGAAGTTCGCCCCGAGCCCCTGAATCCTGTGGGGACCCGCGCGTCCTTCCCTCAGGAGGGGCGAGGAGGAAGGCTCCACCCCGAGGATCTTCACCGCAGGGTCCTTGCTTCTCAAGTAGGAGGCGGTCCCGGTGATCGTGCCCCCCGTCCCGATCCCGGCAAGGAAGACCCCGACCTTCCCTCCCAGGTCCTCCCATATTTCCTCCCCCGTCCTCTCGTGAGCCCTGGGGTTCTCCGGATTCTCGAACTGGCGGGCCCTCGCCGCGTCGGGATGGGAGAGGAGGTATTCCTCCTCCATCCGCAGGGACCCCATCATGCCCTCGGAGGCGGGGCTCAGGAGAACTTCCGCACCGAAGGCCCGCATCGCGAGGATCCGCTCGCGCGAGGCGTTCTCCGGCATGAAAGAGACGAAATGGACCTTCTTGACCGCGCAGGCCATCGCAAGGGAAATCCCCATGTTCCCGCTGGTGGCCTCGACGAGGGTCCCTCCCTCCCGGAGGATCCCCTTCCTCAGCGCATCCTCGACGATCATCGCGGCAGGGCGATCCTTCACGGACCCGGAGGAATTCGACCTTTCCAGCTTCGCATACAAGGAGAAAGCGAGGCCCTCCTTCTCCATGATGTTCCCGAGGAGGATGAGGGGGGTTCCCCCGATTGCCTCGAGGACGTTCTTCCTGACTGCCATGAGGAAAGGATACTCCAAAGGGGGAGATCCCTCCCCAAACTCTCCTCCTTTCCCGGCCTTCTTTCCCCAAGGAGGTGGTTCCCCTATGAAAAATTCCACAATGAATAAGGGAATTGCGAGGTTCCATGATTCACCTAGAAAGGATCGCCCAGGGAGGCGGGGACCCCTTCCTTGATTCCCCTGCTGGTTGAGGGAATTCAACCAGCAAGGGAGAAACGCGCCTAGGCGGTTATTGAGGAAATCCGGGGAAGGGGAAGAATGAAGGCAGGAGGAAACGACATGGAGAACCTCGGCGAAAGGCTCTTGCGGCTCCGGAAGGAGAAAGGACTGACGCAGGAGGAGGTGGGGGCGAGGCTCTCCCTCTCCCCGCAAAGCGTCTCCAAGTGGGAGAACGGCACGAGCCTCCCCGAGATCGACACTCTCGGGAGGCTCGCGGACCTATACGGGGTCAGCACGGACTACTTGCTCGGGAGGGACGATGCCAAGGAGAGGAGAAGCAGCTCCCCGACCATCGTCATCCACGTCGAGGAAGGCGGGAAGGAAGAGGTGAACATCACCCTTCCCTATCCCCTCGCGAAAATGTTCCTGAGGAAGGGGATGCATCTCGGCACGGAGAAGACGGACGGCGTTCTTTCCCCAGAGCAGCTGGATGAGGCGGTGGCATCTGGAGCGAGGGGCAGAATCGTCGAGGTGAAGGACGAGGATACCTACGTCACGATCGCGATCGAGTAGCGAACCCGGCAGAAGAGCGCCTGATTGCCGGAAGGAAGGCCGCCTTCCTCTCAAGACAAAGGCCTGATAACGAAAAAGGACCCACAGGAGTCCTTCCAAGAGCAATCGCCTTTCCTTAGTGTCGCCGCACGGACCCAACCGTCCCCGAAATGACGACCTTCTCCCCTCTAGGGCGATCATGCCGCGTTTCCATAAATCCGCGAACGGTTTTCCCAAAATACCCCTTGCCCATGCCCAGGCAGCCTCGCATAAGGAAAACGCAGGCCGGAAGCAATGCCGCCGGAAATAGGAATTTGGTAATTCCGAATGTTTAATATTTCCGAAACATTGGGCGGCCCGCCCAAATGATTCATGCCTAATAACGTATGTCTATGCTGTATGGCGGCTTCAGCAGGTTTTGGTGCTTCGAGAATTGCGCCCGAACCTTCCTATAGGCATCGTTCATCAAATCGCTGTCCTCGCTCCTATTAGGAAGGCTGCGGTCTTCCGGACTGCTGTATATTTCGTAACTGACGCGGATGACGAACTTACTGCCGTAAACCCCTTCAAGATGGGCCCGGGCATAAGCAAAGAACTGATGACTGTAGGAACCGCAGAAAAGACGGCTGTCGTTTATATCGCTGCAGATGGCTTCGACGGCATCGCGGTTCGTATAACTAGAAGGAAGGAGGTCGAAGGCAGAATACGAATAAGAGGTGCTCTTCACGTAATTTTCGTTTTCGCGGAAAAGCGCATATTTGACGATCAAATACACGACTAGCACGGACACGCCCATGGAAACATAGACGGCCCAGGAAGCCGCTAGGGAAACGAATCCGAGTCCGATTCCGACGACGATTATTGCGATCGGGAATCCAAAACACATCCAGAATTCATTATTCGCGATGTCCTTTTCCTCCCTTTCCTTCATGTCGACGACCTTGAACATCGAAAATACATAGCCTATCGATAAGCCAGCAAAGGAGATGAACGCGGCCGAAACAAGGGGAACGATGGAGTTCGCGTACATAACGATTCCGACGATGATCGAGACGATGGAGAGCAAAATTGCGAGATAGTGACCGAGAATCGTCAGGGAATTCCCGTTGGGAAGGGAATAGAGGACGTCGAACACGACGAAGAAAAATCCGATGACTACCACCGAAGCGAAATCGAGGTATTGGGAAAAGGCAATCATAAGCGGAACGACGGCAGCCGAAGAAACAAAAAGCAATATCCACCGGAAGTTCTGGAAATACATCTTCCTTTTGCTTGCCCCGTTGATTCCCAGCAGCAGGGTATTAGTCAGATAGACGAATCCAAAATATCCGGCTTCCTTGGCCAGGTTGACGGCATATTCCGGTCCACTCGGCTCGGGCGTGCCGTCAAAAAGGGTGATGAACCGCATAATCAAGACCAGCCCGATGACCAAGTAGAAGATGATGTAAAACAGGATCCTGGTAAAACGGCTAATGAAGCTGATGTTCGTCATTGCACCGAAACAGTGCAATATGGAAAGGCAGCTAAGAAGAAGCAAAAGGGGCCAGTTGAAACCATTGGCAGACGAAAAATCGAAGGAATTAACGAAAAGTTCTATTACAAGCGGGGAAACGACCATCAGGGAATAAAGGATGCATGCGATTACCTTTCCCCAACGGCTGTCGAGAAAACGTCCTTCCATATGCCGTCACCGCCTCGTCATTTCGTCAAGCGCCACAAGGTCTCTGATTCTTGAAAAACAGCATATGTTATCCCCCTTTTTGTTTTTCACTTCAAAATATTATAATAAACCTATAAGGCGCCAAAACCAAGCCAAATAGGGAAAATTAGCTTCGGCTTGGCCCACTATGTCGCCATACGACACCATCCGTCCCCGAAGTGACAATCTTCTCCCTTCTGGGGCGATCATGCCGCGTTTCCCCCAATCCGCGAACGGCTTTCCTAAAATATCCTTTGCCCATGCCCAGGCAACCGGGCGACGGGAAAACGCCGGCACCGTCTTGATTATCCGGGCTCGCCACGAAGCGATCCGGGCCCGTCTGAGAAGCGTTTCTGGCAGGCTAGGCAATTCGCCAAGGCATAAGAAAAGGGCCTCGCCGAGGAGGCCCATGGATGACGGTTGTTGTTGTGATTTCCGGGGCGATCGAGCCCGGGAAACTACACTTAGCGCGCCATCTGCCCCGGGTAGGGGAGAAGGGCCATGTAGCGGGCGTTCTTGATGGCCTTGGCGAGCTGCCGCTGGTACTTGGCGCTCGTGCCGGTCTGGGCGCGGGAGCTGATCTTCCCGTCCGGATTGATGAAACGGGAGAGGAGCTCGACGTCCTTGAAGTCGATGTGGGTGATCTTGTTCTTCTTGAAGTAGCAGACCTTCTTGCGCGGCCTCATCTTCTTATATGCCATTTTTGAATTCTCCTTGTTCAGAAGGGCAGGTCTTCCTCGGTGACATCGAAGGAAGCGGCTCCGCCCCTCTCTTCCGCCGGCTCGGGATCGATCGGCCCCGCGTCGGGGATGCGCTCGTCGGACTTCTTCGAGGACGTGATGAACTCGAAGTTGTCGCAATGGACGCGGATGGTGTTCCTCTTGACGTTGTCCTTGCCCACGTAGGAGTCCGCCTCCAGGCGTCCGGTGACGCCGATGGTGGATCCCACCTTGCAGTACTTCATGAGGGTCTCGGCCCTGGGGCCGAAGAGGGTGCAGTCGATGAACAGCGTGTACTTGTTCTTGTCCTCGCCCGGCGCAGGACGGCGGAAGCTGTCGTTGACAGCCAGCCGGAAGGAAACGACGGGCTGCCCCGTCTTTGTTCTCCTGAGCTCCGGATCCCTAACGATGTTCCCTACGAGCACTACGTTGTTCAGCATTTCGACCCCTCCTCCGTTCGGTCTCTATTCGTCGACGACGATGAGATGGCGGATGACGTTCCTGTCAAGCTTCGCCAGACGGACGAACTCGTCGAGGGAGCCCGGCTCGGCGTCGATCTTGAGATCGACGTAGTAGCCCTTCTTCTCCCCGGCGATGTCGTAGGCGAAGTCCTTGATCCCGAGCTCCTTGCTCTCCTTCACCTTCGCGCCGCAATCGGCGAGGATCTTGGAAAGCTTCTCGATCTCGGCCTTGCGCGCCTCGTCTTCGAGATTCGCGCGAAGGATGTACATGATCTCGTACTTCCTCATTTCGCACCTCCTAGTTTCGGTCTATGGGCCATGTCGCGCATGGCCATAAGAGCTGTGGCCTCCCGTCCTTCCCGGGAAGCGTGGGCTACTATACGCCCTGAGGAAGAAGACAGGAAGGAAATCCTTCCCTAAGGGAAGGGGACGTCGCCTTTCCCCGGCCCTCGACCTAGTTATAGGAGCCCTGGGCGCCTACTTGCCCTCGTCCTTCATCGTGGGGAAGAGCAGGACCTCGCGGATGTTGCTTTGCTCCGTCAGGAGCATGACCAGGCGGTCGACCCCAAGGCCGATCCCTCCGGCAGGAGGCATCCCGTACTGGAGGGCCTCCAGGAAGTTGAGGTCCATGTCGTTGGCCTCGTCGTCCCCCCTCTCGCGGGCCTTGAGCTCCTCGACGAAGCGCTCCTTCTGGTCGAAGGGGTCGTTGATCTCGCTATAGGCGTTGGCAAACTCGGTCCCGCCGACGAAGAACTCGAAGCGGTCCACGAACCGCGGGTCCGCGGTCTTCTTGGTGAGGGGCGAGACCTCGATCGGGTACGTGCAGACGAAGCAGGGCGAGACAAGGGCCGGCTCGACGAACTCGTCGAAGAACTCCTGCATGATGTAGCCGGTGGAGTTCCAGCTCTTCTTGAGCTCGAGATGGTGCTCCTTGGCAAGTTCGAGGGCCTTCTCGAAGGGGATGTCGTCCCGGAAGTCGATGCCCGTCTTCTCGAGGATGAGGTCCGCCATCTGGTAGGAGGGGAACTCTCCGGAAAGGTCGATCTCCTGCCCGTTCCAGAGGAACTTTTCCTTATGGAGCACTTCCCTGGTCAGGTAGTGGAGGAGTCCGGAGAGCCACGCCTTCATGTCCTGGAGGTCGGCGTAGCCTTGGTAAAGCTCGATCGTGGTGAACTCGGGGTTATGTTTCGCGTCGATCCCTTCGTTCCGGAAGATGCGCCCGATCTCGTACACCTTCTCGATGCCCCCGACGAGGCACTTCTTGAGGTTCAGCTCGGTGGCGATCCTCAGGTAGAAGTCCTTGTCCAGCGCGTTGTGGTGGGTGATGAAAGGACGGGCCGCCGCGCCCCCGAGGATCGGCGAGAGGATGGAGGTCTCCACCTCGACGAAGCCTAGGGAATCGCAGTAGTCGCGGATGCCCTTGACGATCTTCGAGCGGGTCAGGGCAATCTTCCTGGAGGAGTCGTTGACGATGAGGTCGAGGAAGCGCCTCCTGTAGCGTTCCTCCGTGTCCTGGAGCCCGTGGAACTTCTCCGGGAGGGGGCTGAGGCACTTGACGATGGGCGCGTACTTCTCCACCCGGAGGGTGAGCTCGCCCGTCCTAGTCCTCATGAGGGTCCCCTCGACCCCGGCGATGTCCCCGAGGTCGCTCAGCTTGAATGCCTGGTAGTTCTCTTCCCCCACGACGTCCTTGGCGATCCAGCACTGGATGGAGGCGTCCTGGTCCTTGAGGTGGAAGAAGGAGGCCTTCCCCATCTTCCGGAGGGACATGATCCGCCCGGCGGTCTTCCCGCGGATGGGCGAGGAAAGAAGCTCTTCCTCGCCCTTTCCCTCCCCCTGGGCAAGAAGGTCCTTCACGTCGTCCCTCTTCTCGTATTTCCCCCCATAGGACTCGTAGCCGAGCTCCCGGAGAGCCTTCAGCTTCTCCCGGCGCGCGGCCTCTTGGTCAGTCAGCTTCTCTTCCATAGGGAAAACCTCCGGAGTCGGGCGAATTTTAGTCCTAGAAGGGGAGGTCATCAAAGGGGAGGTCATCCACCGAGCGGGGGCTATCCTCCTTTGGCTTCCTGATCTCCGGGCCGAATTCCTTCACGAGGTCGTGGATGATGCCGGGAACGCTTTCCATCCGGAGCGTCTCCAGGACTTCCCCCGTCTTCCGGTCCCTCCTAGTGAAGACGATTTCCGTCACAGGGGTATAGGGCTTGCCCTCGAGGTATTCCCCTTGCCAGAGGTCGTCGTAGGGCGCCGCTCTCCCGTCCAGGAGGAACACCCTCCCATGGTAGCGGGCCAGCATCGCGTTGTAAAAGCAAACCTGGAACTCGGTTTCCGATTCCTCCCCAAGGGAAGACCGGATCGCCTGCTCGAAGTGGTCGAAGCCTCGGCAGTCGGGACATTCCGAGCCGGAGGACTCGAATGAGACGGGAATCTCCAGCGGTTCGGGAGGGCTCATGGTGTCTTCCGATTCCCCTATGAGCTTCCCCTCGGCACGAGAGGAGTAAAGCAACTTTCTAGACATCAAATCTCCTGTCTTTTTAAGGATTTCGGTAAAAAGGGCCGCTTTGGGGGTGGTCCTTGGAGGTCATTTCTCTTTTCGTCCAGTCCTTACTGGCGGCTCAGCCAGTCCTGGAAGGAACGGAGGGCGGAGAGGCGGGACTGGAGGGTGCGGAGCTTCCCGAAGTCCACGGCGATGGGGATTTCCCTCTCGGTGTCCGCGATGGCGCTCTTGGCAAGCGCGAGGAGCTCCCCGGAGGTGAAGGTCCGCCCCTGGGTTCCTCCCGCGAGAAGACCCATTGAGGCCCTCACGTAGGATAGGTAGCTGCTCGCGGTCCTCGGCTTCTTACCTCCCGCGATAAGATAGGCCCTGAAGTCGTTGAGCCAGTTCGCGAAGAGGATGCCCCCGTTCCCGTTCCTGCGGGTGCGGACAAGCCTTCCGGGACGCCCGTCGTCCAGGCGGTGCAGGAGGAGCCTCTGCGCGGAGCCGAGGACGTCGCACTCCTCGGCGCTTTCAAGGAAGACCTCGCGGAAGAAGAGGTCGCCAGAGAGGCGAGGCTTGGAGCAGCATGCCGTGACGGGGGTCCTTTCCTGGGCCGTCGTCCCTTCGAGCTGGAGGGCGCCCGAGTAGGGGTAGACGTAGGGATCGTGGATCCCGCAGTACTCGACGAGGTCCTTATGGATCCTCCCCGCCTCCTTGTCGCGGGCGTGCTGGAAGTAGGTGGCGAGGCTTTCGCGGACGATCTCCCCTCCCGCGTTCCGCGACAGGGCGTAGACATGGTGGAGGAAGTGGAAGTACTCGTGGGCGAAGACGGAGCACACCTCTTCCCGTCCCTCAGGCGTGTTGATGCGGGTGTTCCAAGTGGTCGGGTTCATGGCGTTGGATGGGAGGATCGCGGCGAGGTAGAGGACGATTTCCTTCTTCCCGTCCTTCTCGCGGTACTCGCCGAGCCTCGTCCCGTCGACGGAGAGACCCTTGTAGTCGTCGATCACGGAGTCGTACTCCTTCTTGAGCCGGCTGTCCTCCAGGGAACGACGTTCCCAGGCGATGGAGTCGCGAAGCTTCCGGTAGGCCGCCTCGAGGCTCCCGCCTTCCCTCAGGATTCCCTGGGCGGTCAGGACAGCGTCGAGCGCGCTCATGGCCATCTCGTCCCTGCGGTCCGCCATCTCCCTGGCCCTTGCGATGATTTCCTCGCCCATGTCGAGGTCGTAGAGGAGGGCGAGCGAGTAGGCGAGGGCAAACTTCCCTGCCTCAAGAAGGCGACGGACCACGCCCAGGAGCAACCTCTGCGAGAGCCGGGACTCCCGACCCTGGTAATGGATTCTGATCACATCGTCGTCGAAGACGATGTTGGGCTCCTCTTGAGGTCCTCCGCTCAGCCCGGGAACAAGGTCCTGGAGAAGCCTGCGGCACTCCTTTCCTTCCGTCCATAGGGCACGTTCGAGCGCCACGAGATCCGGCGTCTTGCTGATGATGGCCATGCGTCTCTCCTTTCCGCGCCGTTCCCGCGATCACGGTTGCAATATAGCCGGCTCAAAATTCAACATGGTTCAAACTCGCCCTTTGGTACTTATTCCGGACAGGTTTTTTACCCACGACAAAAGACCAGTGTTTAATCCCTGCATGGTTTGCTTGTCTGGAAGAGGGGTCGCCAAGGTCTTGAAAAGGCTCAAGGGCGGGGGACCAGGCTGTCTATCAGCTTCCTAAGGTAATGGAGGCCGTAGGAGATGCCTGCCGTCGCGGCGAGCATCGCCAGGAGGGCGATCGGCCAGTACCCGCCCCGGTTGAACCCGTAGAAGTCCTCCCATCCTCCGTTCAGAGGGCCGAGGGCGACCACCATGACCAGGTAGACGATCCCATAGAGGATCACCGTGGAGAGGCCGATGGGCGCGAACCTCGTCCTCATCTTCCCAAGGGAAAGGAGAAGGGCGAGGATTCCTGCGATTGGCGCGAGCGCGTGAAGATATAGCGACGTCCCAAGGTACATCATCCCCCAGCCCTGGGTGGGCCCGAGGAAGCAGATGACAGTAAGGAACGTGACCGTGGTCGCGACCACCCCGACAAAGTGGACGATCGTGCCCCACTCCGGGACTTCCCAGTCCGGGCGGAAGAGCTTCCATCCCATGAGCCCCGCGTGAAAGAGGGACACCAGGAAAAGAAGCAGGTTAGAGTCCACGGTGAAGTAGCGGAAGCACCCCGTTCCTTCCGAGGTCATGAACCCCGATCCCCCCAAGGGAACGAAGAACCCGAGGATGCCCACGAAGGCAAGCGCGGCCGCCGCAAGGTCGAGGAGGAGGACTAGGGCAGGACGAATCCAAAGAAGTGTGGTTTTGCTCATGGGCGTAAAAGTAATCCATCGCCCTGAAAAGAGGAAGCGCGAAACGAATTCACCCTCTATCAAAGGAAGAGGGAGTAGATCATGGGCAAGGCGAGAGGCAGGGCCTCGCTGACTTCCTGGAAGAGCACCAGCGAGGCGCACCGGCACTCCTTCACGTAAGGAAGACCGATAACCCGGAAGGCCTGGAACGCCAGAAGGGAATCCTTCGCACCTTCCTTCCTAAGGAAATAAATGCACGTGCTTTTGCTTCGGTCTGACGAGACGTGCCCCCAGACGCAGGAAAGGTCCATGTCCGTCTTCTCGACCGAGTATTTCGTGATGTTCTTCGAGAGGACGATTTCGTTCCCTTTCCGCGCGATGGTCACCAGTCGGTTTCCGAAGTGATCCCGGATGACGTAGCCCGAAGAGAAAAGGCCTTTCTGGGATAAAGCGGAGCCTGGCCCCTTCGCCCCTTCTACCCCCAGAAGCATGTAGAAACCCTTCCCAGAGGCGGTGGGCTTCACATTTTTTGGATGCCTTTGGTGCCTCTAAAACACATTTTTTGGATATGTTTTCAGCCCATAAAATACATTTTTGGTGCTACATATCTGAAAAATGACGCATTTATCTATTTTTCGTCCTTAAGGCCTGAGGCAACCAAGGGGGATCTGATACACCCCGTCTTCCCTCCGGAAACCCACGTCCCCGTGGGTTACGACCATGAGGAAGGCTGGCTGATGGAGCTCGTCGATGTCCTCTTTCAGGCGGATGAGGTTCCTCGCCGCCTCGTCGATGGCTTCCTGCTCCCTCATCTTGATTTCAATGAGCGCCCAGCGGCCGTCCGGGAACTGGAGAACGAGATCCGCCTCGCGCCCTGCCTTGTCCCGGTAATGGTAGGCCTTTGCCCCATGCGCCTCCCCGTATGTTCGGAGGTCCCTCACGGCAAGCTCTTCAAACAACAGGCCAAACGTGCGGATATCCCCCATTAGCCATTCCGGAGTAGCGGAAAGCGCGGACGCGCTGATCGAAGGATCGGTCATGTGGCGGACGGGGGAGGTGCGAATCGCCGTCTTGCTCCGAAGGTTCGGGTTCCATGCGGCAAGGTCCTCCGAGACATATAGGTTCTCAAGGGCGGCCATGAGCCGGTCAACGGTGGGGCGGCTCGTCCCGATATCCTCCGCGATCGCGGAGACCGCGCGGGAGGAGCCGACGCTTCGCGCATAGGCCCGGAGGAAGGACTCGGCGAGGCTCTCGCTTCTCTCCGCCCTTCCACGCCCGGCGGGGAACATATCCATCGCGACCAGGTTCTGGAAGAAGGAGCGTGCGAGGGAGAATCCCGCCTCCTTGTGCGTGACCGCGGAAGGCCATCCTCCCCGGCAGATCAAACGGGCGTAGTCCGTGAGGCGAAGGGGGCTGAAGCATGTCGCCTTTTCCCCGGACAAAAGAGAGGAAAGAGAGACTGTGTGCTCCCCTTCGCCGCTTTCAAAAAGGGACATCGTCCGCATCCTTCTTCTCGCAATCCTGCCGGTCCCGGTATGGCGGATCTCTTCCTCAGGGACCGTGACGCTCCCGGACAGGATGAAATTTCCCAGGCGATCGGAGCGATCGACCTCATGCTTGACGGCGTCCCATAACCTTGGGACGACCTGCCACTCATCGAGGAGCATGGGCCGCTCCCCGTTCCTGAGGAAATCCAACGGGGATAGCCTTGCAAGGCGGATCGCACTATCTGAGTCAAGGGCCCCGAAGTCATGCACGCTGCTCGCGTGCCGAGCGCACGTGGTCGACTTCCCGCACCACTTGGGGCCCGTCACGTAGACCGCCCCGTTCGTCCTGAGGGCTTCCTCAAGAATGTCGTCGAACACACGGGCAATGTACTCCATCGCAGGGATCCTCCTAATTCGTAGATTATCGATAAATAAGGATAAATTCAATTACACTTTACAAGTTGGCGCCATTTTACTTAGCAACTTGGCAAGGATTTACTTTACAAGTTGGCGAGCATTTTTCTTACAACATGGCAACCTGCCAAGAGGAAAAAGTCCATCGTCTTCCCAATGACGAAAGAAAAGCCGTCCACGGATTTCCCATGGACGGCTGAGGGGCGGATGAGGGATCGCTACTGCTTGATCGCGTTCCCGGTGTAGAGCTGGTAGTACTTCCCCTGGCGGGCGATGAGCTCGTCGTGGGAGCCGCGCTCGGTGATGCGCCCGTTCTCCAGCACCATGATGACGTCGGAGTTCTTGACCGTGGAGAGGCGGTGGGCGATGACGAAGACGGTCCTCCCCTTCATGATCGCGTCCATGCCCTTCTGGACCATCTCCTCGGTGCGGGAGTCGATGGAGCTGGTCGCCTCGTCCAGGATCATGACCGGGGGGTCTGCGATGGCGCAGCGGGCGATGGCGATCAGCTGGCGCTGGCCCTGGGAGAGGTTCAGGCCCGCCTTCACGAGCATCGTGTCGTAGCCCTGCGGAAGCTGCTGGATGAAGCGGTCGGCGTTGGCGAGCTTCGCCGCGGCGACGACTTCCTCATCGGTCGCGTCGAGCTTCCCGAAGCGGATGTTCTCCTTGATCGTCCCCGTGAAGAGCTCGGTCTCCTGGAGCACCATCCCGAGCGAGCGGCGGAGGTCCGCCTTCTTGATCTTGTTGATGTTGATGTCGTCGTAGCGGATCTTCCCGTCGGCGATGTCGTAGAAGCGGTTGATGAGGTTGGTGATCGTGGTCTTCCCCGCGCCGGTCGGGCCGACGAAGGCGACCTTTTGGCCCGGTTCCGCGTAGAGGGTGATGTTATGGAGGACGATCTTGTTCGGGACGTAGCCAAAGTCGACGTCGTAGAAGTTGATCTTCCCCCTGAGCCAGGTGTAGGTGGTCGGGGACCCGTCCGTGTGAGGGTGCTTCCACGCCCACCGGCCCGTCCTTTCCTCCACCTCAACAGGGTTCCCGTCGGGGCCTTCCTTCGCGTTCACGAGCTCGACGTAGCCGTCGTCTTGCTCCGCGGGGGTGTCCACGAGCTCGAAGATGCGGACGAGTCCCGCCAAGGCCATCGCGATGGAGTTGGTCTGCTGCGCCAACTGGCCCATCGGGCGGCTGAAGCTCCGCGAGAGAAGGAGGAACTCGACGATGACGCCGGTGGTGAGGGCGGTCCCGAGCCCCATGGAGGCGAAGAGATCCGGGTTCTCCTGGTTGGCGAAGATGAGCCCCACCCCGATCAGGGCGATGGCGATGTACTGGACGTAGCTGAACTGGTTGACGACCGGCATCAGGATGTTCGCGTAGCGGTTCGCCTTGGTCGCCTCGACGCGAAGGGCGTCGTTGACCTTGTCGAAGGCCCGCTTGTTCCTTTCCTCGTAGTTGAAGACCTTCACCACGCGCTGGCCGTTGATGAGCTCCTCGACGTAGCCGTCCGCCTCGGCGAGCGCCCTCTGCTGGCCGATGAAGTGGCGCGAGGAGCGGCTGGCGATGGCCTTGCTGAAGAAGATGGTCGGGATAGCGAGAAGGAAGGCGCACATCGCGAGCAGCCAGTTGGTGAGGAACATCGTGACGAGGACGGCGATCATCGTCACGCTGCTGTTGACGACCATAGGCCAGCTGCGAGAGAGGGCCTCGCGCAGGGTGTCCACGTCGTTGGAGTAGATGGACATGATGTCGCCCCTCGTGTGGCTGTCGAAGTAGCTCACGGGGAGGTCCTGCATGTGGTTGAAGAGCTGGTCGCGGATGACCTTCTGGGTGCCCTGGGCGACGTAGGCCATGAGGTACTGGTAGAAGTAGTCGCAGGTGAGCCCGATAGCCATGACCCCGACGAAGACGCCGACGAGGATCCCAAGGAGCGTGTACTCCGCGGAAAGGTCGAGCGTCCCGATCTGGCCGGCCTGAATCCACTCGGTGGTCTTCGTAACCATCGGGGTGATGCACTGGTCGATGACGGCGCCGGTGAAGATGGTCGCGAACACCGTGCTGACGGCGGCGACGATGATGCAGAGGAAGGCAAGGGTGAAGCGGACGGGGTAGGTCCTGACCTCGACGCGGAAGACGCGCCCGATCATGGAAAGGTAGTTCCTTCCCTTCCCTTGGGTCCTAGTCACCTTGGACATCGAAGTCACCTCCTCCCAGTTGGGACTCGTAGAGTTCCTTGTAGAGCGGGCAGCTCTCCATGAGCTCGTCGTTCGTGCCCTTGGCGATGACCTTCCCGTCGTCCATGACGAGGATCTGGTCGCAATCCTTCACCGAGAGGACACGCTCGGCGATGATGAACTTGGTGGTGCCGGGGAACTTCGTCGCGAGCCCCTGGCGGATGAGGGCGTCCGTGTGGGTGTCCACGGCGGACGTGCTGTCGTCGAGGATGAGGATCTTTGGACGCTTCAGGAGCGCCCGGGCGATGCATAACCTCTGCTTCTGGCCGCCGGAGACGTTCGTGCCGCCCTGGACGATCATGCGGTCGTACTTCTCAGGGAAGCCCTCGATGAAGCCAGAGGCCTGGGCGATGTCGCAGGCTTCCTTCAGCTCCTCGTCGGTCGCGTGCTCGTTCCCCCAGCGGAGGTTCTCGGCGATCGTTCCCTTGAAGAGGGTGTTCTTCTGGAGGACGACGGCGACCGCCTCCCGGAGGGCATGGAGGTCGTAGTCCC